>NZ_JBFELV010000432.1:0-4290 GCF_041551955.1 Desulfosarcina sp.
TCAATAGGTCGGCAATTTCCCGTGGGTTGACCTCCTTCACCAATCCGTCGGAGCAGAGCAGATACGCATCGCCACGGATGGCTTCAAAGACAACCGCATCGACAGCCAAATCCGCCTCAGCACCCAATGCCCGGGTGACGATATTGCTGCTGTTGGCATCGGCCGGCGCAGATGGTGCCGTCCCGTCCGGGTTCACTATTTCGGAATCTGGTGAATGATCACAGGTCAATTGCGACAGCAGGCCATCGCGGTAACGATAGAGGCGGCTGTCACCCGCCCATAGGGTTGCACACTGGTTGCCGACGGCCAGCATGACCACCACCGTGCTGCCCATGAGCTGGCCATTCTCGTTTTCCCGCGAGCGTCTCAGCAAATCGGTGTTGGTATTCTGCAGGCAGGCCGTAACATCGGCCGTTAGGGTTTCAATCGTGTCGCCGCGGTTGACCGTGGTCAATCCATCGACGATTGCCCGGCTGGCCTCATCTCCAGCCAGGTGTCCTCCCATGCCGTCTGCGACCGCCCAGACACCGATTTTCGGGTTTTCCAGAAAGGCATCCTCATTCAGCACGCGAACCTTACCGACATCGCTGCGGCCACAGGAACGCCACTGGATCGAATTGATCGCACCTGCATCGAGAGGTGATCCAGGGTCATTGACCGGCGCCCCCCCTGGACTATAGAAAAACGGCGAAACCTGGATTGGTTTGCTCGCACCGGATCGTAACCAGTCACCGGTGAGAAAACCGGAGAAATCGGCCGCCGGTGGTAAACCGTGGTAAACCAGCAGCGAAGGATTCAAGAGTTCGGAACCTTCCGTACTCCACAGACTGTAAGTTGAATAGAAACGCATCAGCAGGCAAGCCCCCAACTCCTTGAAAGCCTCCGGCATATGTCCAAGCGCGTCCATCTCGATCCGGATGGGGACCTTGCCGTCCTCTCCGCTGAGCCCATTACCCGACGGTTGATCGCTGTCGGCCGGTATTAACGGGTCGAGTTGCAGGGTCTGCAACTCGCGGTCGAATGCGTCCAATTGGAAACCATCCTCCAGAGCGGACAGTGCCAGCTGCTCCAGGGCATCAAACCAATCCGCTGCCGCGATAAACAGATATGGCAAGGCTTCACGGTTGTCGAGCATGGCGGCCAGCGTCAATGGAAAGTAGCGGCCGACTTTATCGACACTCGGCATCAGGATGCCGACCGAGGCCTTCTCCCCGCCATCACCGGGGTTCATGATGAAACGCCAGATGGGGCTGGTCAGATAAACGTCCAGCCACGCTGCGTCCAGCTGTTCCTTGCTGACGGTGAGCGCTTCCTGGATCCAGGCGTCCCAGGTCTTGACGAACGGCGCCGGCAACCGCCGCGAGACGAAATCGCCGACTGCGGGCAGTTTTCCATATACACCTGGTACGACCGGTGCGGTCATCACAGCGCCTCCGGGCAGCGAAATCGATTCAATTCCAAAAGCTTAAAAGGATTGTCAGCGCTGCTTGCGCGAAGTTCGAAACGGGCGGTATGCCCCTCTTTCTGGAAGGTGACCCGGAACCGGTCGGGTACCGCGGTTGCATCGACCTTGGCCGTATCCAGGATTCTAAACAACGCCCAGGGGCCCTCTGCAGTCTGATTGATTTCCCGTCCATCGAGCGTCTGGAAGGTCAGTCTGACGCCAAGGTCGGTTTCGGGCCCCGGCCACTGGAATCGGGTCGATCGAATGGGACCGTGGCTGTATACGAGCGTCTGCCCCTCCATATTGAGGCGGAAGGCGGCAATTTTTTCATCCAAAGCAAGGGGCCTCAATTCAAATTGAATGGAGGGCGTCTGTCCGCCCGCAGCAAACAGACTTTGGCGAATTTTAGCGGCATATTGAAACTGCTTCAGCACCGCCCGGGACAAACCCATTCCCTGATCATCCATGGCGACTTGCCGCCACTGGGGTCGACTGGTATCGACAAATGGTTTGATGTGGGCCTGAAAATATTGGTCGATGGTGCCGTTGGGAGCGAAAAACCGGCTGAAATCAGCCAAGGTTGCGTCATATGAACTGTTTGGAAAAAGCGGGTAGCGCTTATCCAGGCCCGATTGGAAAGGGGTCAGCACCTCTTGCTTCCAGATTGAATTCAGCTCTGACTTTGCTGAATTCAAGGTGAGCTTCCATCCAAACGAGGTCAGCGACAGAAACCAGGTTCGCATCGGCTCTGGCAATCGATCGAATTCAAGCTTGGCCAGTTTAATGCTGTCGCTTGCACCCGCACCACTCATTCGCTCCCTGGCCATTCTCAACGCCTGCGCTTCACTTTTCGCCGAGTTGCCGATCACCATCATGTCGTCCCGCAGCGCTGCCAGAAGGCTCAAGACATGATCGAGTGGTGGCGGAGACTTCTCCGTGCGCTGCACCAGCACATTCAGATCTTCGAAATGCCGTTCCATTTCTTGCAGAGGGAAAGGTACCGAAACCGTCTGGAGCGTTTGATTCAATCGTGAGATAGTCTCTACGGCATCCTCCGGCTTCTCCTGTTTGTCGGCCGATGAATCGGTCGACTTCTCCACCGTCAGGGTGGTGTTGGCTTCGACGGCTTCAAGCAGGTGGCGGACCGGGGTGTCGGGGGAGGAGAGTATGTCCAGGGCTTGAATCGTCTCATTGACGCCTTGCACACGCCGGATTCTGATATCGCTTAACAGCTTACGCCACCGTTTCTCATACTCGGCAAAATAAAGGGTTTCCAGATCATCATACAACCGGTTCAAGTCACCGGCCTGATCGGCGGCGGGGTTCTCCAGCACCCAATTTTGGGCCAATGCCTTTTTGACGAACCCCAATCCTTGCATTTTGAAAAAAGTCGTATACCCGTGACGGGTATACAGTCCGGGAATTATCTGCTTCTGGATCGTTTTTTCGTCAAAAACCCGGTCACCGTATCGTCCGAGGTTGTCGGACAACCGAAAGTCGTGGGATGGGTCTGAGAAGGCTTCGCTTTTCAAGTTGGCGTAAATCTGCATGGATAAGGGAATTGCATTCAGTTTTCGGCGTACATCGCTGACCAGCGCGTCATCCAGGACGATCGGGTCGAGCCAGTTCCGCTCCGTTAAGAGATGATTGGTGTGCGCGATCAACTCGGATTGTATCCGGGGTTCTCTGGCGTAACTGCGCTCCCATTCCTTGGCGATAATCACGCCAACCAGTTTGGGTTCCAGCTTCTCGGGTTGCCCCAGCATCAGATAGCTTTTCAATAGCTCGTACAGGATTTCCGAATCATCCGATCGAACGGTCCGTGCGCCGACCAGCAAGCGCTGTTCCAGACGAAACTGAATCACCGGCAGCAAGTCGCTTTTTAACAGCTGTTTGTATACGCGATCGATTTCGGATTGAAGTTTCTCTCCCTGGTAAAGACCGAGCCGCATCCATCCGGAGGGTTTCTGGTAAACCGCGTGGGCCGATTTCAGAACTTCCAGACGTGCAAGCAGCGGCATCACCCCGAGGCGATCCGCTCCACTCGCTGCATCGCTCACCGCCTGATAACGATCAACCTGATGGTTGACCGTGTCGATGGCATTTTGGTTGCGCAGATAACTGACTGACCACAACACGGTCATGCCGACGACCAGCGTCAGCAAACATCCGTATACCGCCATTTGCAGATTTCGCCGTCGCCGCGCAATACCCTGGTCGACACCGGTGAGCTCGGCTTCCGGGATAACCACTTCGTTCAACAATCGCGTGATGAAAAAAGCCTTGCCACGCCCGCTGAATACCGGCTGGCGCTGACGATCGAATCCATATGTATCGGCCAATCGTCCCAACACCCGATCGATCGGTGTACCCTCTTGTGTGCCGCTGGTAAAATATACACCCCGCAATAAGGGCTCGGTATCATAGCGACTGGCTGAAAAGGCGTCGTAAAGAAAATGCATCAGCGCGGATTTCAACAAGGCCATCTGTTGCGGAAAATCCAGAATCTGGGCGCGCCGCTGCAGATCCCTCTCTTCCTGGATTCTCCGGAACGTACGCGGGTTCAACCGTTTTATTAATGCATCAAAATTATTGCCGAAGCCAAAAAGCTGGTCTTCAAGGGGCTCCAAACTGTTGTCGGGCAATGTTTCACCCCAGACCTGAGCGCGCGCTTCCGGATTCAGATCCGCAAAAAAGTCGGTGAAACCGGCAACCAAATCACATTTGGTAAAGAGCATGTAAATGGGAAACCGAACCTTAAATGCCTCATACAACTCCTGAATCCGCTGACGCACGTCCATGGCGTGCTGACTGCGTGCATTTTCATCCCGTTGAAGCAAATCGGA
>NZ_JBFELV010000433.1:0-4280 GCF_041551955.1 Desulfosarcina sp.
ATAGGCAAGTACCTCGGTGTCAGCAGTGACACCGTTTACCGCTGGATCGACAAGCATGCGATGCCCGCCCATCGCATGGGCCGTCTTTGGAAGTTCAAAAAAGATCAAGTCGATGCCTGGGTAGAGGCAGGCGGGGCTGCGGAAACAGACAAGAAGCGTAAGGAGTGATAACGGGCTATGAACCACGCGACCCGAACGAGTATAGACAATCAAATAACCCCAGTTGTGGCACCTGAATTCTCATGGGCATGCGCACTGGAAGATCCTGCATTCCCTTTTGAAAAAGTCAGTGATGTTGCTGAACTGGAAAGTTGGCGAAAAGAAATTAACCGGCCTATCTATCATATACATAAATGGTGGGCACAACGACTTGGGACAGTATTTCGTGCGATTACACTTGGTGCTTTATCGCCGTCAGGAACTGATATCTTTGATGCTCTGTACAAACCGATACGACTTGATGAATTTGTTGTTTTTGATCCGTTTATGGGCAGTGGCACCACCATTGGCGAAGCCGCAAAACTCGGAGCGAGAGCTATTGGTCGGGATATTAATCCGGTAGCACACTTCCTAGTACGCAATGCTCTTTCTTACCACAATCGCGAAAGCGTACTGAATGAATATAAATCAATAGAGTCCGACGTTGCGGATAAAATCAGAGCGTTTTATAAAAGCCGTTTACCAAACGGGCAAGAAGCCGATGTCCTTTATTATTTCTGGGTAAAGACACTGGAATGCCCTTGTTGCAATAAAGATGTGGATCTTTTTTCTTCAAGGATCTTCGCTCGGCATGCTTATCCCAAACGCTACCCCCAAGCACAAGCCGTCTGCCCTGATTGCGGCGAAATCAATCAGGTACGATACGATGATGAGAGTGCGCACTGCACGTCCTGCCAAAAGATTTTTGATCCGCAGTCGGGTCCAGCGAAAGGTCAAAAGGCCACATGTCCTGCTTGTAACCACACTTTCTCCATAGCCCCGACAGTTCGTTCAACAGATGCTCCGCCTAAGCATCGACTCTATGCAAAGCTAATCCTTCTACCTGACGGCTCAAAGGTATATAAATCTGCTAATGATGAAGACCGATCTTTGTATGAAAAGGCTTCGGCAATGTTGGCTGAGCGTCCAAATGCCTATCCTGTAGTTTTAATAGAACCAGGTTACAATACGAACCAGGCGCTCAATTACAATTATAAGTATTGGCACGAAATGTTTAATGATAGACAGCTTCTCTGTTTGTCGATTTTGTCTGAGCGGATCAAGGCGATTAGTGATCCCGTATTACGTGATTTGTTTGCATGTCTATTCTCTGGAACCCTCGAATTCAACAACATGTTTGCCTCCTATAAAGGAGAGGGAACAGGTGCTGTCCGACACATGTTTGCGCATCACATTTTGAAACCAGAAAGAGTTCCATTGGAAGCAAATCTTTGGGGAACCTCGAAAAGCTCTGGTTCTTTCATGACAATGTTTAAAGGACGTATTTGTCGAGCTTTAGATTACGCTGAAAAACCATTTGAGCTACAGATTAGAACAAAGGATGGAAAGAAAATTACCGAAAAAATATTCGGCTTATCTGAACCGCTTGGTTTTGATTTGGCGAGTGAATATGCTGATTTTTCTGCCGGGAAGAGAATATATCTATCTTGCGGGGATTCGAGCCATACAGATATACCAGAGAAGTCTGTTGACGCTATCGTAACTGACCCTCCATTTTTCGATAACGTACACTATTCACAACTGGCTGATTTTTTTCATGTCTGGCAGCGTCATATTCTTGGTGAGAATGGCCAACGGGAGCGCGACTCGACGCGATATGTTTTGGAGGTTCAAAACGCCGATGTATCTCTCTTCACCGAGCGCCTTGCTGCCGTATGGGCAGAAGCCCACCGGGTGTTAAAAGATGATGGCGTGCTTGCTTTCACTTACCATCATTCAAGACCTGAAGGATGGCACTCAGTTCTTCAAGCAATTATGACTTCGGGCTTTAGCATTACAGCGGCACAGCCGATCAAAGCTGAAATGTCTGTTGCCATGCCAAAACACCAGGCGAAGGAACCAATCGATCTCGATGTAGTTTTAGTTTGCCGGAAGCGTTCCCAATTACCTCTGCATGACTGGAATGGAGATTTATGGGGGACAGTGAGGCCGGTTGTAGCCGATCAAGTTCGTCGTTTTCAAGAAAGTGGACGAGGTCTCAGCCGAAATGATTTGCGTGTCATAGTCATGGCGCAACTGCTCCGGCAACTCTCGACCTCTCATGAACCGAGCACCGCTCTGGCATTGCTTGAATCAAGCAATACGGAAATTGAAGCGACGATTGAATCGTTGCATATCGAAAAGAAATCAAAAAGAAAGGGGTAATCCGTGTCTCAGATATCAACGATTTTCAAAGAATGTGTGCGGGCCATCCGAGATGGAGTTTTAATCGAACGGGAAGGACGCAATGACAAGGAGTTTCATTTCCAAAATTGGTTCAAAGCTCGTCTTCAAAGAATTGGTGAGAACTTCGATGAACCGGGTCGAAACACTTATCCCGATTTTCGTTTAGTGCGTTTCACTGAGGGGTATGAACTAAAGGGGCTGGCCTACCCAGGGCGTGAGGCAGATTATGACTGTAATAGCCAGGTCCCTTGTGGCGAACATAATGGTCGTCAGGTTCTTTATGTTTTTGGGCGCTATCCCAGTAATCCAGACGGTAACCGCTATCCCGTTCTGGACCTTGTGATATGTCATGGCAGTTTCTTGAACGCAGACAATACCTACGTTCACAAAAACAAAAGCTTTCGAGGGTTTGGTAGTTATGGGGATATCCTTGTTCGTGATCGAAAAATGTATGTAGCCCCAACTCCTTTTGCACTTGCCGAGGGCACGGCTCACCGTCGAACTTTAATCCTTCCTGCTGACATGCCTGTTGATGCGGACTTGATCGAAATTGCCGAATTGACGAGACGCGAAGTGGACAGAATGGTTGTGGCATATAGCTTCGACTTAAGAACAAACGAACTTGCTACGACACTGGTTCCAAACCCAAATGCCGGAAGAGAGCATGTGTTCAAAGCTTATCGAGTAGCAGGAGATCCCATAGAAGCTATTACCTTGTGCGAACGTTCCAGAGAGATAGCTGAGCGTAATTATGCAGAGGTGGATGATGATAATGAATGATAATCGTACCAATCTCTGAAAGTGGACCGAAAGGGTAATGGGGATCTATGGCTAAAACAGGTCAGGCAAAGCAGATCATTGAGAACCGCAGAGGCGACACCTTTGGCGGTTGGCCTGCCCGTACCCTGCTGGAGACGGGCGACATTCCCATTGCCCAAATCGCCGAGCTTGCCCTGCGTGAAGGTCAGAGCTCGAATCCTTTGTACCGGGTCCACCGCTGGTTTGCTCGCCGGGTGGGCTCTCAGTTCCGTTCGATCATCACCGCGCTGACCCTTCCCCCTGACAAGGCCGACGCCTTTTGGGATACCTATCTCGGCAAGACCTTCGTGCATGGCGCTGTCGTTCTCGATCCCTTCATCGGTGGCGGGACAAGTTTGGTGGAGTCCATGCGCTGCAACGCCCGGGTGATTGGTTTTGATATCGACCCGGTCGCGACCTTTATTACCCGATTTGAGTTGGCCGCCTCCCGGATGGAGGATCACTATCCGGAAATCGAGCAGATCTGCAATGAGATCGCCCAACTCATTATGCCGTTGCATCGGACTATGGTGGACGGCGTCGAACGGGATGTTCTTCATCATTTCTGGGTCCAGGTGAAGCAGTGCTCGAATTGCCAGAACGATGTAGAGCTCCATCCCCATTTCCAACTGGCCTACTCCAAAGAGAAATGCCTGCAGTGGGTATTCTGCAAGGACTGTCATGCGGTCCACGAATTGCCGATTGAACGCAAGGTGCTGCACTGCTCTTGCGGCAAGCGCACCACTATCAGCGCGGGCACGCATGGCAACGGGATCATGACCTGCCCGACCTGCAAGCACAGCCAGAAGATTGCTGCGGATGACCTTGACGGTGCCGAACGCCCCGCTTGGATGCTCTTTGCCCAGGAGTATCTGGTCGGAACCGGCAAGAACTGCACAAGGCATTTCAAGCGCGTCGAAGAAGCGGACCAGGCGTTGTACGACCGAGCCACCCGTAAGCTGCGGATGATCGGGAATGGCTTGCTTGTGCCGACGAGAAGCATTCCCCGCGAGGGGCGTTCGGATGGACGACCTCTGATCCACGGGATTCGGCATTACGCAGACTTTTTCAATGACCGGCAGAAGCTCCACCTGCAC
>NZ_JBFELV010000434.1:0-4239 GCF_041551955.1 Desulfosarcina sp.
CCAGCTGTTACGCCTGCTCCAGCAGAAAGCGACCGTCACCCAGGCGGATCTCAAGGCCCTGCTAAAAGCGGTCGGTGCCGAAAAGGTCATTCCCTTCTGGGTTTTCAACGGGATTTCCGCGCATGTGCCCGCAGGCCAGATCGAGGAAATCGCCGCCCTGCCGGGGATCCGCCAGATCCGCATGGAGCGGGTTTTCAGGCTGCAGGTGACCGATACCGTCAGCAGCGGCGTTCCCGAGTGGAACATCGAAGCTGTCCGCGCACCCGAATTGTGGGCCATGGGGTTTACCGGTCAGGGCGTGGTGGTGGCCAACATGGACAGTGGCGTGGACGTCAACCATCCGGATCTGACCGCCGGGTGGCGGGGCGGCACCAACAGCTGGTTCGACGCCTTCGACGCCAACACCACCGTGCCCCGGGATGGGGATGGGCACGGTACGGGCACCATGAGCCTGATGGTCGGCGGCGATGCCGACGGTACTGCCATTGGTGTGGCGCCGGGTGCCCAGTGGATCGCCGCCCGGGTGTTCAACGATCAGCGCCAGGCCACCACCACGACCATTCACCAGGGTTTCCAGTGGCTGCTGGATCCGGACGGCGACCCGGATACCCATGACTACCCCGACGTGGTCAACAACTCGTGGAGCATCGAGCGCGTGGACCAGTGCGATACAGAATTCGAACCCGATGTGCAGGCCCTCAAGACCTTGGGCATCGCTGTGGTGTTTGCCGCCGGCAACTATGGGCCCGACATGGCCACCAGCGTCAGTCCGGCCAACTACCCGGACAGCTTTGCCGTGGGTGCCGTGGACGATTTTTTTGAGATCGCACCCTTCAGCAGCCGCGGGCCAAACGCCTGTACGGAAGTGAATGTCGTCCCTGCCAACGACCCCGAATGCAAAAAATGCCCGAAAGCGGATGTTTTTCCTCAGGTGGTCGCACCGGGCACCAAGAACGGACCCTTTGTGTTCGGTGTCAAGACCGCCTACCGCTTCAACAGCTATCTTTTCCAGGAGGGTACCTCTTTTGCGGCCCCCCACGTGGCCGGTGCCATGGCGCTGTTGATCGACGCCTTCCCAACCATCACGGTGCCCGAACTGGAAAAAGCCATCCAACGGGGCGCCGTCGATTTAGGCGATTACGGGCCGGACGACACGTACGGCCATGGCCTGTTGGACTCGGTGCTGGCCCACGTGGAGATCCGTTGTCCCAGGGGCCGAAAGGGCCGGGACCGTGATCGTGACGGCGTTCCCAACACCTGTGACAATTGCACGAAGGTTGCGAATGAACGTCAGCGCGACACCGATGGTGATGGTTATGGGAATTTTTGTGACGCCGATCTGAACAACGATGGCATCGTGAATCTCCTCGACTTCGGCATGTTCAGGGCCGCATACGGGACCACCGACCCCCACGCTGACTTCGATGGGAACGGCATGGTGAATCTGATTGATTTCGGCATATTCAGAAGCTATTATGGACAGCCTCCAGGCCCTTCCGGACTGGTGCCCTGATTAAATCAAGGGGCCGGGAGGTTTGCATTCTCAGCGGTGTCATTCCCGCGAAAGCGGGGCGCGCAGTGAAGCATATGCGCTATCCAGAAGGAAATGTTTCGAAAAGCATGGATGCCCGCCTACGCTGGCATGACAGGAAAAACACCCTGATGCCCTGATAAAATTGGGGTAGTTGTTTGACTCAATCCGGCGGGGGTGCTAATTTATTTCGTGATCTTATGCTCATGGGGCTTTCGGCCTCAAGGCAGACGAAGGCATCGGAAACCGAAAGCTGTATCGGTTGACAACCCGGCACATACGGTAACTTTGACAGACCCGTAGAAAGTCGAAATGTCCTCTTTGTTGTCATCCCCGCGAAGGCGGGGATCCTGTATTATCATGTGCTTACAGATAGCGCTGAAACTTCACTGCACGCCCCGTCTGCGCGGGAAGGACATGATTGAGGACTTTATACGGATCTATCAACTTTGACGATTTTCCGCACCATCCATTATTGCTTCAACTGATCATGGACCTCCTCCTTGTTGGGGAGAGACACGTCTGGTGACGCTGTTCCAACGTCGTTCAGACCGAAACTCAATACAAACCTGAGGACAGATAATGATTGTCATAAAGCGTACGATGTCAAAGGCGGTCTGCAACACGACGATCTGGCTGATCATGCTGTTGCTGATGGTTGGTGGGTGCACGACCCAAGCCCTCAACCAGGATGCTGACCAGATGGGCGTTCAAGAAGATGCGGAGAAATGGGGCATCCGTTTCGAGAGCATCCGCCTGACCGGGGCGGATCATTTCGTGGATTTTCGCTTTCGCGTGATCGACCCTTTAAAAGCCGGAAACCTGCTCAGCCGAAAGGACGCGGCTTACCTGCTGCACGAACCCACCGGCAAAGCCTTTCCCGTACCCGTAACCAAGGTCGGCCCCCTGCGGGCCACGGCGGTGGGGCCCAAGCCCGGTCGCTCATACGTGATTCTCGTTTCCAACGTCAACAAGATTATCCAGCAGGGCGACCCGGTTACGGTGGTCATCGGTGAATTCAAAACCGCCGGCCTGCGCATCGGCACGGCTCGCGACAACACACCGGACCTGACGCCGGAACAGGATGCCGCATGGAAGGATCAGCGGCGCGATTTGCTGCATACTTACCAGGCATGCATGAGTGAATGTTTAAAAGACCGTGCCTGCCTGAAGCAGTGCCGTGAGGACTACGACAGCGGGCTCAATGCGGCCTACCTGAACATTCTGGACGACTGAAAAATCTGAGAAAAAAAGGAGGAACGTATGCGAAGGACAGTATTTATGGCCATGTCGGTGGTTTTCCTGAGCGGTCTGTTTTTCTTCGGCCCCCTGGGCGAATCAGCAATGGTTTGGGCCCAGGACGATATCGGCAAGCACCCGGAATGCCCCTACTGCGGCATGGACCGCAACAAGTTCGCCCATTCGCGGGTTTTGCTGACCTACGATGACGGCGTCGAAATGGGTTTCTGCTCCCTGCGCTGTGCTGCGGTGGATCTGGCCAACAACATCGACGCGGCACCAGCCAGTATCCAGGTGGGCGATTACAACACCAAGGCGCTCATCGATGCCGAACGCGCCTACTGGGTGATCGGCGGCAACAAGATGGGGGTCATGAGCAAGCGGGCCAAATGGGCATTCGCCACGAAAACCGATGCGGAAGCCTTCATCACGGCCAACGGCGGCGAACTGGCCGATTTTGAAACCGCCATCAAGGCCGCCTACACCGACTTGTATGAAGACAACCGCATGATCCGCGAGAAGCGCAAGATGATGCGCATGAAGATGCAGAAAAAAAACAAGAGCTGATTTCAGGAAAATCATACCGTGAAGAGCCTACCAATCGGCACCACTGCCGTCATCCTGTCCATCATGCTGCTCAGCGGCACCCTGGCCTGGTCGCAGGATATTGCTCCCACGCCGCCGGATAAAAGAGCCAAATGCCCGGTGTGCGGCATGTTCGTGGCCCGCTACCCGGACTGGGTGGCCCAGGTGGCCTTTGCCGATGGCACCACCGATTATTTTGACGGCGCCAAGGATATGTTCAAATACCTTTTCAATCTGGGTCAGTACCGGCCGGATAAAACCAGAGCCGACATTGCGGCCATTTTCGTCACCGAATACTACGACATGCAGGCCATCGAGGCGCGCAAGGCTTTTTTTGTGGTCGGCAGCGATGTCTACGGGCCCATGGGGCATGAACTGATCCCCTTTCATAAACACAGCGACGCCCAGGCATTTCTGACCGACCATAAGGGCAAGCAGATCCTGACGTTCCCGGAGGTGACGCCCTATGTCATCCGTCGCCTCGACCCCTAGCCTGCGTCCGCGTCCGTCCACGTTGTATGTCTCTTCGCTGCTGTCGCTGGTCCTCATGGGCATCCTCGTTGCCGCCACTGTTCACCGGGGCACTGCCGCCGACCACCGGCGCGTCCTCGCACAGCAGGCCCAACTCGTCTCCCGGCTGGACCTGACCGATCTGTGCCTGTTCACCGAAGCCCGCTACACGCGGCACCTGTCCCAGGCGGACCTTTTTTCGGCCTTTCAGGATCACCCCATGAGCTTCGAGCACTTCCCATCGGGCTCATTGACCTTGCCGCCGGTGTTGAATCGTGAGCAGTGGGCAGTGAGCAGTGAACAGTGAGTAGTGAACAGTGAGTAGTGAGTAGTGAGCAGTGAACAGTGAACAGTGAACCCAGAACCGTGAACCG
>NZ_JBFELV010000435.1:0-4236 GCF_041551955.1 Desulfosarcina sp.
CAGCTGACCGAAATCATCAGCAAAAAACCCGACCTGCTGTTCATCCCCTCCTACTTTGCCGAAGGGGCCATTATCATGAAGCAGGCCAACGAACTGGGCGCCGCGTTCAAGATTATGGGCGGAGACGCCATGGACAACCCCAAAATCGTCGAGATCGGCGGCAAGGATGTTGAAGGCTTCATCCACACCACCTTCCCCTACGACCCGTCCATGAAGGAGATGAATCCCGTTGCCCGCAATTTCACCGACAACTGGACGAAACTGCATCCCGACAAGGAACCCAACGTCAACGCCGCATTAGGCTATGACTCCTACGTGATCGTGCTGGATGCCATCAAAAGGGCCGGCAGCCTCGACAACGAAGCCATTACCAAGGCCCTGGCAACCACCAAGGGCTTTGAAGGCGTTACCGGGTCAACCACCATCAACGAGACCCACGACGCTGAAAAGCCGGTGGGCCTGGTTGTGATCAAAGACGGTAAGAAAACGTACATCGGGAGCATCACCCCCGAGCTATAAGCGTAATGATGATAGGTACAAGGGGGGGAAGCCGCCGGGCTTCCCCCCCCAAATTCTGAACGTTTGACGATAGGAGCTGGGCATGAGCTTGGCCATGTTCTTACAGCACGCGCTGAACGGCCTGACCCTTGGAAGCCTTTACGCCTTGATCGCCATCGGCTACACCATGGTCTACGGCATCCTGCGGCTGATCAATTTTGCCCACGGCGAAATCTTCATGTTGGGGGCCTATTTTGTCTTCTGGGCCGTTACCCTGTTTCACCTGCCCTGGCCGCTTGCTATCGTCGGGGCCATCCTGGTGACGGCCAGTGTCGGCGTCTTTGTCGATCGGGTGGCCTATCGGCCCTTGCGTGACGCGCCCCGCATTTCGGCCCTGATCAGTTCCATCGGCGTCTCCTTTTTCCTGCAGAATCTGGCCATTGTCGTCTTTTCGGCCATTCCGCGGGCGGTCTACCGGCCCGCTTGGCTGGAAGATGTCATCGTGGTCGGCAACGTGCGCATTCTGCCGCTGACCCTGTTTGTTCCCATCTTGTCTTTTCTGCTCATGCTCGGGTTGATCTATATTGTCTATCAAACCAAACCGGGACTGGGTATGCGGGCCATCTCCAAAGATATCGAGACCAGCTATATCATGGGGGTCGAGGTCAATCGGGTCATCGCCTTGACCTTCGGTATCGGATCCGCCCTGGCTGCCGCCTCCGGAATCATGTGGGCCCTGCGCTATCCGCAGCTGCAGCCCGTCATGGGCGTCATCCCCGGCTTCAAGGCGTTTATCGCGGCGGTTTTCGGCGGCATCGGATCGATCCAGGGCGCAGTGATTGGGGGACTCATACTCGGTTTTGTCGAAATCCTGGTGGTGGCCTTCTTTCCGGACCTGGCCGGATACAGGGATGCCTTTGCCTTTATCCTGCTCATCTTCATCCTTTTGTTCAAGCCCACGGGGTTGTTCGGTGCGAAACTGGAGGACAAGGTATAATGGACCGCAAAACAAAAATTATCCTCAATTTGCTGACGGTGGCGGTTCTGGGCGTCATTCTCTGGCTGGCCAAAGGCCACCTGGACGGCTATAAGATCCAAATTCTCAACCTGATTGCCATCAATATCATCCTGGCCCTCAGCCTGAACCTGATTTACGGGTTTACCGGCATGTTCAGCCTGGGCCACGCCGGGTTCATGGCCATCGGCGCCTATGTCTGTTCAATTCTGATCATGACCCCTGATCAAAAGGAGATGCTTTTCATTCTCGAAGCACCCTACGCCTGGGTCCAGGCTGCCCAGGCGCCGTTTTTCGTGGCCGTACTGCTCGGTGGCCTCATCGCCGCGATTGCAGGGATCATCGTCGGCATTCCGCTGCTGCGCCTGGGGGACGACTACCTGGGCATCGCCACGCTCGGATTTGCCGAAATTGTGCGCGTGTTTGCCAACAACCTGCCCCGGCTCACCAACGGGGCCCTGGGTTTCAAGGGGATCCCGGACTACGCCAATATCTGGTGGAATTTCGGCTGGTGTCTGTTGACCCTCTATTTTGTCATGCGCATCGTCAACAGCAATTTCGGCAACACCCTCAAGGCGATTCGCGACGACGAAACGGCTGCCGCCGCCATGGGTATCAATGTCTTCAAATACAAACTGATATCCTTTGCCATGGGTGCTTTTTTTGCCGGGGTGGGCGGTGCGCTGCTGGGCAGCCTGCTGACCACCATCGATCCCAAGATGTTCCTTTTTATCCTGACCTTCAACATCCTGATGATCGTCGTGACCGGCGGTTTGGGGTCCATCACCGGGTCCGTTCTGGGAGGCATCGGCATCACGATCCTTTTGGAATGGCTGCGCTTTGTGGAAAACCCGATCAGCATCGGCGATTTTTACATCGCAGGGGTTCCGGGTATGCGCATGGTGGTCTTTTCCCTGGCCCTGTTACTGATCATCCTGTTTCGCCGCGAGGGACTCATGGGAACCCGCGAAATTACCTGGGAAGGACTGGCCGGCAGGATCGGAAAGCGAGGTGAACCGAAATGAAACCGGAAACCATCCTGGAAACCAAAGCGCTGACCATGCGTTTCGGCGGACTGACGGCCGTGGGAAATTTCAGTGTAGGGATAGCCAAAGGCAGCATTGTCGGGCTTATCGGTCCCAACGGTGCCGGGAAAACCACCTGCTTCAACATGATCACCGGTTTCTATACCCCCAGCCATGGGAACGTCATTTTTCAAGGGCGGGACATTACCGGAAAACCGCCCCACCTGGTGTGCAAAAGCGGTATCGCACGAACGTTTCAGAACATCCGCCTTTTTAAAAACGAGACCGTGCTGGAAAATGTCATGATCGGCTGCCATCTGCGCCAGAAAACCACTTGGTGGCACGCCCTGTTCAGCCTTCCCGCCAGCCTGCGTGAAGAAAAAGCCATCCAAGAAAAATCCATGGACCTGCTCGAGGTGGTGGGACTGCGCGACCTGGCCGGCGAAAAATCCACCAGCCTGCCGTACGGGGCCCAGCGCCGGCTGGAAATTGCCCGTGCCCTGGCCACGGATACGGCCTTTTTGCTGCTGGATGAACCGGCGGCCGGCATGAATCCCAATGAAACACGGGATCTGATGACATTCATCCGCCAGATCCGCGACCGGTTTGCCTTGACCATCCTGCTCATCGAACACGACATGAAGGTGGTGATGGGCATCTGCGAGCATATCTGGGTTTTGGATCATGGCGAGACCATTGCCCAAGGCTCGCCGGATCAGATCAAGGCCGACCCCAAGGTGATCGAGGCCTATCTCGGAGAGGAGGCGGTTCAAAGTGCTTAAGATTCAGGATCTCAATATTTATTATGGGGGTATCCATGCCTTAAAAGGCCTTACCATGGAGGTTCCCCAGGGCAAGATCGTCACTCTGATCGGTGCCAACGGTGCCGGCAAAAGCAGCACGCTGAGAGCCATTTCAGGCCTGATCAAAAACAAATCCGGTACGATCAGCTATAAGGGCCAGGACATCACCCACATGGGTCCGGTGGATGTGGTCAAAGCGGGTATCGTCATGGCGCCGGAGGGCCGTAAAATATTCGCCCACCTGTCCGTGCGGGACAACCTGATGCTGGGGGCTTACAGCCGCGATGACAAAGCCGGCATCGCCAAGGACCTCGAATGGGTTTTCGGCCTTTTCCCAATCCTGCTGGAACGCAAGGACCAGAAGGGTGGCCTTCTCTCCGGTGGCGAGCAGCAGATGCTGGCTTTGGCAAGGGCGCTGATGAGTTCTCCGGAGCTGATCATGCTCGACGAGCCCTCCCTGGGCCTTGCCCCCAAGCTGGTCAAAGAGGTGTTCGACATCATCACGGCGATCCACCAGCAGGGTAAAACCGTGCTGCTGGTGGAGCAAAATGCCTATGCCTCCCTTAAAATTGCCGATTATGCCTATGTGCTGGAGGTCGGTTCGGTGGTTCTGGAGGGAACCGGTGAAGCGCTGATTTCAGACAGCCGGGTGAGGGAGGCTTATCTGGGCGGGTAAACATTGATCGCGTCCATCCATAAAGGGCGACTTTCGACCCGGGGCGGCGTTCTCGTTCACTTTCAATCCTCGGAATAGTCATGCCATGCCTGTGGTTGAAAATTCACTCGGGCCTCGCCCCGAACCAAAACCCACCCTTTCTGGACGAACCCGTGGGGCCATGTAAAAGGAGCAGTTATGCAGTATCTCAAAAAGGACGACCCCCAGATCGCCGCACTG
>NZ_JBFELV010000436.1:0-4212 GCF_041551955.1 Desulfosarcina sp.
CAATCCACATTCGGTAGCTGTGACCGGGAAGCTTTTCCTTAAGCAGAGATTTCACTGACGTCCATATCTGGTCCATTTAAAAAATAAATTCCCTTCAGCAGCAGTTAAGATTACTTGCAAGCTTTAAATAAACAGCCAACTATTGGTTCAAATATGAAGCTGTTGGTTAATTACCAGGGGTTTTCAGAAAGGCAGCCGCAAATTTCGACGACTGGCGAGTTATTTACAAAATAGGGTGTCCGAAGTCAATGTTGAAGACGGTCGGTTAATCAAATTGCTGACACGATGACCGCAAAGATTTTTTAGTATAATATTTTCTATTAGTTGTCGTGTTTTTACCGAGCAACTGCTTCGAAATACAAGGTTTTTCAAACCCGTTATTTTTCCATAAGCATTTTAAGCAGATCGGGAGTTATCAACAATTTACAAACAATCGGTAAACTCTGTTTTTCTTTGATTTATTTATTTTTTCTCTTTTTTTCTTTTTTATTTCTTTATTCCAATCCAAGACGGCGAGGATCGAATCAAACATCGGCCATGCGCCCTAACCGCTGTTTCCGGGAGATGCAGGGGCGTCCGCTATCGGTCGCACCCGTGACTGATGGTGGCTCACGGGAGGGTCGAAAACCTGCTGGAAACCGGGATAAAAGGAAAGCAATTTACAAACCTGGATCGGCTAAGTATGATAGCCGAATTTCTGAAACCATCAACCCAGCCGAACCCGTGACGACCATAAATGCAATCACCATTGAAGGGGCCAGGCAGCACAATCTGAAAAACATCAGCCTGCGCTTGCCCCGCAACCAACTGGTGGTGATCACCGGACTTTCCGGCTCCGGTAAATCCACCTTGGCCTTCGACACCCTGTATGCCGAGGGCCAGCGCCGCTATGTGGAATCGCTGTCCACCTATGCCCGGCAATTTCTGGAACGCCTTGAAAAACCCGATGTGGACCTGATCGAGGGCCTCTCTCCGGCCATTGCCATCGAGCAGAAAACCGCCATCCACAACCCCCGTTCGACGGTGGGCACGGTAACCGAAATTTATGATTTTATCCGGCTGCTTTACGCAAGGGCCGGAATCGCCCATTGTTTCCAGTGCGGAAAACCGATCCTTTCCCAAACCATCGACGAGATGGTGGAAGCGGTCATGCAACGGCCGGAAGGTTCCCGGCTCATGGTCCTCGCACCGCTTGCGAATGAGACGGCGGGCAGCTGCAAGGGGCTGCTGAAACGATTGAGAAAAGACGGATTTGCCCGGGTGCGCATCGATGGTAAGATCCACGGGTTGGACACTGCCGTCGATCTCTCCAACGCCCTATCCCCGCAAATCGATGTGGTGGTCGACCGGCTGATTCTCAACCCGGGAATCCGCAACCGCCTGGCAGACTCCATGGAGCTGGCCATTGCTCGATCCGAAGGACAGGTAGAAGTGGCATTTGTCGGCCATCGCCTGGAGGAGGTCAAAGAGGCCCTGCACTTTAGTGAAAACGCCGCCTGCAAACGCTGTGGCGTCAGCTATCCCGAACTGTCACCGGCCAGTTTTTCCTTCAACTCGCCCCACGGCGCCTGCCCGCATTGCGATGGGTTGGGCGCGATCAAGCGCTTTTCGCCCCTGCAGATCGTACCCAACCCCGACCTCTCCTTAAGAGAAGGAGCGCTCACCGTCTGGGCCCATCGCCACTCGGTCGCCTTTGGTGAGTTTCTGGAAGATCTCACCGCCTTTTACGGAGTGGACATCTATACCGCCTACCGCGACCTCCCTGAGGCGTTCACAACCGTGCTCATGCACGGTTCTGGCGACCAGCGGATCCCCTTTACCTCCCATGAAAACGGTGGCCTAAAAAAAGTGTTGAAACCCTTTAAAGGCATTATCCCGCATTTACAGCAGCGGTATGCCCAAGCGGAATCATCGGCTGAGAAGAACACCCTGAACGACTACATGGCGGAATCACCGTGCACCCACTGCAAAGGTTCCCGACTGCGCAGGGAGAGTCGTCATATAAAGATCAATGGAGTGTCCGTGGGGGATTTGACCGCTCGATCAATCGCCGATCTGCAGACGTTTTTCGACGCCTTCCGGCCCGATGGCAAACGCGGCGTGATTTCCGAAAAAATCATCAAGGAGATTACCGCTCGCCTGGCATTTTTAAATGATGTGGGCCTTTCCTATCTGACCTTGGACCGGCCGGCCCACACCCTCTCCGGTGGAGAGAGCCAGCGAATCCGTCTGGCCACCCAGATCGGCGCCAAATTGACCGGCGTGCTCTATGTATTGGACGAGCCCAGCATCGGTCTGCACCAACGCGACAACGAGCGTCTGCTGGGCACGCTGATCAATATGCGGGACATGGGCAATTCGGTGCTGGTGGTTGAGCATGACGAAGAGACGATCCTGGCTGCGGACCACGTCGTCGACATGGGGCCCGGTGCCGGCATCGACGGCGGCCATGTGGTCTATCAAGGAACACCGGCGCTGATGCTCGAAGACGACCGGTCCTTGACGGGCAGATACCTCTCCGGCAGGCTGAAAATCGAGGTGCCGGCCAAACGACGGTCCGCCGGCCAAGGAGACATCCGCATTGTCGGGGCACGTCAGAACAACTTGAAGAACATCGACGTGTCCTTCCCCACCGGGGTGTTCACCTGTGTCACCGGTGTCTCCGGTTCGGGCAAATCCACCCTGGTGCTGGAGACCCTTTACCGGGCAGCCATCCGCAGCCTTCGACAGCTCAGCCTGCTTGCCGGCCACTATGAGCGGATCATCGGCCTTGAGAAGATCAACAAGGTCATCGACATCGACCAATCCCCCATCGGCAAGACGCCCCGATCCAACCCCGGCACCTATACGGGATTGTTTACGCCGATCAGGGATCTTTTCAGTCGGACCCCGGAAGCCAGAATGCGGGGCTACAAACCCGGCCGGTTCAGCTTCAACATCCGCGGCGGTCGCTGCGAAGCCTGCGAAGGGGACGGCATCATCCGCATCGAGATGCATTTTCTACCCGACATCTATGTCCCCTGCGACGTCTGCAAGGCCAGGCGATACAACCGGGAGACCCTGGAAATCCGCTATAAAGGCAAGAATATCGCCGAGGTGCTGGACATGACCGTCGACCAGTGCCTGGCCATGTTTCAAAACATCGATGTTATCCGGTCCAAACTGCAAACCCTGGTGGACGTCGGACTCGGCTATGTTCCCATCGGCCAATCGGCCACGACACTCTCCGGAGGCGAGGCCCAACGGATCAAACTAGCACGGGAACTGAGCAAACGGGGCACCGGAAACACCCTTTACATACTCGACGAACCCACCACGGGACTGCATCCCGACGACATCCGCAAGCTGCTCGGGGTATTGAATCGTCTGGTGGATGCGGGCAATACGGTGGTGGTCATCGAGCACAATTTGGATGTGATCAAAACCGCCGATCATGTCATCGATTTAGGACCCGAAGGAGGCGACGACGGCGGGGTTGTGGTGGCAGCCGGCACACCGGAAACCATCTGTGAGGTGAAAGAATCCCACACGGGCCGATATCTTAAAAAGGTTCTGGGTTCAGGGTTCTGAGTTCGGGGTTATGGCTCATATGAAGAATCGACCACCGTTGGGCACAAAACCCTGAACCCAAACGTAAAAAGGGCCACTGCGAAACGGCAGCGGCCCTTTTCATGTTTTGCTCTGGCAGGTTAGGACTTATTTTGCGAACAGCGCGGCAATGGCGCCTGCCTGGGGATGTGCGTAGATCAGGATCAGGGACACGACGAGTGCGTAAATACACAGGGACTCGATCATGGCCAGACCGATCAGCATGGTCACGGTGACCTTACCGGAAGATTCGGGATTCCGGGCGATACCTTCAACGGCGGACTTCAAGCCCATGCCCTGTCCGATACCGCAACCGAAGGCGGCCACTGCAATACCAAAACCAGCTGCTGTCACACACGCGATGAAAAACTGCAATGCTTGAGCTTCCATATCCTACACTACCTCCTTTAAAAGATTGATAATTAGGGCTTCTTCCAGTTACCCCAAAAACGATTGAACGCAAGCCGATTCGCCGTTGTATGATTGATCCGTATCGGCGAATCGACGGTATTCCCTCTAGCGATTCCCCATCAGTGGGCGTGTTCCATGGCCCCGGAGAAGTAAATGATGGACAGGAGAAAGAAAACGAATCCCTGAACGAAGGCAACGAAAATGCCCAGAGCC
>NZ_JBFELV010000437.1:0-4202 GCF_041551955.1 Desulfosarcina sp.
AGCTCGGAGACTGCCATCTCGGGCCTCGGCTCGACCCTCGGCCTCCACACCTTCGGTAAAGGTTCCCTGAAGGTCTACTTCGACGATTTCGGTTATCAATCCTTCGTTGATCAACCGGTCCTCATCAGCCAGCCCATTCAGTATTAAGGAGATCACGACGTGGATTTGAATGATTTTGTGAGAAATGCCCTCGAATCCGGCAGGACGGCGCTAACCGAAGCCGAGTCGAAAACGATTCTGGGCCGTTACGGCGTTCCCGTGGTCGTTGAGACGGTTGCGGCCACAGCTGCAGACGCGGTTGCCGCGGCCGGCGACCTGGGATATCCCGTGGTGCTCAAGGGCCACGGCGACGGTTTGCTGCACAAAACCGAAGGGGGTTTGGTTCACCTGAATCTGAACGATGAACAATCCGTGCTGTCTGCGGCGGAGCAGATCCTGCAGACTGCAGCCAACACAAAGATTCTCGTTCAACCGCAAATTCGTGGGTCTCGGGAATTCGTGGCCGGCCTTTTCCGTGACCCCCACTTTGGCCCGGCGATTCTCTTCGGATTGGGCGGCATCCTCACCGAAGCGCTGTCCGACGTCGTCTTTCGGCTGGCACCGCTCACGCGTCGAGATGCGGCGGACATGATCGACGCCATCCGATCCCGTTCGCTGCTGGGGGCATTTCGCGGCGAAGCGGCGGTGGATCGTGAACGCCTCGCCGATACCCTGATGGGTCTGTCCGCCATCGCCGCCGATTTTCCTGAAATTGCCGAGATCGACATCAATCCGCTGATCGCCACGGCAACCGGAGCAGTCCACGCCGTGGATGCGCTAATCACCTTGACCGAACCGCATCCCAGGGCAACCGATGCCCATCCGGTGGCGCCGCCGGCCATCCACGCACTGTTCTATCCCCGTTCGGTGGCATTCATCGGCGCCTCGGCCCACATGGGCAAGTGGGGGCATATGCTCGTCTGCAATACGATCAGCGGTGGCTACCAAGGGGATGTTTATTCGGTCAACCCCAAAGGCGGCCTCATTGCCGGCAAACCCGCCTATCGGTCGGTGGTAGACATCCCCGGAGAAATCGACCTGGCAGTGGTCACCGTGCCTGCCGCCGGCATCATGGATTTGATTCCCCAGTTGAAAGCCAAGGGCATTAAAAATGTGGTGCTGATCACATCGGGTTTCGGTGAAACCGGTGCCGACGGCAAGGCGCTGGAAAGGCAACTGGCCCAGGAAGCACGAGATGCAGGAATTCTCATCCTCGGTCCCAACACCATGGGTATCTGCAATCCCCACATCCATTTTTTCTGCACGGGGACGTCGGTCCGCCCGTTGGCAGGGTCCACGGCGGTGGTTGCCCAGTCCGGCAACATGGGAACCCAGTTGCTGGCCTTTGCCGAGGCGCAGGGCATCGGTATCCGTGCCTTTTCCGGCTCCGGCAACGAAGCCATGATCACCATCGAAGACTACATGGAAGGCTTTGAAGTCGACGAACTCACCCGGACCGTGATGCTGTACATCGAAAGCGTCAAGCAGGGCCGCCGCTTTTTTGAAAGCGCCCGCCGGGTGAGTCAAAAAAAACCCATCGTGCTGCTCAAGGGCGGCCAGACCCGTGCAGGCAACCGGGCGGCATCCAGTCATACGGGTGCCATGGCGTCCGACACCCGGCTGTTCAATGCGGTTTGCCAACAGGCTGGCATTGTCAAGGTGGACCAGCCTATGGAGCTGCTGGACCTGTCCGCGGCCTTCTCCTCCCTGCCGCTTCCCCAGGGCAACCGCATCGCCATCATGACACTGGGCGGCGGATGGGGTGTGGTCACCGCCGATCTGTGCAATCAATTCGGCCTGGAGGTGCCGGATCTTTCAGGGGCGTTGATTGCCGAGATCGACAAGGTCCTGCCGCCCTATTGGAGCCGTTCCAATCCCATCGATCTCGTGGGAGAAAACGACCCATCGATTCCCCTGACGGTCATGGAAGCGCTGCTTCAATGGAAAGGCTGCGATGCAGTCATCAACCTGGGTATCCTCGGGCGCCGAATTTTTCTCAAGCGCCTGGCCGATTCGGTGGAACAGGCTGACGCTTCATATACTCGAGAATTTCTGGATGACGCAGTCCGGGTGTTCTCCGATTTCGAAAGCAACTACATCGAACAGATTGTCCGCTTGATGGAAAAATACGGCAAACCGGTTTTTGGGGTCAGCCTGCTGACCGATGAAAAGGATGCCACGGTCTATCGGGTGAAAGGCCATCATCTAAAGGGTGTGTTTTATGAAACACCGGAGCGGGCGGTAAAGGCGGCGGCCCGTATGGTCGAGTACCAGCGCTTTCGAAGTCGGCACGCCGGTTAAAGGGATTCGCATGGATTCACCACTACTGATTGCCGCCGGCGCCAGCTTCATCGCAGGCCTGCTGGGATATATCATCGCCAGGCTGTGGATCAAGCCAATCGTTCGCTACAACCTTACCAAACGCAAACTTGACCGTGAGCTCACCCGATACCTGGTGCAAATGAATGCATCGACGGGGCCGGAGGAACCGGTTGGCCATCATCGCGATACGATGCTGCGAGCGGCCCGGCAGCATGCCGTGGACCTGGTCGCCTGTTTCCACGAGGAGATCCCCTATTGGTATCGCCTCCTGCTGGAAAGCCGCAAGGAGTCGCCCACTGAGGCCTCGGGACTGCTCACCAATCTATCTAAAATACGCAATAGCGAGCAAGTAATGCGTAGAATCGAACGTGCACGAACAAAAATGGGTATCAATGGAAAAGAAAAAACCTGATAAGAACCTGCCGACGCATCTTGAACGTGAGGAAGATTACCTGCATACCTTCCTGATGGCCGGGGACACGATTCGGGGGGCTGTGCTCGACGGCAGCCGGATGATCAACCAGATGCGCTGGAACCACGAACTGGGCATCCTCGAGACGCTGGTTCTCGGACACGCCTACTTAGGGGCCTGTCTGATGGGTGCCAGCCTTAAAGGCAAAGACCGTCTGGGGCTGCAGGTGGACTGCTCCGGTCCCGTCAAGGGACTGGTGGTCGAAGCCAACGCCGCCGGTGAAGTTCGCGGGTTCCTAAAAAATGTTCCCATCCCTGTTGAAAAGCCCTTGGAAGACTTCAACCTGTCTCCGTTTTTCGGCGCCGGAGTTATATCGGTGACCCGCATCCTGGCCGATGCCAAGCGACCCTTCACCGGCAAGGTGATGATGGCCCACGGCAGTTTGGCCAAAGATTTGGCCCACTATTATCTTACCTCCGAGCAGATACCCACCTCATTCAGCCTCAGCCTCAAGTTCGACCCCCTGGGGAATGTGGCGGCTGCCGGCGGTATGTTCCTGCAGGCGATGCCGGATGCAGACGGTGCGGTGGTTCGACGCATCGAAGCCCAGGTCGCTGCTCTGCCATCCATTGCCGAATGGCTATCCGAGGGAGCCACACCTGAGGACTTGGTGCGACGACATCTGGGTGATTTCGCGCCCCGGTTCATCGATCGACGGAAAGTCGGCTTCATCTGCCACTGCAACCGGGACCAGATCCGAAATGTTCTCACCCTGCTGCCCATCGACGAACTGAAGGATATTCAGGAGAAAGGGCCTTTTCCGGTTGAGATTCGGTGTCACCACTGCAATACCCGCTACCCGTTCGACCGGGAGCACATCGATCTGATCCTGGCCGCCCGCTTCTCGGACAATTGAGAAGACACACCATTCAACTCGATAAACCAATGGACCAACCAATCCTGTGAACCAATCAAACCTCTTCCTACCCATCGTGGGCACCACTTTTTTCCGGCTGGTGCTCAATACCGCCAGGCGCTTTGCCTACCCCTTTGCGCCGGTGCTGAGCCGTGGACTTGGCGTCTCCCTGTCGGCGATCACTTCACTGATCGCCATCAACCAGGTGACCTCGGTGCTGGGCGCGCTAATCGGCCCCATTTCCGACCGACTGGGCTACCGGAAAATGATGATCGCCGGGATGGCGATGCTGGCAGCCGGCATGCTGGCCGCAGCATTTTTCCCCATTTATGCAGTTGTCCTGGTGGCCTTGTTTCTGGCCGGACTTGGCAAAAGCATATTCGATCCGGCCGTGCAGGCCTGGGTCGGCAACCGGGTACCTTACCGCAGGCGGGCACTGGTGATGGGCATGATGGAAACCTCGTGGTCTGCCAGCACGCTGATCGGCATCCCATTGGTGGCCATCCTCATGGA
>NZ_JBFELV010000438.1:0-4199 GCF_041551955.1 Desulfosarcina sp.
TACCATTGTCACAACTTGGAGCATGAGGATATGGGGATGATGCGTAATTATTTTGTAAGGGACACCGATAGCACTGGACAACGCATTTAAAATGCACGTACGAAGATAATGAGTGTTATAATATTACCCAAGAGCCACATCCAAGGTCATCATTACCGCAAAACCTAACATCGCGCCGATGGTGGCCACGTCAGAATGTTTTTCAAGCTGGGATTCTGGAATCAACTCTTCGACCACCACATAAATCATCGCGCCCGCCGCAAAAGCAAGTGCATATGGAAGGATCGGTCGCATGTATATGACGGCGACGGCTCCCAACACACCAGCCATCGGCTCCACCACGCCGGATAATTGGCCGTACCAGAAGCTTTTCAATCTTGAGAAACCTTCTCGGCGGAGAGGGACAGATACCGCCGTTCCTTCGGGAAAATTTTGAATCCCTATTCCTAAGGCCAATGCGATTGCACCACCCAGCGTGGCCGATGGTAGGTCGGCCGCCAGTGCACCGAACGCGACTCCCACAGCAAGACCCTCAGGAATATTGTGAATCGTGATTGCCAAAACCAACAGAACGCTCCTCCGCCAGCTGGTGCTGATCCCTTCGGCTTCTTCCGTTGGAAATCCTGGATGCAGATGAGGAAGGAGTTTGTCAACGATCCAAAGAAAAGCGCCACCTAAAAGAAAACCGGAGGTAGCAGGGACCCAGGCAGGCAAACTTGACTCTTCAGCCATTTCGATCGCAGGGGCAAGCAAAGACCAATATGATGCTGCTATCATAACACCTGCAGCAAATCCAAGCATTGCATCTAAAACTTTTCGATTGATGGTTTTAAAAAAGAAAACCAGCCCCGAACCTAGCGCAGTCATGAACCAGGTAAACAACGTCGCAATAAAAGCCTGGAGAACCGGACTCAAGCCTAAAAAGAAATCTATATTCATATAAAGTTCTCCAATTTTAGACCTGTTAGGAAAACGAGACACCAAATCATCAAATATTGTTTCACTCCAATAGCGTCATATCTTGCCTGTCCCAATGTATCAATTCAGTACAAATAGGGGAAATATCTTTTTGTGGTTTTCAGATAGTCAATATACGCTTGGCCATGGGTTTCCATGAGATGTTCTTCTTCCATTCTTACTTGAAATTCAATCGATATATAGAACGTCACTACCCATAATAGGATTAGCATATTATGAAAAATCATCAGCGTTCCCAAACATATCAAAAAAAGGCCGCTATAGGTTGGGTTGCGAATTTTTTTAAAAACACCAGTGGTGATCAATTCGGTCTTTTTTCTATCAATACCAACCCGCCACGATCTGCCCATCTCCTTCTGTGCTCTCCAGCAAAGCAAAAGTCCGAACATGCCAAGTGCATATCCGCTAAGATATAAATATTCGTGTTTTAAAAAAAATAGTAAGCCATTTTCGAAATGTCCGTTGAAACCAATTATATGAAGAAAAATTATCAATCCGATGAACAACGACAACAGGCGAGATAATTTGGCTAAAAACTTTTGAGAGGGTCGTTTGTCATGGTATATCACGTCTGGATCATTACCGTAATCTATAATCATAGTAACTCTTTTTTGCCACCATAGATAAAGGTACCCGAGAAACAAAATGAGTACTAATAGACCTTCAACTTGCCCTACATTCATACTAATCACCACCCTCATTAAAATCGAGCCAGTTATGATGGATCGTTTTTTCTTCCGATTATTCTCGTAGAGTTGATGACTGCTAACAATGCAGTACCCATATCCGCGAATACAGCTTCCCACATCGTTGCCAAACCCATTGCCCCAAATATAATAAATATTCCTTTAACGGAGAATGCCAACATAATATTCTGCCAGACAATCCTGCGTGTCTGTTTAGCAATCGAAACCGCTTCTGTCATTTTCATGGGAGAATCGTTCATCAAAACGACATCTGCTGTTTCAATGGCAGCATCGCTTCCAAGTGCACCCATTGCCACTCCAACATCAGCGCGAGCAAGCACAGGCGCATCGTTGATTCCGTCGCCAACAAAAGCGATTTTACCATTCCCTACAGTTTCTTTGCTCAGTTTTTCAAAAATTCTGACCTTATCTTCAGGAAGCAGTTCTGCATGAAAGCTGTCGATTCTTAGTCTATTGGCTACAGCACTCGCGGCACAATTATTATCGCCGGTCAACATCGCAATATGCTCTATGCCTTGTTTTCTAAGTAATTCTATAGCTTTAAACGCATCCGGCTTAATTTCATCTCCAATTGAGATGTAGCCTGCATAGTTTGCATCCACAACAATATGAGCTACGGTATCCTCAAATTCACATTTTGAGTGATCGATCGACTCCACGTGTAAAAGGTTATCATTTCCAACCATTATTGAATGATCTTTGTACCGGGCTTTAACGCCCCGCCCTGAGAGCTCAATATGACTATTAATCTCGGTAGGATTCAGTTTGCGCCCATTTTTATTGAATTCATCAATAATTGATATGGCTATCGGATGATTCGATTGAAGCTCTGCTGCGGCTGCAAATTCCAGAAGTTGATCTTTGGAAAAACCATTTAAATTTACGATATCTTTTACTTTGAATGATCCCTTGGTTAAGGTCCCGGTTTTGTCGAAAACCACCGTTTTCACGGCTGCTAATACATCAATAAAGTTTGAACCTTTTACTAGAATGCCTTTACGAGAGGCCTTACCGATTCCACCGAAATAACCCAGTGGAATACTGACAACTAAGGCACAAGGGCATGAAATCACCAAAAGCACGAGTGCCCGATAAATCCAGGTGTGAAAAGATGCTCCAGTTGCAATGGGCGGAATAAAGGCGATGCCTGCTGCGATCAACACCACTACGGGGGTATAATATCGGGCAAAAGTGGTCATAAACTTTTCGGTTTTTGCTTTTCGTGCAGTGGCGTTCTCTACAAGATCCATTACCCTGGAAATAGAAGATTCGCTGAAAAGTCGAGACACCCGAGCCGTTAATGCTCCGTTTTTATTAATCTGTCCAGCCAATACAGTGTCTCCGGGCTTGGCATTGACGGGCATGGACTCACCGGTTAGAGCAGATGAATCCAGTTGAGAGTTTCCGGTAATTATTTCACCATCTAGCGGTACCTTTTCACCGGGCTTAATTAGCATGAAATCTCCGACTTCCACAGATTCAGGAGTAACTTCCTTATACCCATCAGGTGTTTTTAAGTTAGCCTTGTCCGGTTTTGCTGCCAATAGCGCTTTAATTGAGCGGCGTGAGCGAGACACAGCCAGATCCTGGAGTAGCTCGCCGATTTTATAAAAAATCATCACTCCTACAGCTTCAGAATACGCATGAATTGCCAGCGCTCCGCCGGTGGCTATCACCATGAGCACATTTTCGTCGAATAACCTCCCACTGCGGATCGTTTTAAAAGCGCCAAGCAGAACATTCCAACCTGCGATCAGGTAGGCAACAAGTACTATGGCGATTTCCAGTACAGAAATAGGTTGCCTATGAAACCAGTCTTCAAAAACTAGTTGCAAGAGGAGCAAGGCTGCAGCAACAATCAGAACTCCAAGCTCTTTTTTGAGTTTAGTTTTTACGGATTCTTCGTTGTGGTCATGCGATGCGGATTCTTTAGATTTCGGTATTAGCTCAACTTCGGGTTCAATCCTGCGGACTTCTTCTATGATCTGCGAAATGTCCTTCGCTTTCACATGAAGGGTAAGGCTGGCGAAGTCGAGCACAGCATCGTTGACCCCATTTACGGCTTTAAGCCCATTTTCAATTTTTGCCGCACACGAGGCGCAGTCGAGGTTTTTTACGCTATATTTTTCTGTCTGTAGTTGTCCCATTATTTCTATCTTTCAAATGTGTTATGGCTCTTGCGTATGTTCCATCCCTAAATTTAATAATTCACGGATGTGTTCATCTTCCAGGCTGTAATATACGATCTTTCCATCACGCCGGGCTTTTACAATTCGTGACTGCTTTAAATTCTTTAGTTGATGAGAAACTGCTGGTTGTTTCATCTTTAACAGCGCACAAAGGTCACACACACACATTTCGGATTCGCTCAAGGCCCATAAGATCCCAAGCCTGGTGCTGTCTCCGAAAAGCTTGAACAGATCAGAGAGTTCATAGAGTGCTACGGGATCAGGCATTTTTCGTTTTACCGACTTAACGATTTCACCATGAATTCCCTTTGTCATGCAGGTTTCA
>NZ_JBFELV010000439.1:0-4184 GCF_041551955.1 Desulfosarcina sp.
CACCATTCGCGCGTTGAAGGAAAAAATGAAAGCCCGTTTTCAAGCGCTGAAACCCTACTACCAGAAAGGCGCCCTGAAAGAAGGGGATGACGGCTATCTCTCCCAGGCAAACACCGGCGATTTGAACCTCAAGGAAAAAAGGGATCTCAACGGCCTTGTGGATGCCGAAAACAGCGACCGCAGAACCCTCTATTCAGAGGTGGCCAAGGCCTTGAAGATCGATCCGGGCCAGGTCGACCGGATTGCAGGGATCTTTGCCAAAGAGTGGCAAAAGCCGGTGAGGTAGGTTCCGAAGCAGGATATTCAGGCGCGCGAAAAATTGAAGCTCCCTGCAGCAAGCTGCGGGGATAGCGCTTGCTGTTGCAGTTCAGGTTAATCCTTCGATACGGCGGCTTCTCGTACAAGGTCTTTGGAGTGGTCGCGGGCAACCAGCATGTAGATCGACGGGATGACGAAAAGCGTAAAGAGCGTGCCGACGGCCATGCCGCCCACGAGCACCAGACCGATGGAGTTCCGGGCAGCGGCACCTGCGCCGGTGACCAGTGTCAGCGGAAAGTGGCCGGCGATGGTGGCCCCGGTGGTCATGAGAATCGGGCGCAGGCGGGTCATGGCCGCTTCGCGGACGGCCTCTCGTTTAGATCGTCCAAGCACCTGCAGTTTGTTGGCGAACTCAACAATGAGTATGCCGTTCTTTGACACCAAACCGACGAGGGTTACCAATCCCACCTGGGAATATATATTGAGCGTGGTTGTCCAGCCGCGTGTCCAGAATGGGATGTTCGGGTCCGGCATCTTCAGGAAGGTAAAAATGAGTGCGCCGAACATGGCCAGCGGCACCGAACCGGCGAGAATAACAAAAGGATCGCGGAAACTGTTGAACTGAGCCGCAAGCACAAGGAAGATGAGGACCACGGCAAGCCCGAATGCCGGAAGAAATTTATTACCTTCGGTTCGGAGTTGGCGCGACTCTCCCGTATAATCGAGCACATATCCCTGGGGCAGAATCTTGGCGGCTTCGTTTTCAAGATAACCCAGCGCCTGGTCAAGCGGACGGATGCTCACGCCGCTGATCGTAACGGCATTGAGTTGCTGAAAGCGATTCAGCGAGCGCGGTACGGTGGAATCGCGAATCTCAGCGATGGTGCTGAGCGGCACGAGCTGCCCGGTCGGTCCGGTAATGTAAATGTTTTCGAGCTGATCCGGGTTGAGGCGGTCCATGCGTTTGATCTGCGGGATGACCTTGTAACTGCGACCGGCGATGCTGAATCGATTGACAAAATCACCGCCTACCATCGATGCCAGATCAGCCCCGACCTGCTGGAGGTTGAGACCCAGATCCGCCACCAGATCGCGATTGATGACGATTTCCGACTGGGGCTGATCGATCTTGACGTCGATAATCGGCGGGAAGGCAAACAAACCGCTCTGTATCGCTTTGAGCTGGATCTTTCGCGCAAAATCCAGGATCTGGTCAGGTTCAGCCGTCGATGCGAGGATGAATTCCACCGGGAACTGGCCGCCACCCGGGAGCGCCGGCGGCGTCACCGGTAGCACCCGGATTCCCGGGATGGCATGCAGTTTTCGCTGGACATCTGGCAGCACTTGAAAGACGGTGCGCTTGCGCTCGTCCCACGGCTTCAAAACCATGCCTCCAAAACCCGAGGTCGGATATGTAACCTGAAAGGTGAAATTTGACTCCGGCTCGCCGAGAAAAACCCGGTTGACCGCCGCGGCATACGGGCTGTTCTGGTCGAGGGAAGAATTGGCCGCCGCTTCGATGATACCGAAAATGACGCCTTGATCCTCGATGGGTGCAAGTTCCTTGGGGGACATGGTGAACATGGGTATGGTCAGCAGGCTCACAACGATCCACACCATGTATACGGCCGGACGGGAGTTGAGGGTAGCGTCGAGCCGGCGGCCGTAGAACTCACGAAACCGTTTGAAATCGCGGGCAATTTTGCCTGAAAATCCACGTTCCGCCATCCCGGGTTTCAGCATCTTGGACGACATCATGGGCGATAGTGTGAGGGCAACGATCCCGGAGATAATGACCGCGCCCGACAGTGTGATAGCAAACTCGAGGAAAAGAGTTCCGGTAAGGCCGCCCTGTAACCCGATGGGCGTATAGACGGCCGCCAGTGTCACCGTCATGGCGATGATGGGACCGACGAGTTCTCGGGCGCCGAGCAAGGCGGCGTCGAGCGGGGAGCGACCTTCACCAAGGTGCCGCTCGACATTTTCCACCACCACGATGGCATCATCGACCACAAGACCCACGGACAGCACAATGGCCAGCAGTGTGAGGAGGTTGATGGTAAAGCCGAACACCTGTATCAGGAACACCGCACCGATAAGAGACAAAGGAATGGCCACCACCGGAATGAACGCCGATCGGAGCGAGCCGAGAAACAGGAAGATAATAAAGATAACGATCAGCAGGGTTTCGCTAAGGGTTTTGAGCACTTCGTGAATGGCGTTTTCGATGTAAGTGGTGGCATCGTAGGCGACGCGTGCCTGCATGCCGCTGGGCAGATCCTTCTGGACGGCCGCCATCTCGGACCGCACACGACGGATCACGTCCAGCGAATTGGCGTTTGGCAAAGGCCAGATGCCCATGAATACAGCGGTCTGTCCTGAGAAGTGTACCTCCGCATCATAATCCTCAGCGCCCATTACGACATCGCCGATATCCTCCAATCGAACCGTGGCGCCGGCCTGCTCGCGTATCACAAGACGCTTGAACTCCTCAACGGAGCTGAGATCAGTGTTCGCGGTCAGATTGACTTGAACGAGCGAACCTTTGGTGCGGCCGACCGCGGCGAGGTAGTTGTTGGCAGCCAGGGCCTGGCGCACTTGCACCGGGCTGATGTTGAGCGCGGCCATGCGATCGGGTTTGAGCCAGATGCGCATGGCAAAGGTGCGGGCACCGAGGATATCAGCGCGCTGCACGCCTTCGACGGCTGAAAGCCTCGGCTGGACGATACGGACGAGATAATCTGTGATCTCATTCTGTTTTAAAACATCGGACGTGAAACTGAGATAGGCCGATGCGAATTGGGTGTCGGCTGACTCGACGTTAATGACGGGCACTTCGGCTTCCGGGGGCAGGTCATTGCGGACCTGGTCCACTTTGGAACTGATTTCCGAAAGTGCCTTGATGGGATCGTAGTTGAGCTTCAGACGCGCGGTGATGGTCGAAACCCCCAGACTGCTTTTCGACTGGATGTAATCAATGCCGTCGGCCGCCGCAATGGCGCGCTCCAGCGGTGTGGTGATGAATCCGGCCACCAGGCCGGCGCTGGCACCGACATAGACGGTGGAAACGGTCACCGCCGAGTTTTCACTGCGGGGATACTGGCGGACGTTGAGCGATCGGATCGCCTGTAACCCGGCAATGATGATTACGAGGTTGACCACCATTGCGAGGACGGGACGGCGGATAAAGAGGTCGGTGAGTTTCATGGTTTGGGATAACCCCGACAGAGTTCGCTCAATTAAAGTTTGGCACAATGACGCCGGATCAATTGTCGCTTATTTTGGGCCTGAGTTTGAATTCAGGGGCAAGGGTATTGTCTACGACAACGGCCTGACCGTTGCGCAGTTTGAAAACACCGGTGCTTACGATGGTTTCGCCTTCTTTCAATCCGGAAGAAACGGCAATGAAATCGCCGCGCTTTTCTCCGAGCCTCACAAACTGCTGGCGCACGCTCTTACCCGGCGGGCTGTTTTTTTCACTTTTCTTCTCATCCACGACAAACACCGAATCGCTGTAAGGGGCGTAAAGTACGGCCGTGGAAGGGATGGCGAGAACTTTATCCTGGGCCGGCAACACCACCGCAACATTGACGAACATGCCGGGACGGAGCTGTTCCTGGGGATTCGCCGCTGTCGCCTGAACTCGGATGCTTCGTGTGGCGGCATCTACTGCCGGATTGATCGCCGTAATTTTGCCCTCAATCACCCGGCCGGGAAGTACATCGGTTGTCACCCTCACGGTGAGACCCGGTTGGATCTGTGCGAGCTGTTGCTGCGGTATCGAAAAATTTACAAAAATAGGATCTAAAGACTGAAGCGAAACGATGGCATCGCCCTCATTGAGGATCTGACCCAGGTTGACCAAACGAATACCTAATCGGCCGGCAAAGGGCGCCCGAATAGTTTTTTTCGAAATGGCCGAACGG
>NZ_JBFELV010000440.1:0-4165 GCF_041551955.1 Desulfosarcina sp.
CACCTCGTCCATGGCACTGATCAGCCCGTCGTTCAAGATGGCGCCGATGTCCGTGCCGCCGTCCAGCTCGGCCTGGGTCTTGGCCTTTACCGTCTCCTCGTCAAATGCCAGTACTGCGTTGAAGATGTCCTGGGTTGCCATTCTGACTACTCCTTTAAGAATTGGGTGACCATTTTTTCGCCACGCTACTGATGGGTTCTTGCTTTTTCGGTATCATAGACCGGAAACCTCACCACAGTCGCCGTGCACGTACCATCATCGCCGGCCACTTCCAGTCGGGTGCCGATAGCAGTCAATTCAGGATCCAGACGTACGATAGCAAGGGATTTGTTCAGCCGATGGGACCAGGCAGGCTTGTCATGGACCTTACCAACCTCTTTGCCGTCGATCATCAGCTTTTCACCGCCTGCCAGCGCATGATCGAGATCAACCTCAATACCGGCGAGTTTAAACCGTTCTTTTCCCTTTGCGGCCACGAGAGCGTCCTTACCGCGGAAATCCCCTTTTTCCAGATGGACAGACCAACCCATGTTTACTTCCCAAGGGGTGTTTTCCATCAGGTCAAACCGGCGCCACAGGAGCGCGGCTTCCATTCTTAGGGGAAATACGCTGTTCACGGAACAGGCCATAACGCCCATATCTTTTCCCTTTTCAAGAATATTGTCCCAGACATCACAGGCATATTGGGGATCCACAAACATTTCATACCCTCTTTCACCGGAAAATCCGGTACGGGAAAGCACGCAGGGGCATCCGAATATTTCGGTTATTTCATGGTGGAAATATTTCATGGCAGGCAGGTCAACGGGGGTGTGGGGATCAAGGAGTTCAAGCGCCTTGGGACCCTGAAGGGATATCAGGTGGGTCCAGAAGTCATATTCAACCACTGCATCTTTTCCTTCGGCAGACAGTTCAGCCATGGTCCTAGCACAACCGTCACCATGAACAACCATATACTCATCGTTCCCAAGGTTGAACACAATCCCGTCATCACAGATAACGCCGGTTTCCCTGAGAAAGGGACCGTACTTGGATTGTCCGGGTTTTATCTTGGTCACATCAAATGTCACGGCATGATTCAGCACAGCCGACGCATCCGGGCCTTTGACCCGGTATTTCAAGAATGCGGTGAAGTCGTACATGCCGGCGGCATCCCGGACTGCATCATGCTCTGCTTTCGGGTCGGTATGATAGGTCATGGGAACGGCCATGCGGATGTATTCATTGAATTGCCCCCCCAGGTCTTTGTGGCGGGCAGTAAGTGCGGATGTTCTTGTAATTTTAGTCATTTTTTCTCCTTAAACCTTCTTAGGTTTCTTTCGTATTAATCTAAAATAGGATATCCAAACGATTATTTATGAATATACGTCCTGAAGGTAACCCAATAATTATCGATCCTATTTATTGAGTTTCGCAACAGTTTTTGCTGGTTGCATGTGATCAACTCGACGCTTAGACGACTCATTCAAAGACGCATCTTTTCTTAGCCCTTTGACCAGTGAGACCATCATGGCAATCATGACTACGGTAAAGGGAAGCGCACAGACAATTGAGGCGGTCTGCAACGCCTTGAGGCCACCGCTTTGCAACAGAATGATCGAGAGTGCTCCCAGTACTATCCCCCACACGATTTTCATACCGGCTTTAGGTTCCAACTCACCTTTGGACATCAGCATTGCCACCAAAAAAGAGGCTGAATCCGCTGATGTGATCAGAAAGATGATGAGGCTGATAAAAATGACAATTGAGGCAAGGAATCCAAATGGATAAACTGTCAACAGCGTGAAAATGCCCGATCCCATATCGGCCTGCACGGCCTCCCACAGTTTTACGGCGCCGGATCTTTCTGCGAGAATGGCGGCACCACCGAAAATGTCAAAGCAGATGAACATCACAACAGATGGTATTAACACCACCCAGATGATAAACTCCCTGATCGTTCTGCCCCTGGAAATTCTGGCGATAAATCCGCCCACAAAAGGTACCCAAGCAATCCAGAATGCCCAGTAGAAAACGGTCCACCATCCCAGCCATTTACCATCAAAAGCCTGGTTGACCGAATCACTCCAAAAAGTCATCTTGACGAAATTGGTTAGATAATGCCCCACGGAATCAGTAAACAGATCCAGCAATTGTATTGTCGGGCCAGCAACAAATATGAATGCGATGACACCAAAAGCCAGCCATATATTGATCAGGCTCATATATTTCAGGCCCCGCTTCAGTCCTGAAACCGATGATGCAATATAGGCCGCCATAAACAAAATAAGAACAGCGATGGTAACGCCGGGGGTCATTTCAAGCCCGGTAATATGGGTCATTCCGAATTTAATGGAAAGGATCCCCAGACCCAGAGCCGTGCTGATGCCGGCAATCGTGGCAAATGCCGTAACGAGATTGGTGATTTTACTCCAGCCGCTTGTCTCTGTTTTCTCACCCAGAATACCATACAAGGACGTGGCGATGGTCATGGGTTGCTCGTGTCTGAATGAAAAATAGGCAATTCCCAATCCGCCCACGGCATACAAGGACCAGGGGTGGAATCCCCAATGCAGGTAACTGATCTGTAAGGCAACTGGCACCGCTTCTGCGGACCCGGGCTCAGCACCGTATGGGGTTTGCATGTAGTGGTACAAGGGTTCGGCAATTCCCCAGAAAATAAACCCCAGACCGATGCCGGCACTGAAAAGCATGGCCATCCATGAGATCGTGCTGAACTCAGGTTCATCGTCATCTTTACCCAGTTTGATATGGGCATAAGGACCGACTGCCGCCCACAAGGAAAATCCTAAACAGGCGGCGGTAAACAATAAATAGTACCAGGTAAAGTTGGTTGTGATGAATGCCTGAAGTGCTTTGAGCGCAGATTCGAGTTTTTCCGGCGTAAAGATTCCCAGCGAGACGATAACGCCGAAAATTATCAAAGTAACCCAAAACAGCTGGTGGTCGGTTTTTCCCAATAGACCTTCCATCATTCCGTTTTGGTTTTTACTGCGATCTAACTCATTTTGTGCCATTTTTTCCTCCGTTTATCTGATGCGGTGAGTAACGCCCTTACCGTTCGGCAAGGCAAAAACACAATCTCTCGAACCACTGGATATAACTATTTGGTTTTATTTGGTTTTTGAATCGACGTAGTTTTTCAAATCTTTTTCCACGCCTGGATCAATTTCGGGTTTTTCATAGGCTGCGAGACGTTTTTCGATATATTCACCAGCAAGCCGGACGTTGTTGCCCAAATCCTTTTCGCGCCAATCATCAAAGGTGCTTTTACGGGCGATTTCGGCGGGAAAAAAAGCCGTCCGGCATTGGCGGGCGGTTTCCGGTGTCATCAAAAAACTTCCACCGCTGCCGACCCTGGCGATCAAATCGAGATTGATGCTCTCATCGGAGACGTCCAACGGCCGCAAAGCCCGCTTCATCAACCCGCAAGCCTCTTCGTCCAGCACAAACTTTTCAAAGCTCATCGCGCTGTAGGCGCCCAGAATACCGCAGGCTTGGTGCATGAAATGAACCCCACAAAGCAGGCTGGTTGCCATGGCCAGGGCCGACTCGCTGCCCGCCTGCGAATTGATGGAAAAGGAGTCGGTCAGATTTCCCCCGTATCGACAGGGAAGTCCGTAATGATCGGCCATCTGTGTGGCGATGGCCATCAGCTGAAGCATTTCGGGCCCCCCAAGGTAGACCCCTCCGGTGCGAAGGTCCCCGGCACAAGATGTTCCACCGCACACGCAGGGTACGCCTGGATGAACCAACTGGGCCAGAACAATTCCGGCCAGACTCTCGCTCATTTCGATTACCGCCGCACCTGCAATACTGACCGGCCCGCTGATGCCGGCCAGAACCATGCTGGAAATCAACAAAGCCTGGCCGTAGCGGGCGAAGGTGATCAACCCGGCTGCAGTCTCTTCAGTATAAGATAGCGGGGAGAGCGGATTGATAGAGACAATTGTAACTGGTGCCTTTTCGAGGGCTGTTTTCCCACCAAAGGCGATGGTCGCCATTTCATAGATCTCCTGCCCGTTCTCTCGGGTGCAAGGGTTGGCGATCACCGGCATGTCCGTCAGCGTAAAACAAGAAGCGAGCATCCGGGCCGTGGCCACTGCCGGTGGCAATTCGCCTGGAACGGCCATGGAACCAGCCACAAAATCCAGATAGGGAGAGG
>NZ_JBFELV010000441.1:0-4151 GCF_041551955.1 Desulfosarcina sp.
GATTTCTTGTCGACGTCGACCTCGGCGTTCAAGGCAGACATGGTCGCATCGTCGAACAGACCGGACAAGGTATTCAGATGACCGGCAAGCTCCGGATGTGAATCCAGGGTCTCCTTGCGCACGGTCGGCGTAATCGCATAGGCTGGAAAGTAATTTTTTGTATCCTTGAGCACACTGAAATTGAACGCCGGGATACGGCCATCGGTTGCAAAAACAAGTCCTACATCCACGTCGCCATCTTTCAGGGCCTTGTACACCAACCCGGTATCCATGCGCTTTACGGCCGAACGCGGAAACTCGAAGCCATAGGCTTTCTGGAGCGGTTTCAAGCCGTCGTCCCGTTTGTAGAACTCAATGTTACATCCCAGGGTCAAATTTTCACCGGCGTTGAGTTTGTCTGATAGATCTTCCAATGTCCTGATACCTTTTGCGTCAGCATCGGCCTGGCGGACGGCTAAGGCATACGTGTTGTTTGCGGCTGAAGCATTTAGCCAGACAATACCGATGCCCGCATCTTTCGACTTCACCGCCTCATAAATCTCCGTACCCGGCTGATTGGCAAACTTATTTTTATGGAAATTCAGAAAAGCCGTACCGGTGTATTCCCAATACAGGTCCACTTGCTTGTTTTCCAGCGCTTCACGCACCAGCGAGGTTCCCATTCCGGTTTTGAGTTCAACCGCATAGCCCTTGGCAGTCAAATACTGCCCGGTGATTTCAGCCAGAAGCAGTTGTTCGGTAAAGCCCTTACCGCCAACAACGATGGAAGCAGCCGATGCTGTTTGCACGGCAATAGCCACAATCAACAAAATCGTTACCACACTGAGTTTTTTTAATGCGTTTTTCAAGTTCATGTCCTCCTTCATAAGGTTATTCTTGTGCAAACCGTTGGGGGTTTACGCCTTTCGGTATAAGCCAAAACTGCAGCCTTGACAGAACGAAATCCGTCAAAATCGCCAGCGCTGCAACTGATAAGGACCCGATTAACAAAGAATTGAATTCATTGAGTTGAATCCCGGTAAAGATATACTCTCCCAGGCTGTCGGCGGCGATCAGGGTGATCAGGGGGCTGGTGCCGACATTCAAGGCAAAGCCGGTCCGAATCCCCGCGGAGATGACGTACAACGCATTGGGGATTTGGACTTTCCATAAAATCTGTTGATCGGTCATTCCCTGCCCCCGGGCGGCCTCGATCATATGTTCCGGCACTTCACTGATCCCCTGATAGGTATTTCTGACCACGGGTAAAATGGTGACGGTGACCAATCCAATGAATGCCGATTTAAAGCCGATCCCCGTCAGGGTCATGATAATCGCCAGAATGGCCAGGGTGGGTACCGCCGAGAGAATATTGAAACCCTGGGCGAACATTTCCGCATACCGCTTGAACCAGGGTCTCGTCATCAGGATGCCGGAAGCGATTCCCAGCAACGAGGCCGTGATGCCTGATGAAAAGACGATGATAACATTTTGCCTGAGCAGATAGATCCAATCCTCATAGGTATCCCGGAACTCCTCAATCAATCCGGTCGATTCGGAAAAGACGCCGAACAGATAGACCAGTGCCAGCAGGATATACAGAAATAGCGTCTTGCTTCTTCTTATGAGCTCTATGGCGCTGTTCATGAATCCATCCTAAGAAATGGTGTCGCCTTGCTTGCGGGGCGCTTCACCCAGCAGACTGGCAATGATGTGCTGCGTGATGTAGCCTTTGTAGGCGCCGTCATCGTCCACTACCGCCAGCCAGTCGCTTGCGTGGGCATACATCTGCGACACGGCGTCGTGCAGGTTGTCATTCACATGGATGGTACCGGGTATCGGATCGATGTACTCACTGACAATGCCACGTTGATCACCCTTGATCTCTCCCTTGGTAATATAGCCCCGTGCACGACCCCGCGGCCCGACCATCACCGCTATATGGGCATTGTTGATGCGCATCTCTTCAGCCACTTTTTCCAATGAATCGTCAGACTTGACGGTCATTAAAAAAGGCATGATTGCATCGGAGACCTTAATGAGCTTGAGCCGCTTCAAGGCGCGATCCGTTCCGACGAAATCTTTGATGAATTGGTTGGCCGGGTTTGAGAGGATCTCATCCGGCGTATCACACTGCTCGAGAACGCCCTCGCGGAAAATGGCAATTTTATCTCCCATTTTTACCGCTTCGTCGATGTCATGACTGACAAACAGAACGGTTTTACCCAGCTTCGAATTCAGCTTCAAAAATTCATCCTGAATCACTGCTCGATTAATGGGATCAATGGCGCCAAAGGGCTCGTCCATCAGCATCACAGGGGGGTCCGCAGCCAGTGCGCGGATCACACCTATTCGCTGCTGCTGGCCACCGGAAAGTTCTCTCGGATAGCGCTTTAAAAAGATATTTGGGTCAAGGTTAACCATCTCCATCAATTCACGCGCCTTGACCCTGCTTTTTTTCTTGTCCATTTTCAGCAGATCGGGCACCACACAAATGTTGGCTTCGATGGTCATATTGGGGAACAAGCCGATTTGCTGGATCACATAGCCGATTTCACGCCGCAATGTGATGGGGTCAAGATCGTCCGTATCCTTGCCGGCAATATAGATTTTTCCGGATGTCTTGGGGATCAGCTTGTTGATCATTTTCAAGGCCGTGGTCTTCCCGCAACCTGACGGTCCCAGAAAGATACAAATCTCACCTTCGTCGACTTCCATGGAAACGTTGTTGGCGGCAATGACCGGCTCTTTCCCCGGCACTTCGAAATGTTTGGTCAAGTTTTCAAGTCGAATCATGACAACGCTCCACGCAACCCTTTAGGTGTCAGCATTTTTTGAATAAATAAGAAGAGGTAGTCCGCGACGATCGCCAGCAGAGAAACCGCGACGGCACCGACGATCAGTTTGATGCTGTTGGTTCCGGTAATTCCTTCATTGATAATGGCGCCCAGGCCTCCTGCCCCGATATACACGGCAATGGTGGCAACAGCGATATTCATGACCACAGCCATCCTGACCCCGGCCATGATGACGGGAACGGCAAGCGGAATTTCAACTTTCACCAGCCGCTGCCGATCACTCATGCCCATGCCTTTTGCCGCTTCACGAAGGGCGGGATCGATATTGTTAATGGCAGTATACGTGTTGCGAATGATTGGCAGCTGGGAATAAAGGAAAATGGCGATGGCTGCCGGCCAGAATCCGATGCCTCGGTCAACCAGGGATAATATGGGAATCATCAGGCCAAACATGGCCACGGAAGGGATCGTGATGATCACCGAGGCGACATACAAAACCGCGTCCGCCAGTTTCTTGTCTTTGGTGATCAAGATACCGATCGGCACCCCGGAAAGAATTGCAGCCCCCACGGATATACTCACCAGATAGAGATGTTCAATGGTCAGCCGGATAATGGTGGGGTAATTACTGCCAACATATCGGATAATATCTTCCATCAATCACCTATGATTCTTTGTATATGGGTGGCAGCAGAAATTGAGTCGTGTGGTTTGCAACCGACGCCATCGAAAGATCGAGTTGTGTTGGACGAACCTTGCAGATGGTAATATACGCCGATCGAATGGATAACACTAGCTTGTCATATTTTCCTTTTTGGGTCAATAAAGCGCACAGCGCCCAATCAGCGTTCGAGCGTTCGCTCAAAGTTTTTTTAACCGGGAAGGATGCACTCAAGGCACCGATGTAGAGTGGTTTTGTCGGCAAAAGATGGCAAGGTGCCATGGGGACCTATCTGTCGGTCGGTCGCTTCTTTTTTCAACGCTTGTCGAGTGACACGATATCCGCCCGGCCTCTCCCATCCATCGCTATGGTCAGGCGGCAATCATCCGAGGGGCTGTCTCGACTGCACCTGGAGCGTCAGCGCTGTATCCGCCGGCACCGATTTGATTGGCCAATGCTTGGGTCACCGGAGCACCGCCGATGATGATCCGGGTAGCCATACCTGCCGCCTTGACCGTACACGCCATTCCTCGCGCTGCTTACAATAGAATGTTGTATTTTCCCCGGATCGCTTGATCGATGTCTTCCGGAATATAGGGCGCCTCCGTGGCCTCCATGATCTTGCGGGCGATACCCTTCGCCCTCTGACGGGTGTCCATCGATCCACCTTTTTCCCATTGATGACGACTCTTGCGATCAGAGACGCCGTTACC
>NZ_JBFELV010000442.1:0-4150 GCF_041551955.1 Desulfosarcina sp.
GAAAATTATAATATATTGAAATTATGTTAAATTTAAAATTTATATAAAGGAACAAAAATTGCATTTAATTCACAACAGAAAGAATCCCCCCCGATCAAATAGATAACCTATTCTTATATATTCCACTCTGAATCGATTTCCAAAAGGAGGTTCAAATGAACATCCAACGGGAAAGAGCCCTTCAGGGAATTCACAACCACCTGGTCTGGGCAGGTGTGGTTTTCGTCATCATTTACTGGTTTATCGAATCCGCTGTACACTCGTATTGGTTCGATGAGGGACATTGGTTATTGCATGTCTTTCAACCCAGTGTGCATGAGCTGTGGATGCGCATGATCGTTGCCGTACTGCTGATCGTTTTCAGTTTCTACGGCCAGACGATCATCAACCAGCGCAAGCGGGCCGAACTGGCAATCATCCAGCGCGAGAAGGAGGCCCAACGGATTTTGGAGAACAACCCGGCTGCCATTATCCTGGTTGATTGCGATTCCCGCCTGATTACCTACGCCAACAACAACGCATTGAACATGATCGGGGCATCCCCTGAAGCGCTTCTCGGAAAACGGTGCCACCGGTTCCTGTGCCCCTCGCAGAAAGGGCAGTGCCCCGTCCTGGACCTGGGCCAGCGGGTGGAAATAGCCGAGCGTGAGCTCCGCACCGCGCAGAAAAAGACGGTTCCCGTCCTCAAAAGTGTCACCGAGGTTCAGTACAAAGGCAAACCGCATTTGCTCGAAGCATTCTTTGATATCACCGAACAGAAAAAAATGCAGATCGCCATCCAGCAGGCGCATGCCGAATTGAACCAGATTTTTCAAACCGCATCGGTCGGCATGCGCCTGATCGATCGCAATTTCAACATTTTGAAGGTCAACCAGGCGTTTTCTGAACTGTCGGGTTTCTCGTCCGAAAAAGCGATTGGCCGCAAATGCTACGACGTGTTCGCAGGTAACATGTGCCATGGCCCCGCCTGCCCGTTGAAGCAGATTTTAGATGGAAGGAAACTGGAGGATTACGAGGTAAGCAAAACCCGCTCGGACGGATCGGTCATCACCTGCGACCTCACGGCAACCCGGTTCGAAGGACCCGACGGCATCATCGGCATCGTTGAGGCGTTCAAGGACATATCGGAGCTTAAAAGGATCCAGAATGAGCTCATGTCCGAACGGGACCGGCTGCATCGCATCCTCTTTCATCAGTTTGAACATGTCGGCATCGTCAACGACCGCTATTTTCTGGAATACCAGAACGAGTTGCTGAAAAAACAGACGGCCGGAAAAGGCCGGTGCCGCTGCTATGAGGTGTTTCGTGACAGGGATCGGCCCTGTGGTGACTGTCTCTTGCAAAAAGCCCTTGAATCCGGAAAAATCCAGCGCTTCGAATTCGACACCGCCGCCGGTAGAAGCTACCAGCATACCTACACCCCGTTTGTCGACAACAACGGCCAGAAAAAAGCGGTGGTTTCCCAGCGGGACATCACCGAAAGAAAAGCCTCCATTGCAACGGCCCTCCGGGCTGAGCAACTCGCTGCACTAGGAGAACTGGCTGCCGGCGTGGCCCACGAAATCAACAACCCCATCAACGGCATCATCAACTACGCCCAGATGCTGGTGAACAAAACCAAGACAGACGATCCACTCAACTCGATATCCGGGCGGATTATCGGTGAGGGTGACCGGATTGCCGCCATCGTCGCCAGCCTGCTCTCCTTCTCCCGGCGGGAAAACGAAAAGCTCAGCATCGTCAGCATTGCGGAGCTGCTCGAGGAGTCAGTGACATTGACCGGTGCCCAGCTGAGAAAAGACGGCATCGTGCTCTCGGTCAACATGGATGACCAGCTGCTTCCGGTTTCAGCCAGGGCCCAGGAAATCGAACAGGTGTTCCTGAATATCATCAACAACAGCAGGTACGCCCTGAACGAGAAATATCCGCAAGGCAGCGAATTAAAGTCGCTGGACATCGATGTCAGCATGATCGCCGACAACGGTAAATCCATCATCCGGGCCTGTTTTACCGACCATGGGCCGGGCATCCCCCCCCACGTGATCGAAAAAGTGATCAATCCGTTTTTTTCCACGAAGCCGAAGGGCAAGGGAACGGGACTGGGATTGAGCATCAGCCACCGAATCGTCGAGAATCACGGGGGGCGTCTTGCCATTGAAAGCGAGGAGGGCGAGTATACCAAGGTGACGGTGGACCTGCCCGTTCAATCGGGTAACTGATCGTTTAGGTGCTACATGAAACACAGAATTCTGGTCGTCGATGACGAGGAGAGCATCCGCTATACATTTGCTGATTTTCTATCCGAGGCCGGACATGAGGTGACCACCGCGTCGAACTATACCCAAGCGGCTGCCCTGATTGCCGAATCCACCTTCGACCTTCTCTTTGTGGACATCATCATGCAAGGCAAAACCGGCATCGATCTGCTGCGCAGCGCCAAACAGCACAACCCCAATTCCCAGGTGATCATCATCACCGGCGCCCCCAGCGTCGATACCGCCTCGGAAGCCATGCGTCTCGGTGCCCTCGACTACCTCGTCAAACCCGTTCGCCAAAACGAGTTGATCAAGGCCACCACCCTGGCGCTTCGTCACAAGCGGCTTTCCGATGAAAAAGACCGCTGCCGTTCCAATGTCGAAGCCATATTCCAGAGTGTAAAGGACGGAATCGTCACCGTGGACGAGCAGATGCGGGTGGTGGACGTCAACCAGGCCGCGATGGACCTATGTGGTTTTACCCCAAATGACGTGCCCGGCGCGTTCATCCGCGCGGTTACCGCCGGCTGCAATGGCGCCTGTGTGGACGTGCTCAAGGAAACGCTGGGCACACGAAAAGCGGTTGAGCTTCGCCACATCGAGTGCCGTCGCAAAAACATGCGCAAGCAGATTGTCAGCGTCAGTGCCGCACCCCTGATTGATCACATGGATCACTTTACCGGCTGTGTCATGGTCCTGAGGGATGAGACCCGCCTGCGCAACCTCGAGCAAAGCGTCGAGGAGAGCCGTGCTTTCAACCGGTTGATCGGCGCCAGCATGCAGATGAAAAAAGTAAAATCCCTGATCAAGGCCCTGGCGGATGTGCAGACAACCGTATTGATCACCGGAGAAAGCGGTACGGGCAAGGAACTCACCGTGGAGGCACTCCATCGGGCGGGGGATCGGTCTGCCGGACCGCTGGTCAAGGTCAACTGCGGGGCCCTGACCGACAGCATTCTGGAGAGCGAGCTATTCGGTCACGTACAGGGGGCCTTCACCGGTGCGGTCAAGGACAAGATCGGCAGGTTCCACATGGCCGACGGCGGCATCATCTTTCTGGACGAAATCGGGGACATCTCATCCAAGATGCAGCTTCAACTGCTGCGGGTGATCGAAACCATGTCCTTCGAGCGGGTGGGCAGCCCCAATCCCGAACAGGTCGATGTCCGGGTAGTGGCCGCCACCAACCGGGACCTGGCAGCAAAAGTCGCTGCCGGTGACTTCCGCAAGGACCTGTACTATCGGCTGAAGGTGGTCCAGCTCAACCTGCCTCCGCTCAGGGATCGCAAGGACGATATTCCGATGCTGACCCGCCACATGATCGAGAAATTTAACCGCAAATTCAAAAAAGCGATCAAGGCCGTCTCCTCCGATGTCGAAAAACTGTTTCACCAGCACGCCTGGCCGGGCAATGTCCGCGAGTTGGAGCACACCCTCGAGCACGCCTTCATCATGTGCAACCAGCATGTGATCACCCTCTCCCACCTGCCGGCCGAGTTTCAGGGCCAGAACGGCAGTGTGACCGTTTTCAATGACCCGGACAATTTGACTGAGGCCGAGGCCATCGAACGGGCCCTGGAGGAAACCGACGGCAACAAGGCCAAGGCCGCCCGCATGCTCAGCATGAGCCGACGGACCATCTACCGCAAGATCGATAAGTACAATATTGCGGGGTGAGGCGGTTCGGCATAGCTGGACCAATCCTGGCCTGCCGTTTGAGTTTGTTGGAGCCACTTCCAGCATCGATGCGAAAGAATAGGGGCGCTGTCCATGACTTCGGACAGAGCCCCTTGGCTTATGGTCGGTTAGCTGTCGAGGGTTGGTCAATGCCGGGATCCCTTCCCTCTTGCGGGGGAAGGATCATTGGTCTACAGGAGGCATATATTCATCCAGGA
>NZ_JBFELV010000443.1:0-4148 GCF_041551955.1 Desulfosarcina sp.
GGCATGTTTGATTCCTTCAGAACCCAGAACCCAGAACCCAGAACCCAGAACCCAGAACCCAGAACCCAGAACCCAGAACCCAGAACCCAGAACCCAGAACCCAGAACCCAGAACCCAGAACCATCAACTATTCTATCAGACCGACCAAATGGTCGTGCTGGCCCCGTTCAATCTGGAACTTGTCGTTGTGTTTTTTCAGCAGATCGGCGAAGCTGCGGCATCCATAGCTGGCTTCGTCGAAGGTCGGGTCGAGCCGCTTGACCACCGGTCTGATGGCGGCCTTGAGCACCCATTTGTCTCCGTTTCTCAGGGCGATCTGTTTGATGGCCTTGGTGATCAATTCAGCAGCATCTTTGACGGTGGCGGTTTCCGTCTCCTCTTCCTCATCTTGCGGCTCAAGGGCGAACGTTTCGTAGTACTTGAAATCCGAGCAGCTGTTGGCCCAATGGCGGTTGGTGGCGTTTTTGCACCCCACTCCAATGAGGTCCTTGCCGGCGGCTTTGAGCTTTTGGGCCAAGGGGATGAAATCGCTGTCTCCGCCGACGACGATGATGGATGAAATGTGCGGAAAGCGCAGGATATCCTCCACCGCGTCCAGGGAGAGCTTGATATCCGCCCCGTTTTTGGCCTGGGCACCGGGAGGGAAAAGCTGAATCAATTCCACGGCGCACTTGAGCAGGCTCTGGCGGTATCTGGTAAACCAGTGCCAATTGCAATAAGCTTTGTTGATGGCCACATTGCCATAGGTGGTGGCGAAATCGTAAAGGCCCTGAACATCTACCAGAACCTCCTGCTGCCGATTCCGGTTGGCCGGTTTCGGATAACTGCCGCTTCCATTGAGGGCATCGAAGATGCTGGCGTGCAGGTTTTCGAAATCCCAATAGATGGCTACTGCTTCCTTGGTCATATGCTCCTCGTCAATGGATGGGGTGGGGCAGAAATATCGACCGTTTAACGGGTTTTTCCACGGCCTGAAAATCAGTTCAACATTAATGAGAATATCGAATTTTGTCAATTTTTCCGTCGCCGCCGCCGCATATTCCTCTTTCCGCCTTTATATGGAGAATATGCGTATTATAGTAGTGTCTGTGCTCGTTGACGAAGGGCTATTTCCCAAACAAAGGACAGACTGCTGAAAACCGCCGCCTCAGATAATCCACCACTGTCTCCGTTTTCGGTGAACAATGTACGCATGTTCATTGCCTTCCGGGTGTTTTTTAATTGTCGGTTTTACTACCCGATTTTTACCGTCTTATTCCTGGACTTCGGGCTTACCGTGGCCCAGTTTTCGATTCTCAACGCGGTGTGGGCGGCCACCATCGTGATGGCCGAGGTGCCCTCGGGCGCCCTGGCCGACATCCTCGGCCGGCGTCGACTGTTGGTGTTCGCCGCCTTTTCCATGCTGGTGGAAATGGCCATTCTGTGTTTTGCGCCGCGGGGCAACACCACCCTGCTGTTCAGCTTTTTCCTGATCAACCGGGTGCTCAGCGGTTTGGCCGAAGCGGCTGCCAGCGGCGCCGATGAGGCCATCGCCTATGATGCGCTCCAGGCCAAGGGGATGGCGGACCAGTGGGGACGGGTGCTGGACGTTCAGATGCGGCTGCGTTCGGTCATGTTCATCCTTACCATGACAGTGGGGGCTGCTGTGTACGATGCGGATCTGATGACACGGATCCTGGCTCTCTTCGGATCGGGTTATCAGTTCACCCAGGTCCAGACTTTGCGGTTTCCCCTTTACCTGACATTCATCCTGGCCCTGTTCACCATCGCCACCGTTTTGCGGCTGGACGAGATCTGCCCCAACTCCGAGGCGGATGGCACCTGTGAAGCGCAGTTCGGCGGGTCGGCCATGGATGCGTTCAAACTGACCCTTTCCACCGGCGGATGGATTTTCAAAACCCCGTTTGTCCTGGCCGTCATCCTGTTCGGCATGCTCTTCGACGGTATTCTCCGCATGGTCATCACGCTGGCCAGCCAATACTACCGCATGGTGGACCTGCCCGAATCGACTTATGGGATCATTGGATCGGTGATGGCGGTGACAGGTCTTTTCATACCCCGGCTGGCGCTTCGCATTGCCGAAAACCATTCACCGGCATACTGCCTATGGACCACCGCCGCCACGGCCCTTGTCGGCTTGTGCGGCATGGTGTTTTTCTGGCCGTACACCGGGCTGCTGCCGGCCCTGGTGGCTTTTTCGGCCCTTTACATGGTGGGTTTTTACGTCAGCTATTTTGTCAACCAGCAGGCGTCGTCGGCGCGCCGGGCGACCGTGCTCAGCTTCAAGGGGTTGGCCTATAACCTCTCCTATGGATTCATCGGAATCGTTTATGCGGGGCTTTTGGAAATTAAAAAATCAGGCATCGATGCCGTCGCAGTCAATACCCCCGTCGTGGAGAATGTCGTTTTCAAGGAGACGTTTTTCTGGTTTCCGCTATCGCTGGCAGTCGGCCTGGCAGTGATGACGGCAGGCGTCCTTGTCTTTCGGGCGAGGCGAAGATGAAAGGACCGGCCGCGGGCGGCACCACTGTCGAGGCCGTGCACAAGGGAGTTTTTCTGATCCTGCTGGCGACCTTGTGCATCGTGCTGATGAACACGTGCGCCAAGGTCAGCAGCGTTGCCCACGGCCCGGTGGAGATGGTCTTTTACCGTGGGGTGGTGGCCCTTGGCCTGCTGGTTCCCTTCATGCTGGCCACGCGTCCCGCAAGTGTATTCCGGACCCGCCGAATCGGGGCGCATCTCTATCGGGCAGCAATCGGCAACATCGGTGTAGGTTTGGTTTTCTGGGCTTACTCCCTTTTGCCCATGGCCAATGCCACGGCGATGCTCTTTGCGGCGCCGCTGTTCGTCACGGCGTTGTCGCCCCTGTTGCTGGCGGAACGGGTGGGCCCGAGTCGGTGGGTTGCCGTGGCGGTTGGGTTTGGCGGGGTTCTTCTGATTTCCAGGCCGTCGGTAAGCCTGCTGGCCGATCCGGCATCCCTGGTGGGGCTGGGTGCGGCACTATGCATTGCCCTGGTTGACATGGCGCTGCGCAATCTGGGTCGGACAGAAGATCCCCTGACCACGGTTTTTTACTTTATCTTGGGCGGGGTGATCCTGTCTGCGCCCTACACGATCGTGTACGGCGCCTTGCCGGACGGGAGAATCCTGCCGTGGATCGCCGGCATCGGCATCTTTACCGCCATTCAGCAATTGGCCAAGACCGCGGCATTCCGGTTTGCCGAAGCCTCTTTCCTGGCCCCGTACACATACACCGCGATTGTATGGGCCACCCTGGCCGGATGGCTGCTATGGAAAGAGCTGGTCACAGTGCAGGTGATGGCAGGGACTGGAGTGGTCGTTGCCAGCAACCTGTTCATTCTGCGGCGGGTTGAGCCCATCGGCAGAAACTGAGCGTCCCAGGGCCGCCGGAAAGTCCGTGTTGACAAGGGAAAAGCAGGTAACCTATTCTACCCTATTACGGTTGCTGTTCCTTTTTTCATCGGAACACGTTGATTCAAGGCCATGACGGCTCTTGGCCACCGTATCAAAGGAAGACAAGGTTGATTCATGGTTCAATCCGATGCCATCGAACAGATTCCGGCCCCCGGCGCCAGGCAACTTCACTTCGCGGGAGACACGGTCACCTTCCACATCAAGGTACCTGAATCCTGGGGCGGGCAGGCCTGGCTGCGGACCAGCCTGGGACACGCCAGGTCCGTGCGCCGGGAGATCCTACGGCAGGTGGACCGCCAGGAGAACCCTTTAGGCAGGAGCTGGTACGATATCCCGATGACCGCCGTCGAAAAAGGCCACTATAGCCTCACCGTCGCCCTGACCGAAGTGGGACACTTCGAGGCCAAGGGTTATTTCCTCGATACAGACAGCGCCGATCCGCTGTGGCCGCCGGGGGCCAATACCGCCATCAACGTGGCGCCGGCGGATACCTGCAGCGCCAACATCATCTACAATGCCTTCGTGCGTCAATTTGGCCCGAACAAGAATGGTGCCATGGTCGCCGTCGATCAGACCATAAAAAGCCTGGACGAAGCCGGATACACGGTCATACCCCCTTCGGGGACGTTTCGCGACCTGATCGGGGAGCTGGATTTTATCATCGGCCACTTAGGCTGCCGGATCGTTCAACTGCTGCCGATCCATCCCACGCC
>NZ_JBFELV010000444.1:0-4128 GCF_041551955.1 Desulfosarcina sp.
GTGCGTGTGCGGCGGTGATGTCCGGCTGCCGATCCGATCAGGAAGCCGATGGGTCAGATGGGTCATCGGGTGGCGTTGTCGCCGTTCCCCATGGGTACATGGCCCGGCTGGAGCAGGTGCATGACGGCCGGATGATCGGATTCGGACCCTTCTTGGGCTATTATTTTCGGCCGGAGGACCCCAGGGATCTGAGCCGCTTGCGATTCGTCTGTTTCAACGAAAACCGGTTCTACAGTTCGGACATGCCCGACGGCGCCAAACTATACGAAGGAACCGCAGTGCGGGCGACGCTGCCCCGGGCCGATGTCGCCATTGCCACCCAGGAAAGAATCAATCCCGTATTTTTTCAGGAAGCGCCCGAAGCCTGGCGCAACACGCGGCCGGATTCCCAGGACGAATTTGTCCATTTTCACTCCTGCTACAACGGTGCGGGACCGGTGCATACCGGATACTGGATTCGCCATGTGGCTGTCTCCGATTTCACCTATGACATGGGGGGACGGGTCGGGGAAAAAAGCCCACTGTATCACCGGGTCCACAAAGGACCGGACCGGGACTTTGCCAGGATCGTCGAATTCGACAGGGGGCCGGGAAAGGACGATTGAACGGCATTTTTTTGAACCAATCCGAAACCGTTGAAGACGACATATTAAATGGGAAGGAGAAATAATACATGAAAAACGGCAAACGGATTCGTTATGCGGCGATCGCCGCGACGTTGCTGATCGGTATCTACTGGTCGGCCTCCTCGGCGACCGGCGGCGCAGCCGGTGGAGATTATCCCAACGCCGGTTTCCTGGCTACCGCCCAGTGGCTGAAATCCCACATGGACGACGCGTCCCTGGTGATCGTGGACGTCCGAATGGACAAATACTTCGACGAAAAGCTGATTCCCGGCGCCATCCGCATGCCCTGGCAGCAATTCCAGTACGACGATCTCGCCGGCAACATGGGCGGGTTGTTCGTGGGCATCGTGCGTGCCCAGCAACTGCTGGGCGAACACGGCATCGCCCGCAACGACACCATAGTGCTTTACGATTCGGTGAAACGGGACGGTGGCGCCACCAGTTCCTACATCTTCTGGGTTCTCGACCTGCTGGGCCACAAGAACATGAAGGTGCTGGAGCGGGGTATCGACAGCTGGATCGATGCCGGTGGAGAAACGGTATCCACACCGCGCAAGGCCGCGGAGGTTCTCTACCAGGCCCCGTCGGGCGAGATCAACTTGCGCAAATGGGTCAAGGCCGATTACATCATGCCGCGGCTCGGTGATCCCTATTATCAGGTTCTGGATGTCCGATCCCGGGCGGAATACATGGGTGAAAAACCCAATACCGCGCTGGACGGCACGGCGCTTAAGCTGGGGCATGTCCCGACGGCAACCAACAGCGACTACACCCTCAACTGGACCACCCCCGACATCAAGGCGCTTAAACCCTACGCAGTATTACAGGAACGCTACAGGGGCCTCGACCCCGGCAGGGCCGTGATCCTCTATTGCCATTCGGCCCGTCGGGGATCATTTGGCTATTTCGTCCTCAGGCTCATGGGCTTCGAAGACGTGATGCTCTATGAGCCCTCCTGGATGGAATGGGGCAATAAACACTATTTCTACCCGGTTGAAACTGCGGAAAACGTCCTCACCGGCGATGCCCTGCCGGGAACGTCGTCCACACCCACCGCCCTCAACCGTCTGGGAAAGACAAACCGGAAAAGCGGCGCGGCCGCTGAACCCGGAGGCGACCGCGGTTCCAAAAGCGGGTACGTCTCCTGCGGAGGATAAGCCCCATGGAACATACGAACAGAGAACCTATCCCCTATTGGCATTGGATCCCGGCCGCGTTTGCCCTGTCGGGTATTATCGTCTTTATTTTCGCCACCTACGGACCGCCGGCCTCGTCAAGCGGATTCGTCAGCACCCTCAAAGGCTTTTTCGAATGGGTGGCTCCGGATTACGTGGCGGCCAAGGCCCACTACAAGGCCATTCCTGGCCCCGGTGCATGGCTCTTCGCCTTTGTACTGGGCATGGCCATCGGCGGCTTTGTCGCCGGCCGGACATCCAAAAGAATTCCGGTGCGCGATATGCCGCCCATCTGGAGGAAGCGCTTTGGCGACAGCCGAGCCAAACGATATGTGGCCACTTTTTTCGGCGGATTCCTGATCCTTTTCGGATCGCGGCTGGCCGGCGGCTGCACCCTGGGGCTGTTCATCTCCGGGTCGACGCAACTGGCCGTCAGCGGCCTTTATTTCGGCCTCGTCATTTTTGCCGTGGCCATGCTCACCGCCCGGCTGATCTTCGGGAAAATAGGGCAACAGGGGGATATCCAATGACACAAATTTGGCTGGGACTCTTTTCGGGCATCGCCTTCGGGTTCGTCATCCAGCGCATCGGCGCCACCGACGCCCATCGGATGGCCCGATCGCACCTGATGCTGGACGCGGACATCCCCCGGTTCATGGTTCTGGCGGTGGCCTTGTCCGCCGTGGGCCTCTTCGGGCTCCAGTCGGTCGACGTGGGGCGCACCCTGCCCCTGCCCACCAGCATCGTGGCCACAGGACTGGCCGCCGTGATCTTCGGCATCGGGTGGGGGTTGACCGGTTATTGCCCCGGTACCACCTGGGCGGCCGCCGGCGAGGGGCGCATGGATGCGGTCTTCGCCCTGCTGGGCGGACTGGCCGGCACGGCTCTTTTCGCCCAGTTGCACGAGACGCTGATCCCCATTTTATACGATCCCACCAACCTGGGGCAAATCACCCTGACGGATCTGTTGGGCAATCATGCCGCAGCCGTCGCGGTATTAGCCGTCGGTTTCGGCCTGTGCGCCTGGGGAATCGGAAAGCTGTGGGGGTCGGGCGAACGGGTCGTTGCCTAAGAACGGGGATCCGATTCGGAGGAATTTGACCGGAAAAAAAAGGATTAGGAATGACCAACCCCAAGGAAGGGGCCGAAAAACCGATCCCCGAAAAACCAAAAAGTGAGAGCGCGCCTCACGAGAAGAAAAGCCGTCTGGCGCAGCTTTCGCTTGCCGCTTTGGGCGTGGTTTTCGGGGATATCAGCACCAGCCCGATATATGCCATTCGGGAGTGTTTCCACGGTGAATACGGTATCGATGTGAGTCATGCCAACGTCTTGGGAATCCTTTCCCTGATGTTTTGGGCGCTGGTAATGATCGTGGGCCTGAAATACTTGACCTTCGTTTTTCGCGCCAACAACCATGGGGAAGGCGGTGAAATTGCCCTGATCGCCTTGATTCGCGGTAAAAATGAGCCTTCCAATAACCGGCGGAGGTTAGGCGTCATCGCCCTGGGTCTTTTTGCGGCTTGCCTGCTGTATGGGGACGGCATGATCACCCCGGCGATTTCCGTTCTGAGCGCCGTGGAAGGGCTCGCCGTTATCACCCCCCTATTTGGGCGCTATGTGATTCCCATCACCATTGCCATTCTGATTGGCCTGTTTCTGATCCAGCGCCAGGGCACGGCGCGGTTGGGCGGTTTTTTCGGACCGGTAATTCTGGTCTGGCTCGGTTTTCTGGCGGTGACCGGGGCCATGCAAGTGGCCCATACGCCGCAAGTGCTGTCGGCGGTTTTTCCGTGGCATGCGATCCGCTTCCTGGTTTTCAATAAACTGCACGGGTTTGTGGTGTTGGGAGCCGTATTCCTGGTGGTCACCGGCACTGAAGCGTTATACGCAGACATGGGGCATTTCGGTCCCCGGCCCATTCGCCTGACCTGGTTTGCCATCGTATTTCCCGCCCTGGTGTTGAATTATTTCGGGCAGGGAGCCCTTCTCATGGTCAATCCGGAAGCGGCGGGTCATCCTTTTTACGCCATGGTGCCCGCCTGGGCCATGATTCCGACGGTGTTGTTGGCCACCGTGGCCACCATCATTGCCTCCCAGGCTGTCATCACCGGCGCTTTTTCCATGACCCGACAAGCGATCCAATTGGGATACCTCCCGCGTTTGAACATCCGGCATACCGCCGCAACGCAAATCGGCCAAATCTATGTGGCCCCTGTCAATTGGATGCTCATGGTCTGCACGATCTCCCTTGTGGCCGGTTTTCAATCTTCCAGCAAACTTGCGGCTGCGTACGGGTTAGCTGTAACCTCCACGATGATCATTAACAC
>NZ_JBFELV010000445.1:0-4123 GCF_041551955.1 Desulfosarcina sp.
CCAGGAGGCGCTGACCAATGTCCATAAACATGCCCAGGCCACATGGGTCTTAGTGGCTGCCAGCCGCGAAGGCGGCACCCTTCGTATCCGCATCGAAGACAACGGCATCGGTTTTGATGTCAAAAAGCACTTTTATCATTCCAATGGCCGCATGGGAATGGGGCTGTCAGCCGTGGCACTGCGATGCCGCATGATCGGTGCGGACCTTTCCATTGACAGCGAGGCGGGCAAGGGCACCCGGCTGGCCATTCGTTTGCCCTGCCCGAACCCGAAGGCCATCCAATGAGCGCGTACCGTATCATTCTTGCCGACGATCATACGATGATGCGGGAGGGCATCAGAAGCATGATCGATGCGGTGCCCGGGCTGGCGGTGACCGGTGAAGCCGGGGACGGTCTGCAGTTGATGAAAATACTAAAAAAATCGGTGCCCGACATGGTGATACTGGACATCTCGATGCCCGGACTGCGCGGCATCGAAGTGGCCCGTGAAATTCACTCGCTGTATCCCGAGATCCATATACTCATGCTGAGCATGCACAAAAGCGAAGACTTTTTGTCCAGGTCACTCGAGGCAGGTGCCAGAGGCTATCTGCTCAAAGAGGATTCGGGCGATGAACTGCTCCAGGCCATCGACCATATCCGCAGGGGAAAAACCTACCTGTCCAGAAAGTTGGCCAGTGAATTTCCCTCGGCCATCATTTCCATCTGTCAAGGCGACTTTAAAGCCGTACCCGACCCGCTTACCCCCCGGGAACGCCAGGTCCTGCAGATGATCGCCGAGGGCCACACGGATCGGCAGATCGGCGATCGACTCTGCATCAGTGTTCGCACGGTCCATCGCCACCACGCCAATATCCGGTCCAAGTTAAACCTCAAACGCACCGCCGACCTGGTGCGCTATGCCATATCTCGGGGGTATACCACCAACCAGCGATGAGAATGATTTGGATATGGAAACTCAATTTTGTTAACTTAAATAGTTTTAATATTGGGAGAATTCATCGAAATCGCTATCGGGTTCGCTATCGAAATCGACAAACGCAGTAATGGCCATGGTTTCGATCCCGATAGCGATAGCGATCCCGACCCCGAAAGGGCTGTTATCAGACCACCGAAGGCACAAATTAATGGCATTGTACGCCAACTTCGCGTCTGCGATCGGTTCGCTTCGTTTTTCCGGGTTAGTTTTCTCTACTGTACTGGGTATAAGTACCTATGGACGATCCAAAAATTGGGCAGTATTGCGAATTGTTTTTAATCCACCCGCTGCTGTATAAGATAGCCTAACGAATCTTGAAGCATCCTCCCTGCTCCTAAAGCATTTCTCTTCACCCCGACACGCGTTGCACTTTTCCAGGTTAAGATTCCGAATATCCAATCCAGATGGAAAAGGAGGCCGCACATGCCAACGATGATCGCCAATCGATCGGAACCCTCGCCCGACGGCCGGTTGCCCGTATCTCCCGAAACCTTTCACCCATCTCTGGACAATCGTCCCGACCAGTCGGCTGATAAGCTCAGGGTCGACTCCGCTGCCAGCCGAATCATGATCGTGGACGACAATCCTGACATCCTGAAGCTGGTTTCAAAAATGGCAGCATGTCTGGGCTACCGCCCCACCATTGCCGATGATGGCGTGGATGCCCTCTATTACTTGACCAAGGGGCATTACGATCTGGTAATTACCGATTATGACATGCCCTTCATCGACGGGTACCAGCTGGCCGATCAGATTAAAGAAAAGCATTTCGGGACCAAGGTTATCATCATGACCGGTCACAGCGAGAGCGATGTTGCGGATCTGCTGGACGGATCCGGCATTGTCGACGGGCTGCTGTTGAAGCCCTTCACCCTGAAAGCGTTGAAAGAGAAAATTGAAATGGCTTTTCAACCGCGCTTCCGGACATGGACATCCTGATCCTCAGGTTGTGATCGAAGCAGATATGCCCCACCGATGGAGATGGAGATGGCTTTAAATTTTCGTGTTAGTGTCAGGGAAACCAGCAATCAATCTGTTGCGCTTCAGTTGTATGGCGATTTTGATGCGTCATCGGCATGCGAATTGATCAACGTTCTGGAAAAAAACGTCAAAAGGTCCAGGAAAGTAGCCATTGACACGGATCAATTGAGAACGGTCAATGCGTTCGGTCTGGATGTATTTCTACCCAGTATGTCCAGGCTGAACAACACCCGGGCGGATATCCAGGTGACCGGCCGGTTTAGTGAGGTATTCAATGAAGTGTGAACCATTCAAGCACAGGGGCTACCTGAATCATGATTGCCCTATGGTGAAAGATGCAGGAGACAATGAAGAATAAAGAGATTGAACGGGCAGCACCGCGCAATGCGACCGAGGCAGCGATCACTTGCCGGCCATTTTCCAGCACCTGTGAAATCTGTGTCTCCGATGGTGTCATGCGCAATTTTTCAAGCCAGGGGTCCTACATCGAAACGTCACACAAATTTGAATCAGGGACCATCCTCATCATGCGGATAGTCCTCTACCCTTCAATACCGTCATTCGTTGCTGACCAAGAGCGGCCACGCTCCATCTGCCTGGCCGAAGTCAAATGGTGGCATCGGCTGGCTGGCGAAAAGGCCACCCGGTATGGCATCGGACTGAGATATCTCGGATGAACGGAAGATCCAGATGGTGTCCGACGTCAATACTCATCATCATCCGCACAGCGATGTTCCTGGTTTCCCGGTATCATCTCACATTGCATCTTGATGGAAGCGGAGAAAATAAAGGAAACAGATGGCAACAATTTTTATTCTGGATGACAATCGAGCAAGTTCGGCTTTTCTGAAAATAATATTAGCCCGCCACTGGCATCGGGTCAGCCGGATCACCGATATTAAGAAGGTGACCAACCATCCCTCCGATTCCCCCCCGGAGCTGGTTCTGATCAACCATGCCTTCAGGAATCACTCGGGATGGGAAATGTTCAACCACCTGAAACGGACCGCCCCGCACATTCCGGCGATGGTATATGGGCTGGATCAACTGAATACCGCCAACGCAGACTGGATGGTCAAGGCCGTTGAGGCTGCGATCGGCGAGGCAACCTTCCATCCCGCCAGGCACCTGGATTCATCCGTTCTCGATACCTTGTTTGCCGAATAGAAACCATGGCAACTGAGATCATTCGCCTCCCATGCTTTCCGGAAACGGATTTCTCAAGCAGTGGCAACCGTCGGAGATCTGATCAACAGGGTGGGTTGAATCATGAAAACGACGTCGCCTGAACGACTGGTTCCGGAAATTTTCGCTTCCGCCGATGGGGCGGTCAATGGCAACCGGCCGTGGGACATCCAGGTGCACCAACACCTGTTTTCAAACGCCTTGCAGCCGGTGGATCCATAGCCCTGGGCGAAAGCTATATGGCAACCCATTACCACGTGGAGGTGGTGGGCATCACGGTTTCAAAGGAGCAAGGCAAACTGGCCCGGCAGTGGTGCAAAGGACTTCCGGTGACCATCAAACTGACGGATTACCGACGATTGACAGGCACCTTCGATCGCATCGTATCGGTGGGGATGTTCGAACCTGTGGGGGTCCGCCACTATTGCACCTTCATGCCCATGATTCACTGCTGCCTGGCGCTCGATGGGCTTTTTTTGCTGCACACCATCGCCGGCAACCGATCCGTGCGTTTTTGCGACCCCTGGATCTCCATGTTGACCTACTACCTGCTGGCCTGCGCCGGGTCATTCCGTTCCCGCCGGAATCAGTTGTGGCAGATCGTCTTTTCAAAAAACGGTGTTCCCGGCGGTTATGAAAGTGTGAGGTAAAGACGCTGAAAGTCTTATCGACCTTTTCAATCTGAAAAAAAGGCTGACAGCCATACTTCAGAGACTGCAGGCATAATATATAGAAAACCTCAATAATTCAGAATGTTGAATTTTTTGATAATGTTGGCATTCTCTATGCTATCTATTCGAGTGGGGCGTTTGAACCCTTCGGACAACACCCACCATTCATTGGGAAGACGATATGGCCAACACGTTCGCATCTGCACAAGGGAACGAAGGGGTGGACCCCTGGCGCTTCAGCAGTTGGTGATGTTAATGCATCATCGGCCTGAGGCCTGGACAATCCTTTCAACGATCCATTTAGC
>NZ_JBFELV010000446.1:0-4121 GCF_041551955.1 Desulfosarcina sp.
TACGAACACCGCATCAGCTTCGAGGGCTTCCACATTTACGGCACCTGCGGCGGTGATTGCGGCCCCGTCAATCAGCTCCGATTCGTCGATTCCACGTGTTTTGATACAGGGGCCGCAAACCCACATCTTTCCACCCAGTTCCATAAAGCTGGCCAGCAGGTCTTTCATGGGGGGAAACCCACCACCGGGAGGCATGGTGTCGGCATAGTTTTTTTCAGCGATGGTAACACCGTCCCCATTGAGCACGATGGTTGCTTGGATATCCATCGCCAGGGCTGCATTGGCCAACACGAAAGGCATATGGGCTGTCTCGGATCGATCTTTTCCGCAGGTGCACACATAAAGGATCTTTTCTTGTTTTTCAGTCATGTTGCGACTCCTTGTGAAGTGGTTTGATTTCTATTGTGGTATCGGTTCACAGTTTACAGTTAAGCTTTTTTCCAATCTTCTAAATCCTCAAAAAAAGACCTCATAGTTATCCCCTGCCGTCTGTTTTTCTTAACCGTGAACCGATAACTGTATACCGTGAACCGTGACCTATTGTGCCTGACGGGCAAGCACCGTCGACAGATCTTCCACATCGGCGCCCGCATTTCTCAGGTTGCCTAAACAGATGGGGCACATGGCGACAATCGGATCGGCGGATTTGTCCAGTTCGGCAATGCGCCGCTCTCCCACCGCTTTGGAAAGCTTGGGCGATATGGATTCGGCCGGCCCGCCGCAGCAGTTGGTGAAAAGCCCCGCGTTCCTGATGGGCGCACATTCGATATCCACGCTGGCAAGCAGGTTGACCGGCACGTCAGACAACTCCAGGTATCGCCCATAGAAGCAGGGGTCATGTAGGGCAATCTTTTTGTGGCCGTTTTTCGACGTCAGCTTCAACAATTCGAAATAGGTGTGAACCTCGAAGCGTTCTCCCGTATATTTGGGAAAAAGGATCTTCAAGGCATAGGTGGTGTGGGGATCCACGGTGATCAGTTTTTTAATCCCGTTTCGCTTCAGGTTGGCGGCCACGTACCTGGCGTGCCGCACAAAGCTGTCCTGGTCGCCAAGATCGTACAGCAGGACGCCGCTGTAATCATCAAGACGGGGGTCGTAATAGAAATCCACCTTGGACTTGGTCAGGATGTCGGCAATATCCATCAGGATGCCGTTGAATTTCTTTTTTTCTCGACCGGGGGTGATCGCCGCCAGGCCCAATCCGGACAGCAGTTTGGGAACATATTTGCCGTACTTGAGATAGTTGGCCCACGGCGTATCCTCAAAGCGGGTCAAATAGGACGTGGATTTTTCGATGTAGGGAATGAACTGGTACATCAACCCGGTAAACAGCAGGGCATCTCCCTTTTGGGGAACGCTGGCTTTTTTCCACCAGGTATTGATCGCGAACTTGGGAACGCCGAACGGATTTTTTGTTTTTCTCACGTTATCGGCAATCAGATTGATAATATCCTTGGGGTCGTACATTTAAGACCTCCTCCAGTCGGCAACCACAAAGCGTTTTAACCCCAGAATGACTTCTCCGGGATCCGCCCCCCGCGGGCAGGTCTGGGTGCACAGCCCGCAGTGCAGGCAGCGCCAGAGGTCCTGGGCATTTTCAAGAATTCGATCTTTGGCGCCAAGCTGAATATAGCGGATCATCCGGCGTGGAAAGTGTTCGGAGATCAGCGGGCAGATCGCCGCGCAGGTGCCGCAGTTGAAACATTCAAGCGCCGTATCATTGCCATGTTTGGCGAGTTCTATTGCAAATTCCGGGTTGACCAGGGCCAATTTTTCCTCCCAAAGGCGATCGTGTCTTCACCGGGTCAATTGGTACTTGAAGTAGCCGCCGTCCTTTTCGGCTTCCTTGATTTTGCCGTATTTTTTAAGGGCCGCCATGTACCAGAGGGTTTCCGCCGTTGATGCGCCCGTTGCCGCGGCAAGGGTGGGAATGGTTTGCGCCCCGTCCTTGAGTTGATCCAAAATGGCGTCAATGGCATTCTTCTGGTGCTTCATTTTAGTCGAAGCGGCTTTGATCAAGGTTTTCCGCTCTTCACGAAGCGTTTTCATGGCTGCTTTTTTAGCTTGCTGGTCCTGCTCAGGTTGACGCATTGCCTCGCCTCTTGGTTAAGGTGTTGCCTGATTTAACGTCATATGGGTTAGGGTCAGGCCGCCACGTCGGCGACGATGCGGTCGACCATGGCCTCATACTGTTTAAGGGTCCAGCCGCTGATGTCGATGGCATTTTGCGGGCACACCGCAACGCAGGCGCCGCATCCCGTACACAGCGCCGGCGTCACTTCGGCGCGCGGCACCATCTTTCCATCCACCTCCGTCTCCACCAGGCGCAGGGCGCCTTCCACCAGACAGGCATCTACACAGGACCCGGTTCCGTTGCATTTGGCGGTATCGACGTCGGCAACGAACGGATCCAGCTCCACATAGCCTCGGCCCAGCAGCGCTGCCGCCTTGACCGCCGCCGCGCTTGCACCGTTGCAGGCCTCGCCGACATCCATGGGGGCCTGGCAGGTACCGGCGAGCAAGATGCCCGTCTGGGGCAGTTCGACCGGGCGCAGCTTCGGATGCACCTCCAGAAGGAAGCGATCCGTGCCCACCGGCAGTTTCATCATGTTCACCAACTCGGAGATGCCGGTGGGTTCCATGCCCGTGGCCAGAACCACCAGGTCCGCCGGCACATTGACTGCTTCGCCGAAGGTCAGGGTGTCATTGACGTCGACCCGCAGCGGATAGTCACCGTCATCCGTGTTTTCAACCACCTGGGGAGGGTCTTCCGCTTCATATCGCAAAAAGACTACCTTGTTTTTGGCGGCATCGTTGTAAAGGTCTTCCTGACCGCGGCCATAGGTCCGGATATCCCGGTAGAACTCGTAGACGCTGGTGCCGGGATAGGTTTGCCGGACCATCGTGGCCGCACTGAGCGTTGCCGAACAGCAGGTGCGGGAACAGTATTCGTTCAAATTTCCGGACGCGTCTTCAGGGTGAATTCCGGGAATGTGGCGGCTGCCGACGCAGTGAATCATGGCAAGGCTTCTGATGGGTCTGCCGTTGACGTTCAACCGGTCTCCCGCCGCGGGTTTTTCGGCCAGGGTCTGGATCAAGTCGGTCAGGGTGATGACTTCTTTAAAATCTCGGTAGCCATACTCTCCGCGACGCGGGACATAGGACTTAAACCCGGTGGCCAGCACAATGACACCGGTTTCGATGGTCAAGGCGTCGGCTTCCGTTGGAACCGGATTCGGGTATACTCCGCAAAATGGCACATAGTCACCCGGGCTGACCCCGTCCATGCTGCTTCCTTTGCCTTTATCGTCTGCATGAGGGAATTTCGGTGCTTGCTTTCGAACGCCGAGCGTAAAGCTTCCCACATAGCCCTCGAAGGAGTCGACGGCCGCACAGGTGTGAACGGTAATGTTGGGGTCGGCCAGAACCCGTCCGGCGAGGCCTTTCACCAGATCGGCCGCGTTGTCCCCGGTGGGGGCAATCCGATCGAGGCGGGCCAGCTGACCGCCGATAAACGGTGATTTCTCGATCAGCGAGACGGCGATCCCCCGATCGGCCAGGTCCTTTGCCGCGCGCAGACCGGCGATACCGCCGCCGATAACCGTCGCGTGAGGCGTTGCATCGACACGAATCGGCGCCAAGGGGTTGAGCTGCTCGGCCTTGGCCGCGGCTGCCGAAACCAGGCGGGTGGCCTTGTCGGTGGCCGCTTGCCCGTGATGGACCCAGCTGACATGCTCGCGAATGTTGGCATGGTCGTAAATATAGGGATTCATCCCGGCACGGATCAGGGTGTTGCGAAATGTGGTTTCATGGAGACTGGGCGCGCAGGAGGCCACCACGACCCGATTGACGGTGCCGTTTTTCAGGTCCTCCATGATCAACTCCTGGCCCGGGTCCGAGCACATGAACATATTGGTCCGGGCCACGGAGACGCCGGGCAGCTTTTCCACCCGGTCACGAACCGTCTCCACATCGACGTGGTCCGATATATTTCCACCGCAGTAGCAGATGTAGACGCCTACTTTTCCGGGTTCCGTAGGGTTCGCGTTGTTTTGCTCTTCTGCCATGCCTGCATCTCCTAACCCGGATAAACCGGAAACAACAAACCGCAAACAGCAAAA
>NZ_JBFELV010000447.1:0-4106 GCF_041551955.1 Desulfosarcina sp.
CGCAACAGAGAATAAAACGCGCCGATCCATAGGCGGCAATAGGAGTGCTGAATCATGGGAACGTGTATCAATCATCCGGATCGTGAGACCTCATACCTCTGCATGAAGCATCAAATCTATTTGTGTGAGGAGTGCCTGGAATGCAGAGACCCAAAGATCTATTGTAAACACCGATCCGCCTGCCCCATCTGGTTCATGAGCAAACGCAAGGAAGGTTGGGATGCTGAAGACAGACAGGTGGCGGCCGATGCCACCCATACGGTCACGTTTCTGCCAGACGGGCAGACCGTATCCGTACCCGCCGGCAGCACACTGCTGGAGGCGGCCCAGGCCGCGGACGTCCATGTCAACGCCTCATGCAGCGGCAAAGGCTCCTGCGGCAAGTGCAAACTCGTCGTGACCTCCGGTGAGGTTGGCACACAACCCACGCCATTGTTGACAGACGGTGAAAAGGCCAAGGGCTATGTGCTGGCCTGCCAGAGCAAGATTACCGGCGATGTTTCGGTGCAGATTCCCGAGGAAACCCTGGCGCGCAAACTCAAGATCGCCGGCATGGGTAAGGCGGTCACCGACCGGCTCAAGGGACTGGTCACGGACATCGACCCCATGCTCCAAGAAATCCCATTGACCCTGGAGCCACCCTCCCTTGACGATTCGGTCAGCGACCTGGACCGGCTCAACCGAGGGTTGAAAAAACAGGGCTGTGATGTGGACCGGCTCAACGTGGGCATCAAGGTCATGCGCCAATTGGCCGAGGTGGTGCGCCGGGACAACTGGAACATCACCGTGTCAGTGGTCCGCCGCAAATGCGCCAATGAAATATTAGCGGTGCGCCCCGGCAACGGGCAGCATCAATCACTGGGCCTGGCCATCGACGTGGGCACGACCACCATCGTGGTCTACCTGGTGGACATGGCCGATGGTTCGGTGCTGGCAGCCACCGCCGGCCACAACCGCCAGGCGGATTGCGGGGACGATGTCATCAACCGCATCGTCTGTGCGGAAAAAGACGGGGTCAAAAAACTCAGTCGCATGGCCCTGGCCACCATCAACGATCTCATCGGCGAAGCCCTGGACAGCGCCGGCAACCGGAGGGAAGCGATCCGCAACGTGGTCGTTTCCGGCAACACCACCATGGCTCACCTGTTGCTGCAGATCGAACCCCGCTATCTCCGCAGGGATCCCTACATTCCCACAGTGTCGGATTTCCCCATTCTCAAAGCCGGAGAGATCGGCCTGAAAGCCAATCCCATGGCGGCCGTGTTCATCATGCCAGGGCCGGCCAGCTATGTGGGCGGCGATATCGTCTCCGGGATCCTGTACACCGGGTTTCATCGGGAAGCGCCGGTGACCCTGTTCATCGACGTCGGCACCAATGGCGAGATCGTTCTGGGCAACAAGGAGTGGCTGATGACCGCCGCCTGCAGCGCCGGACCGGCCTTCGAGGGCGGGGGCATCCGTTGGGGCATGCGAGCTGAGGAAGGGGCTATCGAAAAGGTGACCATCGATCCGCAGACGCTGGTGCCGACGCTGTCAACGGTCGGCGACGCCCCTCCCCGAGGAATCTGCGGATCGGGAATGATCGACTTGATTGCAGAGCTATTGAAAAGCGGCATCGTCGACCGCAGCGGCCGGTTTGCCAAGGAGCTGGGCAACGACCGGGTCCGCAAACAAGGAGATGAATGGGCTTACGTGCTGACCGTTGCCGATGAAACACCCGTGAACGAAGATATCGTCTTTACCGCATCGGACCTGAAAAACCTGATTTACAGCAAAGGCGCCGTCTATGCCGGCTTCACCACCCTGCTGGGAGAGGCCGGCATGGATTTTTCCATGGTCGACCGCATGATCATCACCGGTGGCTTCGGCCAGTATCTCAACATCGAAAAGGCCGTGACCATCGGCCTGTTGCCCGACATCGACCGCAGCAAATTCGCCTACATGGGCAACAGCTCCATCGTGGGTGCTTACATGGCCCTGTTGTCCACCACATATCGCCAAGAAGCCCGGACGATCTGCAACAACATGACCTATGTCGACTTTTCCAGCAACCCCCGCTACATGGACGAATTCACCTCGGCCCTGTTCCTGCCCCACACGGATTTGAGGGCTTTTCCCAATGTAACGACAGCGGTATCTTCCGTTAGGAGATAGGTGCTATTTGATTCCCGCATACATGAACGACTGCACGAACTGCCGCTGAAAAAGCAGAAAGGCAACGAGCAGCGGGGCCACCGAGAGCAGGGTGGCTGCAGATATGACCGACCAGTTCACCCCGGATTCGGGTGCGCCGAAGATGCCCAAGCCAACGGTCAGCGGACGGGTTTCCACCGAATTGGTCACGATCAGGGGCCAGAGGAAATTGTTCCAGTGGTGGCTGATGGAGACCAACGCATAGGCCAGATAGGTGGGGCGGGCCAGGGGCACATATACCCGCCACAGGACACCCATGCTCCCGCACCCTTCCAGACGGGCGGCCTCTTCCAGCTCCTTGGGGGTTGATTTGAAGGCCTGTCGCAGAAGAAATATCCCGAAGGCACTGGCCATGTATGGCAGGCCGATGCCCAGAATCGTGTCCACCAGGCTGAACCGTGCCAGGGTGCTGTAGTTTTCGACAATCAGAATCTCCGGGGTGATCATCAGTTGGACCAGCACCAGGGCAAAGGCAACTTTATGGCCGCGGAACTGATACCGGGCGAAAGCATAGGCGGCCAGGGTACACAGTACCAGTTGGGCAACCAGAATCGTGCTGACCAGAATGAATGTGTTCAGGGCGTAGCGTGGGAACGGTGCCTGGGAAAGCGCTTCACGGAAATTGTCCAGCGTCAGCGGCGCCAGCAGACTAAAATTGACCGCATATTCACCGGGATGAAAGGCTGCCCAGAAAGCGTACACCAAGGGCGAAACCCACAACACCGCCAGCAGCCATGCGGCGCCGGTCTCCAAAGAGGTGTAAAACGACTGAGAGAATGATCGCGAAGGGTTCATCGGTAGTGCACCCGTTTATCCAGAACGAAAAACTGCAGCAGCGCCATCACCCCTAAAAGAATCAACAGCACCATCGTCAGCGCGGCGGCAAAATGCGTTTCAAAATATGAAAAAGCGGTTTCAAAGATATAATATAGCAACAGATTGCTGGCATTGTCCGGCCCGCCCTTGGTGAGCACGAACAAATGATCCACCAGTTTGAACGAGTTCAGCACCGCATTGATCAGCACGAACAAGGTGGTGGGCATGAGCAGCGGAAACATCACCCGGCGGAAGTAATACCATCGCGAGGCCCCCTCCAGCTGGGACGCCTCTTCGAGTTCCGGCGGGATGTTCTGCATCGCCGCCAGATAAAAGATCATGAAAAAGCCGGCCTCTTTCCAGACCGTCATCACCATGATGGCCGGCAGCACCGTATTCGGGTCCCCCAGCCAGTTGTGCCCGGAAAAGCCGAACCATGATGAGATCTGATCGATCAGCCCGATATCCGGCGTATAAAAGAACAACCAGATGTTGGCCACGGCGATCATCGGTAAAATGGTCGGTGTGAAGTAGGCCATACGCACCAACGATCGACCCGGAATGGAGCGGTTCACAAAAAGCGCCATGAGGATGGCCAAGGCGATGGAGGTGGGAATGGTGCCCAAGGCAAACCAGGCGTTGTTGGCCAGCACTTTCCAGAAAATGGGGTCGTCCAGCATGCGCTGATAGTTCAGCATGCCCACAAAGCGGGAGGGTCGGATTGCCGTCGCCTTGGAAAAGAGGCTGTCGATCACCGTCGCCACGGTCGGATAGTGGGTGAAGGCGATCAGCAGGATTGCCGCCGGCATCAACAGGAGCCAACCCTGGACGTGTCTTGAAGCGATTGTCCGCATAGTTTTTTCTAATGGCACGGAACGATAGCGAGCGGCTGGCAACCATCTCTCCAACCGCTCGCTGCCGTCTGTTTTTGCTTAACCCGTCTCCATTTCCGGATGGTAACGAATTATCGGTACTGCTTCAATAACCGGTCAGCCTGCGCCTGGGCTTCTTTCAGCGCCGCCTCGGGCGTCTTAGATCCGGTCAGAGCCGCCTGGATGGCATCATCGAGGCCCTTGCGCACACGGCCGGTCTGATAG
>NZ_JBFELV010000448.1:0-4098 GCF_041551955.1 Desulfosarcina sp.
ACCGCTTCAGGCGTGGTGGCAAAGCAGGGTTCGTTCATCATGGGCATGGTTCCCTTGCGGAAGCCGATGACCAGGTCCACGGTGCAATCCTTGAGCAGTCGACCGGCTATCTCTTTAATCTTATCAGTGTATCCTACCATGTTATGCTACCTTGGCCGTATTTTTGATGAAATGGGTGTTGGGCCCGATGGCTTTGACCTTTTCAGTCACGTCCTTGACCACGTTCACGAACTTGGTGGATTCCGCCGAAGAGATCCAGGAGAAGTGCAGGCGGTCCGGTTCGATGCCCATCAGTTCCATCAGGTTTTTAAACAGGGTGAATTTCCGTCGTGCGTAGTAATTACCTTCCAGGTAATGGCATTCGCCGGGATGTCACCCGCTCACCCAAACCGCATCGGCCCCTTCCCGCAGGGCCGTCAGGGCGAACTTCGGGTCCATGCGGCCCGTGCAGGGGATGCGGATCACCCGGATGTTGGAAGGGTACTGCATTCGGCTTACGCCGGCCAGATCCGCTGCACCATAACTGCACCAGTTGCAGAGAAAACTGACGATTTTCGGTTCCCAGTCAGACATGATACCTTCTCCTTCTTCCTATGGTGATCATTGCAGCTATTTTTTAGCCTGGGCGATCACATCTTCCAGTTTCGAGGATTATACGATCCACGGGTCCGTATGTTTGGTTTTCACCCCTTGAATCCTTGGCCCCTTCGTTCACACCGCTTCGTTCATGGAAAAGATCTGGGCAAAGATCTGGTCGTTGTCGAATCCTTTGAGATGGATCGCCCCGGAACGACACGAGGCGACGCACAGACCGCAGCCCTTGCACAGCACCGGATTGATCTGGGCCTTTCCGGCATGCATGCGGGCGTCGGCGGCGATAAAGGATGGTGCCGAGTAGGGGCAGATGGAGACGCAGACCCCACAGCTGCTGCAGATGCTCGGTTCCGTCTCGGCCACCGTGCCGCTGGTGTTGATGGTCTCTTTAGACAGCAGGGTGATGGCGCGCGACGCACTGGCCCGGCCCTGGGCAATGGCCTCGTCGATGGGCTTGGGATAATGGGCCAGACCGCAGAGAAACACGCCGTCGGTGGCAAACTCGCTGGGCCCCAGCTTGGCATGCTTTTCCACGAAAAAGCTGTCGTCGTTGAGCGGCACCTTGAAGAACTGGGCCAGGGCTTCATCCTTGTTGGGCAGGATGGCCGACGCCAGGGTGACCAGGTCGGCGGTGATTTCCATGGGACGCTGCAGTACGTGATCGGTGACGGTGATACGGATGCTGCCGTCTTTGATCGCCAGCTGCGGTTTGTTGTCCAGGTCGTGGCGGATGAAGATCACGCCGGCTTCGCGGGCCTTCTTATACAGGTACTCACGCTCGCCGTAGGTACGGATGTCCCGGTAGAGGATGTAGACTTGCATGTCCGGGTTGATTTTCTTCAACTCCAAGGCGTTGTCGATGGAGTGGGTGCAGCAGACCCGGCTGCAGTAAGGGCGATCCGGCTGACGGGACCCCACACACTGGATGAAGACCGCGGAGTTTAGCGTCTTCAGCCCGGGGTCGTCGGCGATGAATTTTTCATCCAGTTCCAGGCTGGTGAGTATTCTCGGATCCTTGCCGTAGTTGTATTCATCCGGTTTGAGCGCGGTTCCGCCGGTGGCCACGACGGCAACGCCGTGTTCCAACGCCTCACTGGCTTCACCGGTGGTCAGGGTGGATTTGAAGCTGCCTACAAACCCGTCTACGGCGGTCAGCCGAGTGTTCAGGTGAAGCTTGATCCGGTCGTCACCCTCAACGGCCTGCACCAGTTCGCCCAGCTTGTCTTTGACCCGGTCGCCGGTGGCCGTCTTGAAAATATGATGGGCGTTGCCGCCCAGCCGGTCGGCAGCCTCGACGATGTGGGTGATGTAACCCTGGCTGGCCAGGCTTCTGGCTGCGGTCATGCCGGATATGCCGCCGCCGATGACCAGGGCCGTCTGGTTGACATTCAGCTGGGCCTCGGGCAGGGGCTGCATCAGGGCCACCTTGGAGACGGCCATGCGCACCAGATCCTTGGCTTTTTGGGTGGCCAGGTCCGGGTTGTTTTTATGCACCCAGGAGTCGTGGTTGCGGATGTTGCACATCTCGAACAGGTATTTGTTCAGCCCGGCATTGATCAGGGTTTCCTGAAACAACGGTTCGTGGGTTTTGGGCGTACAGGCGGCCACGACGACCCGGTTGAGCTTTTTCTGCTTGATAATCTGGGTCATGGTCTCCTGCGTGTCCTGGGCGCAGGAGTAGAGGTTGTCCGAAAAATACTCCACATAGGGCAGCGTGGCGGCATAATCCCTGACGTCCGGCACATTGACCACGCCGGCGATGTTGATGCCGCAGCGGCAGACGAACACGCCGATGCGGGGCCGCTCGCCGATGACGTTGGTTTCGGGAACCACCTCGGGTGTTAGGGTGCGGGTATTGCGCGCCTCGGCGAGAATCTCGCCGGCGGCCGATGCGGCGGCGCTGGCATCCACCACCGACTGGGGAATGTCTTTCGGCCCCTGGAAGGCGCCGCAGACGTAAATGCCCTTTCTGGACGTTTCCACGGGTGAGAAGGTGTCGGTCTTGCAAAAATTCCCCTCGGTAAGCTCGATACCCAGTCGGTTGGCCATGGCGACCACTTCCGGGTCGGTCTGAAGGCCGATGGAGAGCACGATCTGGTCGAAGGTTTCGGTGACCGTTTCGCCTGCTTCGGTGACATAGCGGACGCTCAGGTCATCGGAATCCGGCAGCGGATCGATGGTGTGCACCCGGCTGCGCACGAAACGCACGCCCTTGGCTTTGGCGTTCTCATAAAAACGTTCGAACTCCTTGCCGGGGGTGCGCATGTCCATGAAGAAGATGGCGCAGTCCAGGTCGTAGGGGGCGTGTTCCTTGGCGATGACGGCTTCCTTGATGGCGTACATGCAGCACACCGACGAACAATAGGCGTTGTCGCAGCGGTTCATATCCCGGGATCCCACGCACTGGAACCAGGCGATCTTTTTGGGTTCCTTGTTGTCGGAAAGCCTTACCAGGTGGCCGTCCGTTGGTCCGGAAGCGGAGAGGATGCGCTCCATCTCCATGGAGGTGATCACGTTGGGATGGTTGGCGTAGTTGTAGGCATCGAATTTGGACGGATCGAAAGGCTCGAAGCCAGGGGCCAGAATGATGGAACCCACCTCCAACTCCACGATTTCGTCTTCCATGGTGTGGTCGATGGCATCCACGCCGCAAAAGGAGGTACAGACCTGGCAGCCGCCGGTTTTAAAGTGTGCGCAGACGTCGCGGTCGATGGCCGGGGTGTTTGGCACGGCCTGGGCGTAGGGGACATACACCGGTTTTCGGCCCTTAAGGCCCATGTCGTATTCCGAGGGGATCAGTTTGGATCCCCGCCGCGAAACCACCTCCCTGATCTTTTCCAGGGTGATGTGGCCGGTGGGGCAGACCGACGCACAGGCACCGCATGCGATGCAGACGTCGGATTGAAGGTGAAAGGGAGTGTCCACTTTCATGTCCACGCCGCGGCCGGTCAGACTGATGGCGTTGCTGCCCATCTTTTCGCACATCCGGGTGCACAGGCCGCAGAGGATGCAGGTGTCGTTCTCCAGTTTGAACCGCGGTGTTTCGATGCCGTATTGCTTGGCCAGATCCTGAAGCAGGGGCACTTCGGGGCAGCGCGCCAGCAGCATCTCAACGATCAGCTTGCGTCCGGCGTGAACCGCCTCGGTATCCGTTTTGACTTCCATGCCTTCCCAGATGGGGTAGTTGCAGGCAGTGACGAAACGGGTGCGGCGGCCGTCGTAGAGCTCAACCGTACAGATGCGGCACATACCGGCCGGTTCCAGTGCCTTGTGATGGCACATGGTGGGGATCTCCACACCGACCTTTTCGGCCACCTGGAGAATGTACTGCCCTTCTTCTCCCTGGACTGTCCTACCGTTTAGCTTAAACGTGATCATCTAATTTTTCCTCAATCTTATCTGATGGCGATGGCATCGAATTTACAGGCATCATAGCAGATGCCGCACTTAATGCATTTGTCCTGATCCAGTTGGTGGGGTTCCTTTTTTTTGCCGGCGATGGCA
>NZ_JBFELV010000449.1:0-4091 GCF_041551955.1 Desulfosarcina sp.
AGGAGTTTAACAATGATCATTTCTTGTACAAGCGATCATCGACTCTTCTTTTGGAGCCTGCTTTTGTCCTTTTTTATTTTCTTTGGTGATGTGAGTGATCGCATTACCGTACAGGCGGCTGAAGAAGTGACTCTATCTGATAAAAAAGTGAATGTTGCGGATTTGATAGAACAGTTATACATTGAGATTATCGAGCAAGTGGACCAGAAAAAATTACCGAAGAAACGTCGTTCCAGGGCCGAAATGTTGAAGCGATCTTATGAAAAACGGCAAATTCAACTTGCCGCAGATTTAGAAATTCTAAAAATCGACGCCTTGGCCGCATCGGATGACAAGATCGAGATTATAGAAAAACTTATTAATACTGCTATTAACAAAGAACGGGTGACGTTTGAATATCTAATTAATTTGCAAATACTGCGCAATCCATCCGCCAAATTTGAACCGATAACCGTTACACATCTGCCTCCATCAACGTTCGATCAACCACATGTAAATAATAGCGGAGGCAAATCGGAATTTACTATCAAATGGGTTCCTGATGATGTTAATTCCGGGGTACATGATTAGCCGATTATTTGATAGCTTTTAATAAAGATGTGGCCCAAAATGCCTTGAGAATATCATGATTTAAGAGCAAATGTTTTCTTACGCGCATCGGCCATGAAAATCTCAAGTCTCACTATTCTTCCAACATGACTTCCATCCAAGCGACCTATTTTAACTATGCAAGACTCAAAACCTTTCTTCGCTAAAATCTACAAATAATGCTGTTGATGAACTTTCGGAATCTGTTCACTGTTCCTGTGGAAGTTGAGGCAAGTGCGATGTGTCCAAGACACTTGCTTTTCGAAGGCACCGGTAACGTCGGTACGGATATCGAAGAGAAAGCGATGGACGGCCTGTTTCTAATCCGTGATTAATCTAATCATCACGAGCCGGTCCTTCTTTTTTTGGCCAAGTGTGTAAAAAAGATTCACTTGTGCTGACGGTCTGCAATTATACTGTGTAACTATTTCGCCCTTCATTTTATATGCTGGTTGTAAATCCAGAAAATCTACTAATGTAATCAGTAATACGATTATAAACGGATAGTTACTTGTAGGAAACCAACTTGGCATCTACCTTGCTGTCACTATTGGTAGGATTACTGACAAGGTTCATTCTTAATGGAGGGACGAAAAATGAAAAAATATAGCTCTATATTATTCAATATGTTTCTAATCAGTTTTGTATTCTTTTTTACTGATGCCGTTGCTGAACAGCGGATGATCACCTTCGAAATGGGAGAAAGTGGCCAAACCGTATCTTTCCCCATGTCTCAGGAAGAAATAGCTTATGCAGATAGTGTGACTGCTTATTCAAATTCGTTTAAAAAAGCGGATGACACTATGGGGAAAGACTGGGTTAATAGAATAGAATTGCCAGAAAGCGGACAATTTGTTGAATTTCCAATGACAGAAGAGGAGATCCAAGAAGCGAAAGAAAAGGCGGCAAAAGAAAAGTCTAATATCAATCGTCGAAAATTGAATGAACCTAACGTTCGCGGGAGCAAAGCTGAAATTGTTGAAATGGCCGATGGGTACACAATTGTATTTTACGATGATAAACCTGCTAAATGGGGTTATTATCCAATTCAATAGCCTGAGCTTCTATTAGTAGACGGACGGTCCAATCAAACCATTTAAAGAAACGATTCATTCAATTTTTTTAAAATGATTCTATGTGATCATACTAAATTTAATAAAAAACAAAATAAAACTTTCAACAGGTCGAAAACAAAGGTCAGGCTTCACTATGAAAATTGCATACTTGATGGATCCACTGGTAAAGATACAGCCTGAAAACGAGACCACCAGTCACCTGATGTATGAGTGCAATGAGCGGGGACACACGGTCTTTTTTCTGGAACCCCATGACGTATACATCCGCAAGGATCAGGTGGTCGCCCGTATGCGTAACATAACGGTAAAACCGGGTCTCGGAATGACTAAATACTGGCAGGCGATCATCCGTTGCACCAGGCAGGACAACCTTATTTTCGAAGCCATCACTGATCTCGATGCCTTGTTTTTACGCAGCAATCCCCCACTCAATTACCAGACAATGGAGTTCTTGCAGACCGTCAATAATCACGTTTTTATCCTGAATAACACCACAGGTCAGATTTTAGGTAACAGCAAGCTTTACATCCTCAACTTTCCTGAAATAATTCCTGAAACCCATGTGTCCAGAGACCCCACCCGTCTGCGCAAAATTATCGATGATTTCGGTGGGGCCATGGTTGTTAAGCCCCTGCAGCGTTTCGGAGGTGAAGGGGTGATCAAGGTAAGCACCCGCGACCGGATGAACCTGAACTCGCTTATCCACTACTACGTGCGTGCCTATGAATCATATGCCCGCCGTGAACCCATCATGGTTCAAGAATACATCAAAAGCGTCAAGCAAGAAGGTGACATCCGCATAATGCTTCTCAACGGTGAAATCCTCGGCGCCATGCGCCGCAAACCCAAAAAAGGGGACTTTCGTACCAATGTGCATGCCGGCGGGGAGGTGTTCGCTCACCGGGTGACAGCACGTGAAATGCGGATCTGTGAGGTTATCAAGGACAAACTGATCGCCGATGGACTTTATTTTGTAGGTATTGACATCATTGACGGCAAGCTGGTTGAGGTCAACTGTGTCAGTCCCGGCGGTATCCCCAGGATCAACCAGTTGAACAATGACCGCCTCGAGCATAAAGTCATCGATTTCATCGAGCACCGCATCGACACCGTCACCCACTTTTCCCACAGGAATGAGGCCTGAGCATGAGATCTTTAATAAGGTATTGTATGAACAATACTTGTTTAGTTTAAATTTAAACTTAGAACACTATTTAAACCTATTCAACATTTTTGATTAATGCCTAATTAAGTTGGGTTAGATTAACTTGGTCGGAAACCACAATTATTAAAGGTTCTTTCGTGGCTGTTCATACATTTTTTATGCGCAATATTTACACAATTGTTTTTTGACCAAAAATGAACATTAAATAGAGCAAATGGCATATCGATTGCCGTAAATGTAAAGCATGAAGAAACTTGATACAATCATAATATTTCCTCCTCCAATGGATAGAATATCCCGTGTTTATCCAGCGCCCCATTTTTTATCTTCATACATGAGTAGGAATGGCTTTTCTGCTGAACCATTAGATTTAAATATTATTGCACTCAGCAGGCTTACAAGTAAATATTTTATAGATGAAAGACTTAAGTTGTGTGAACATACAAAGAAGAGGTTAGAAAACGTAGGTATTGATTCCAGGTTGAAAAAAGATCAATACTTTTCCTGTTTAAGGTCGATTGGAAGGCTTAAGTACGGCAATCAGATGGAATCTAATAATTGTCGAATAAAGAATTTGATGGAGATGGAGATATCCGGAATACGTTATACAAGGATATATATTGATATATTTCGAGAAGTATTTGGCGTCTTCTATAAAAATAAAATACCGGCTCTGAATGACATCGAAACCTATTTTAAAAATCATGAAGCACGTACATTGAAGGATTTATTAAAGGATCAAATACAAAAAAAAATAATTGACAGAGGTGTCCCGATTGTAGGTTTTTCTATCCCATTTGCGCAGCAGTTTATTCCAGCCCTGATACTGGCTTATGAAATCAAAAATAAAATGCATGATGTTCATATTTGTTTTGGTGGGCCAGTTATAACCTTGCTTTCTGATCAATATCTGAAAGACTTAATTAGAACATCACCTATTGACTCCTGTGTTAAATATGATGGGGAAATACCTTTACTTAAATTGTTAAATTTTATATTACACGGTAAACCGATTGATGAACCAAATTGCTTTCTATCCAATAAATCATCGGTGTTAACTCCAATCGTATTTAAGTCATTTCGCGTAAGAACAGCGTCTCAGCGCCATAAGCACAATAGATTACAAAAGAAAAATATTAAACATATACCAATGGAAACACCAATACCAATTGCGCAGTCAACAGGTTGCTATTGGGGGCAATGTTCATTTTGTGACTATATTAATCTCCATGTTGACAAAGTATATCGGCCTAGGCCAGTTA
>NZ_JBFELV010000450.1:0-4089 GCF_041551955.1 Desulfosarcina sp.
AGTCGATTGCGGCGCAACAGCAACCGCATCTCATCGGGCCTGATCTCCCTGGTGGCCGGAGCCAGACTGGCCGATGTGCAGACCGGGTTCCGTATCTACACCCGGCAGCTGGTGGACAATGGTCAGTCCACTTATCATTTCAATGGTGCTGCTGAAAATGACTGGTGTGCCCCTGACCGAAGCAGCCCTGATGACCCGCCGTCCCGGCTATGCCGAATACATCGAGAAGACCAGCCCATTTATTCCGCGCCCCCCAAGGAAGAATGCCTCATGAAGTCGCTGATCGGTCTGGCCGACCGGGCCTGGCTGCCCGACGCGTTGATCCGGCTGGGCATCCGCCGGTTGAACCGAATACGGCTCGTGGAGGAAGCCAACCGTCACGTCAACAGCCGTGGGCAGGCCTTGGCCGAATTCGTCAATACAATGACAAACAGCCCCGTGGCCCTTGCCACGAACAAGGCCAATGTACAGCATTACGAAGTGCCGGCGGCCTTTTTCGAACAGGTGCTGGGAACGCATTTGAAATACAGCAGCGGTTTCTGGAATCCCGGTGTCACATCCCTGGACCAGTCCGAGGCGGACATGCTGGCAGTCACCGCCGAGCGGGCCGAGCTGGCAGACGGCATGGATATTCTGGAACTGGGCTGCGGCTGGGGGTCGCTTACCCTGTGGAATGCCGAAACTTATCCCAATGCCCGCATCACAGCGGTTTCCAATTCCGCTTCCCAGCGCCGCTTCATCGAACAGCGCTGCCGCGAACGGGGGCTCTCCAACGTTCGCGTGATCACCGCCGACATGAACCATTTTTCAACCGAGCGACAATTCGATCGGATCCTGTCCGTGGAGATGTTTGAACACATGCGTAACTGGGAGTTGCTTTTGGCACGGATCGACACCTGGCTGGTTGACCGCGGCCGGTTGTTCATCCATATTTTCACCCACCGTCAATTTACCTATCCCTTCGAGACCGACGGCGAAGACAACTGGATGGGACGCTACTTTTTTACCGGTGGCATGATGCCCTCGGATGACCTGATATTCAATTTCAAAAAGCACCTCGTGGTGGAAAACCACTGGCGGGTCAATGGCAGCCACTACCGCAGAACCGCCGAGGCCTGGCTGGCAAACATGGACGCCCGGCGACATACCATCATGCCGGTCATGGCGGATGTTTATGGTGAAAAGCATGCAGCCTTGTGGTTTCAGCGCTGGCGCATCTTTTTCATGGCCTGCAGCGAACTGTGGGGATATGCCGATGGCGAGGAGTGGATGGTGTCTCACTACCGGTTGAAAAAAGTGGCCTTGGGCGAATGACAGAAGCCTGAAAAAAGGCAGATTACCAACTTCTAACGGTCTATCCTCCTGGTTTGACAAAGTTTCCCGGCCCACGTTATGCTTTTCGATCTCTGCATTGAAAAGTCTTGCTAAGGCAAATCCTAAAATCAGTAATTTTCACTGAAGAGAGGTCTTTTATGTCGACGGGCCCTCCACTGCGTCTGACAGGCATAATCGTCATTTGGACACTCTGGGTTCAAATAACTGGCATTGCCTCCGCCTCTCAGAAAAGCCCTACCGTATTCATTCATGCCAATCTAATCCCCATGGTCACCGCGACCGTATTGCCCGATCAGACCGTGGTCGTCGAGGGGAATCGAATTGCCGCCATCGGTCCGACCAGCCAAACGGAAATCCCGCCGAATTCAACCGTGGTGAATTGTCAACATGCATACCTGATGCCTGGCCTGGCCGACATGCATATGCATCTGCGCTACAACTGGCTGAGCGACACATGGCCGGTTTCACCCCTCAAGCTTTATTTGGCCAACGGGGTCACGACTATCCGTTGCTTCGGACCACGGGGGAAAACCGGCCGGTACGGTCTTACATGGCGGAAGGAAATTGAATCCGGCAGACTTGACGGGCCGAGTATTCTCACCTGTGGGCCGCAGTTGCGAGGTCATTTCAAAGAAAACCCGGAACAGATCGTTATCAGGCAAAAATACCAGCATTTCGATTTCATCAAAATATACGCTTTTGTGGACAGGCAGGAATACCATACGATCATGTCCACGGCCAAAAAACTCAACTTTTACACTGCCGGGCACATCCCGTTTCAGGTTGGCTTGGACGGCATACTGGCGGAGGGTATGAACGAGATAGCCCATATCGAGGAGTTGATATGGGAGGTCTCCGAATTGGATCGCCATCGTTATTTCAACAATGAAGGTGAGTGGATGTCCTATGCCATTCAGACCACGTTCAGTCGATTTGCCCCTTTGCTTGAATTAAATCCCCGGGAACAAGAGCGAAAAATTGAGACGATGGTCGTTGCGCTCGCAAATAAGCTCAAGGACAAACCGGTTCCGGTTTGCACCACCTTGGTGATTGATGATCTGATCGTTCGGAAATTATTCGACCCCGATGATTTTCTGGAAAGACCGGAAAACCGCTACTTGCCGTTAAGTTATCTGGAACGGTTTCGAAAAGGCCTGGGAAAGCATCAACTGCAGTTCAAAGGTGGCGAGGTATTTGCGCCCTTTAAGTACATGCTGGACAAAAAACTGCTGGTTGCGTTGAAAGCGAAAAACATCCCCCTGCTGCTGTCTACAGATGCCGGAACCGGCATCATGGGCGCAGTACCGGGGTTCTCCCTGCATGATGAGCTCAGCATCCTGGTTGAAAATGGGTTTACCCCCTATGAAGCCCTGGCAGCGGGAACCGTCGTAGCCTCGAAGATCGTGCAGCGGATGAATGGACTGGATGAGTTTGGAAGCATCGTGCCCGGAAAAAGAGCGGATTTACTCCTGCTGGCAAAAAACCCGCTGGATGATGTGGCCCATGCCCGCAGCATCCTTGGAGTGATGGCAGCCGGCCGGTGGTACGATCAAGAATCGATCTCGGCAATGTTGGACAGGTAACATATGAAATGATGGTCCCGGAGGAGCCTGAGACCCTATTTTTCCATACAACACGGTTGTCCTGCGTATCGTCACCCCCGGTATCTTTTTAGCAGGTTGGTCCAGTAAACCGGCACCCCCTTGGCAAAGCGGTAGTCAAACCATGATAGATGTATAGCATCCTGAATGCTAAGCGCCTGCCGCTTGAAATGCCGCACTGACAATGGTCTGGGCCTCTTGTTGAATGCTTTGCAGGTGCGCCTTGCCTTTGAAGCTTTCCGCATAAATTTTATAGATTTCTTCGGTGCCGGAGGGTCGAGCGGCGAACCATCCGTTTTCGGTGACGACCTTTAATCCCCCCAAGGGGGCCTGGTTTCCCGGTGCCCGTGTATGTTTGGCAAGGATCGGTTCACCAGCCAGCGCCTTGGCGGTGATCGTTTCGGCTGACAGTTGTTTTAACACCTCTTTTTGCCCGGCGGTTGCCGGGGCATCGATGCGCTCATATACGCAAGAACCAAATCGTTCCTCGAGTGACCGGTATATTTCGCCCGGATCCCTGCCGGTTTTGGCCATGATTTCAGCGGCCAGAAGATCCATGATGATGCCGTCCTTGTCCGTGGTCCATACCGCGCCATCCCGGCGCAAGAAAGACGCGCCGGCGCTTTCTTCGCCGCCGAAACCGACCTTAGCGCTCATCAGCCCATCGACGAACCATTTAAAGCCCACGGGCACCTCAGACAGCGTTTTCCCAAGATGGGCCGTCACCCGGTCGATCATCGAGGTCGATACCAGCGTTTTGCCTACGGCGGCCGATGGGCCCCAGGCAGGCCTGTTTTGAAACAGGTACCATATGGCCACCGCCAGATAGTGATTCGGATTGAGCAGCCCGGTGCTTGGCGTGACAATCCCGTGGCGATCGACATCCGTATCATTGCCGAAGGCGATGTCAAACTTGTCTTTGAGCTTGATCAACCCTTGCATGGCAAAGGGTGAAGAACAGTCCATGCGGATTTTTCCGTCTTTGTCCAGGGTCATAAACCCAAAGGTGGGGTCCACGACCGGGTTGACGATGTCAAGGGAAAGCCCGTAGCGATCGGCGATGGGTGCCCAGTAGTTTACCGCGGCCCCTCCCAGGGGATCCACACCAAGCTTGAGCCCGGATCCGGAAATCACCTCCATGTCGACCACGTTG
>NZ_JBFELV010000451.1:0-4085 GCF_041551955.1 Desulfosarcina sp.
CCTCATCGACGGAGATCTTGGACGGGGAGATGATGGTCACCTTGCCCTTGACGCGCTGGTCGATGACGAAGTTCTTGCCGGTGAGTTCGCTGATGAACTTGATGAACACGCTGATATCCACATTGTTGAAATCAATGGAGACAAAGCGCTGTGAACCATTTGCCGTCACGCTGCCGCCAGGCGTCTGACCCTGCTTCTGGACCTGATTCTGACCCTGATCCTGATCTTGGGCTCCAGTGCTGGCGGCAAGGAGAAGAAACGTCAGCGCCGCGATCAGTGCGCCGACCCTGCATGTTCTGTTTGCACCCATTGTTTTTTCCATAGCCATATCTTCTTTTTCCTGTTTCCACCGGCAACGGTTCCGGTGTGCCTGGCCGGCTATCTGATGCTATATTGGATGTTTTTTTCCTGTCCCCTGCGTTTTAACTGCACGGAGAGGGTGGATGCGGATTTAAGGCTGTCCACCAGCTTCAACGCATCATCGACCGATGTAATTTCAGTGCCGTCTACGCCGGCGATGATGTCTCCGTTTCTCAGGCCCATTCTCCGGAAAATGGAATTGGGTTTGATGCTGGAGAGCGCCAGACCTGCAGGTACACCGTTTTCCATGTGTGGTTGGATCTGCACCTGGGTCATCAGCGACGCCACGTCCGTCATGGACTGCTCGATATAAGATCGCCTCAGGGAAATTCGCTGGGCACGCACTGCACCGGAGGACGGCGACGCCGCGCGAACGGGTTGCCCGCCAGGCCGGTAGCCGGATTTGCCTGACTCCAGTTCCTGCATCTGGAGCATTTCATCCTTTCCATTTACGGTCAGGACGACCTTTTCCCTGTGTATTTCCTTGACCGTGGCCGTCTGGATGGCATCGCCGGCACGGTATAGGTTCTGTTCGCGTACCTTGACATCTTCGATGACCGCATAGTCCCCGTCGTCGCTGCCGGAAACCGTTCCCCACAGCTTCAGGTTAAGCTTGGTCTCTTCCAGGGATTCGACATCCACTTTACCCGGCGGGGGTTCGTTGTTCGAACGGGTATTGAACAAGTTCCGCTCCAGGATTGCCTTGTATGCCGTCAAGGGGCGGCTGGTCGTGCCAGTATCGGTCACACGGTAGACATTCTGTTGGGTCGATGGGGGGGACTGGGTCAGCCCTGCAGAGAGGGTTCCGTATAGGCCGTCCACGACCACATAGGCGGAAACGGTGATGCAGAGCAGATTGACAAATGTAAAAATGGCTTTTGGTATCATCGCCTATCTCATGGACATGTCGGGGTTTTCAATGGAGCCGCGCACCCGGAAGGTCAATCCCCGGTTTCCCAGTGTCCGCGGGTTGACGATCCCCTGGGGCATCGTCTCTTGAAGCCGGGCGACCAACTCTGGTCGGGGTTTGGCATTCCCGGTGAGGTTCAGGCGGCTCTGCTCGAAGGGCTGCCTCAGTTCTATGGTGCCGGTAATTTTACCTTCAAGCATGGGGCCATCGAAAGTGAGGGATTTGAGCCGCAGGTTCCCGCCACTGATCGAAAAGTCCGCATCCGTCTGATCCATCACTAGCTCGCTGATGCCGAAAAAAGGTGCTTTCAGGGTGATGTGCAGATCCGGCACCGTCAACAACCCGCTGGTCATTCCCATCGGGGCACGCGCCCCGTCGTGGGTCACCCGGCCTTTAAGGGAACCGGCAAGGCTGAAAGGCGCATCGCTTTTGATTGCATCGAGCTTGTCAAGACGGATATCAGAGATGTCCGCTTCCACCCGCAAGGGACCGGGTCGGACGGCGGTTTCCACAGTTGCCCGGCCATTTATGGTCCCATCGGCAATATTTGCCTGAAAACGAACCTGTTTTTTTTCCCGCAGGAGGCTCGCCAGATCGGGTGAGACCCGGGCATCTTCGAAGTGAGCCAGCCGGACGCCGTCGCGGTTCAGGTCTACATCGATCATTTTAAGTCCCGGCGGCAGGGCCGGTCGAATCGACTTGGCCGCCATGCTCAGCGACGGGTCAATGGAAGCCAGTCGACCGTCCACGTAGGCTTTAATCGCCTGGTCGGGAAACAGCAGGATCAAAAAAAACGTTGCCGCCAGCAGGGCGTACAACAGATAAGCCAATATGGCCTTAATGGAAATCATGGCAAGCGCTACATCTCCAGTGTTTCGACTTGAAAGACCGTATTGATCAGATCGGCCTTCTGCTCTCCTTTGGAAATGGAGAGACGCTTAATGGAAATCATGTCCGCGGATGTTTCAATGCCGTGTAGATAGGCCAGAAGCTGCGCCATGGTGATTTCCTGCAGTTTCATTTCCACCATGGAAAGCCGGTACGGGCTGTCCTTCTGGGTCGTGGTCGTCGGCCTCATATAGGCGATATGGCTTTTGACGCCCGTCTGTCCAGCCAGGGTTTCCAGAAATGAAAAGAGGGTGAAGCCCGGTTTGCGCCTTTTCAGGTGGCGTTCCGCCGATTGCGCCTTTTCGGCCGTTTTGAGGTATTCCTCCTGCAGCAGGTTTATCTGTTCCCGCTCCCGTTCCCGGGTGGTCAGCGTCCGCGATAATTGCGTGTTTTTTTCGAACAGGGGAAAAACCAGGATCTGCAACACCAGAAAAATGACAATGGCGGCCGCTGCCCCGGCCACGGCGATTTTTTCCCGTTTGTTGAGTTTGATGGCCATGGTTGGTTAAAAATCCAGCTTCAGTTTGAATCTCACCCGGTTTCCCGATTTCTCGAGGTCGGCCGAGCTGATGGTCACGCGTGTAAACAGGTCCGATTCCTCCAAACGCCCTTTGATGTCGTCAACCGTGTTGAAGTTGTCCGTATCGCCGGACAGCACGACGTTGTCGGCTCCGGCAACCATGCGGTTGACCTTCACATCTGCTGACGACGGAATCTGCTGGCTCAAGACGTTGAGGATATCGATGATCCGGACACGGGCGCCCGTCAAATCGAAACCGGCGCTGCCGTCGCCGGCCGCTTTGATCTTGACCTGCATCTGCTGCAAGGGGTTCACCACGCGGGTGACCTCGGGAAAGGTACTTTTGAACACCCCTTCAATCTGTCGGTCCAGTTCGGCCAGGCGTCGTTCTTTGGCATTGACCGCAAGGATCTGGCCCCCCAGTACGGTCACCAGGGCAAGGACGATCAATATCCCGGTAAGGATGATGTGTTTGCGATATTCGCTCCAGTAGTGCTGGATCGTTGAGCGCTCCGTGGAAAAATTGACACCGCTGACGGTCTCGGTTTCCATCAGGGCCAGGGCCAGGGCGATATCCAGATGTCCGGATTGCCAGTCCTGAGTATTCAACGACCCCTTCAACCGGGGAAATGTCCGCAAATCGTCGATGGATTTAACCGGTACGCCCAACAATGTCGATGACCCGTTCCCCGTCGATAGCAGTGGGGACTGGGGGCCAGCGGAAAAAACCGTCGACGGGGTGACCGCGATTCCCAGGCTTTCCTGAAGGGCGATGAATGTCCGTTTCAGGGTCGATTCCAGATTGCGGATGATCGGATTGCCGTCGCGGGCGACCGGGAGGGTGCGGACCATGCGAAGGTGTCCCGAACAGACGGCGTAGATCGTGTGATTGCCTTCTCCGGTGTCGATAAAGAGAAAATCACCGTTGACGGCGGTCATCGTGGAGATGAACCGGGCTGCGGCATAGCCGCCGGGCACAATGACAGCCGGCCTTAAATTCACCGATTCGAGGAGCTCCAGATAGCGCTGGATTTCCATCTTTCTAACGGAGAATGTCAGCAAATCCTGATGTTTATCCCGTTTCACAGCCTCGAAATCGAAAATCAATTCCTCCACCGGAGTCGGCAGGGTAGGCTCTAGTTCAAAAGGCAGGATTTGCCGGATTTTTTTACGGTCATGAAAGGGAACAGAGATATTTCTGAAGGAAACGACGGTCGCGGGAATGCCAAGTACACAGGTGGCGCCGGCGGGCTTGATGGTTTCGACGATGGTCTGAAGGGCTTCTTGAATGCCTTCATCGCCCGCTTTTTTGTCCGCAGGAATGGGAAAATAGCCCTGCGACTCCAGCTGGCTGCCCTTGAAACTACTTTCCAGCAGAACGGCTGCGATCGATTCCTCTCGAATTTC
>NZ_JBFELV010000452.1:0-4062 GCF_041551955.1 Desulfosarcina sp.
CTATGGTTTGAACCTCATAGTCAGGCATCGGGTTTGTTTTGACGATCGGGTAGCCGGCCGACTTCCATGCCTTTATCCCCCCGGAAAAAGTTTTGATGGTGGTATACATGCTGTTCGCCACCAGACTGGCGGCCTCCTGGTAGTATACTCACTGGGGGCTGAGACAATAGGTGACGATGAGCGTGTCCTTGTCTTCGGGGAGTTTGTCTGACCGCATGATCGTGTGCAGGGGGATGTTCACCGACCCGGGGATGTGGCCTTCGTTGAACTCGATGTCGCTCAACGGGTTGAGCAGGAACATTTTCTGACCCGAGTCCAGCATGGATTTAAGCTTCTGCGCCGTGAGGTCACGTCCTTCGGCCATTCCCTTGAAGGGTGAGAGCAAGATGTATCCAAACATAGCAATGGCGATGCACCGAGCAATCGAATGCCTTCTCACTTTATCCTCCTGTTCGGTTCGAGTTAATTAATAAAACAGTTGTCGTCATTGTGCGGATAAACCGCCTATATCATATTTTTTCGGTCAGTGATAAAAAAAATTAAAGAGACATCTCCAGATACTTCGTGTTGCCGGGATGGGTACATCTGATGTCATCCGTTTTTCCCCATCGTTGAAGAAATGCCCGAGCTAGCGGATTAGCCGTAGACAAATATGCCGCCACCCTGATTGCCGGGCGCGGCTGCTTTGGTTGGAGGGGTCTGTGGTGGGGGTAACGGGTTGGCGTCAAATCAATTTAAACGATGGTCACTGGCGGCAGTGAAAACCATTATTGCTTCGCTTCACGTGGTATTGGTTCGATGGATGATCCAATGCCGTCAGTGGATCTAAAAAGATGGGGTGAGATCGGCAACCCCAATGGGTTTCACCTTCTGAAACCCACCATCGATGGTACCCCATCGCGGCCGATGTCCGCCAGGCTTTGCGCCCATGCGGCTCCGGGTTCGATGAGAACACCGGAGACGAGGAACAAGAGACAGATACCCACGCAGCATATCATTGTCTACCGCCTTGCGACGATTGATGGCGAGCGGTGATTAAGGCGCGGCCGCATGCATGATGCGAAACGCACTGGCGCAGGGACCGTCCAGGCTGCCGTCGCTGCAGGTGAGATATCTCTTTTCAAGGTCTTTCGGGGCAAGGTCCGACATCACCTTCAATCCGTGTTGGCTCACATAGGCGGCGCTGTCGCCTTTTCGGATGCCGAATACAAGCGGTTTGCCTCGGTAGGCGACCCAGAAGGAAAGGCGCCGGATGTCCGGGCAGCGCTCGAAATCACCCTGGACGGCGCCCAGCGGCATGTAGTCGAAAACCACCGAACTGCCCGGTGCGGTATTTCCTGTGATGAACCGCATGAACCTGTCCACGGCTGCAGCGTCGATGTAGCGGGTGACGCCTTCGCAGACGAACAACGTCTTGCGTTTCGAATCATATCCGACCGATTCCAAGGCACCGTCCAATCCGTCATTACGATAATCGACGGGAACATACACCCCCGTGGCGGGTATCTTTCCAATGGCGGCCAGGACCAGCTCCGCTTGGCGGACCACGGTTGCCGGCAGGTCCACCTCGAAGCCGCGCACATCCCGGCGGCAAATTCGGCCGTTTCCGGGATGTCTCCCAGCCTGGCGGCCATGGCCGGCGTCACGGCGGGTGCCGTTGACAGACAGGCGGCCGTCAGAAAGCAAGCCATACAAACCCATCGGTATAGGCCACTCATGACAAATCCTCCTTTGGTTTGGATGGTTTCAACCCGGCTTCACCCCGATGCGAAAGCAGCGATTGAACGGCCGGTGGATGTTTACCTTTCCTCTTTAGGGTGGGGAGACCGTGTGCGATGGAAATAGACGTACATACCCAGTCCGGCGGCGATGGTGACGAACCCCCAAACGACCGGTGCCGGTCGGCTCCTGATGGAAAAGGTGATGATCCACAGATTGCCCAGGATGAAAATCAGCGGCGTCAGCGGGTATCCCCACGTCCGGTATGCCGGACCCTTACCCGGGTCCTTGAACCGCAGGCGCATCAACCCGATAACGGTCAGCATAGCAAACAGGGACAGGGTAAAGCCGATGTACACCAGCAGCCTGTCGTAGGACGCGGAGACGATCATGGTCATGGCGATAGCCGCCTGCAGCCCGATCGCATGGGCAGGCGTATGCCGTGTTTCATCGACCTTTGCGAAAAGGGGAAAAAAGATGCCGTCGCGGGACATGGCGTAGTAGACGCGCGGTCCGGCAAGAATCATGGCGCTGATCACGGAAAGAAGTCCCAAGGAGATGGCCCCGTTCAGCCAGCGGCCGATGCCGGGGCCGAACAGCCGAGCGCCTGCTGCGGCTGCCACTTCCATCACCCCACGCATCTCTTCCGGCGGCAGCGCGTAAACATAGACGAAGTTAAGCAGCAGGTAGAGTGCGGTGACGATTAGCGTGCCAACCAGCATCGCCAAGGGAATGTTTCGGGACGGGTGTTTGATTTCTCCGCCCAGGTAAGCAGCTGCATTCCAACCGCTGTAGGCAAAGCTGATGAAAATCAGGGCGACGACGAATTTCCCGTCCAACAGAACGCCGGGGGAGACGCTTCCACTGAAATGGTCGATGGAACCGCCTGAAGAGAAGATGCCGGCGCCGATAAATCCCACGATCAAAGCGATTTTGAAGAGCGTCAGCAGGTTTTGAACCCGACTGCCGGCACGCAGGCTGTGGACGTGCAGAATCGATAGCAGCAATACCACAGCCACGGCCAGCACCACCGGCAGCGAGAAGGTGAATACCGGTACACCGACGATGGAAAAAACACGATGGGTGCCGGGGCCGGCGCCAAGGGCTTTAAGCAGGTAAATCGAAAAGGCGATGGCGGCCGCCGCGATGGGGGCCGAAAAGCCGACGATGAGCGATATCCAGCCCGAGAGGAAGGCCAGCGGTTTGCCGAAGGCCTCGCGCAGATAGACGTATTCCCCTCCCGCACGGGGATAGCGCGCGCCCAGTTCACCGTAGCACAGGGCGCCGCACAGGGCGAACATCCCGCCCACGAACCAGCCCAGCAGCAGCGCCGATGAACTGCCGACCTCCTGGAGAACGAAGCCGGATGTCGTGAAGATGCCCGTGCCCACCATGTTGGCCACGACGATGGCAACGGCTGTAAAAAGTCCGATTTCCCTTTTCAATTGGTGGGCGGCAGGCATGCGGTATCGACCCTCTCGTCTTTCAAGGTGTGGGCAGGGTTGAGGGCAAGGGCGAATTAAACAGACAAGATGCTGATTCTCATTCCATACACGTTGCTTGATGGGGCCTCGAGAGGCATTGCAGGCGGCACCGGCACGATTGACGATGTCTGAAAGATCAACCCAACGCGACGTAAATACCTAACCGTTGACGTCCGCCATCGCGGATTCATGACCACCGAAGTTTTACGACGCGATTGCACGATAATTGGTCAGCCGATTCCCAAAAACCGCAGGATCATCTGGATGGGGTAGAAGACAAATCGGTCTAAAATATTAAAGTACATCAGGGCGATCACGATTATGAACCCGTAGGGTTCGATGCGGCTGTAGGCCAAGGCCTGCCTGGGCGGCAGGAGGCCTACCATCACCCGGCCGCCATCCAGCGGCGGAATGGGGATCAGGTTGAAGATCGCCAGAAAGACATTGAGCTGGATGGCGATAATCAGAAAGAGCAGCAGCCCCCGGACATGGAACCCGGCCATGAGCATGGCTTTGAAGACCACGGCCAGGGCAGCGGCCAGAAAGAGGTTGATCATCGGGCCGCCCAACGCCGACCACATCATGCCGCGTCTGGGATCCTTGAAATTGCGCGGATCGATGGGCACCGGCTTGGCCCAGCCGAAGACCACCGGCGATTTCATCAGGATCAGCATGGCCGGCAGCAGAACGGTGCCGAAGGGGTCGATGTGATCCTTCGGGTTCAGGGTCAAGCGCCCCTGGGACTCGGCCGTGTGGTCACCCAGCCGCCTGGCCACCCAGCCATGGGCAAACTCGTGGAAGGTCAGGGCCATGAACAGTGCTACAACTTGGAGTAAGATCAATCCCAAATCCATTTCTA
>NZ_JBFELV010000453.1:0-4062 GCF_041551955.1 Desulfosarcina sp.
CTCACACAGGACCACCGGGATGCCTTTTATCCAGGCGGCCAGGGCCACCGGCCCGGTGGCGTATCCGCCGACGCCGACCACCAGGTCCGCCTGCGCCTCGGCCAGAATACCGGCGGAATGAAACAGGGCGCCGGGAATTTTCATGGCCGCCCGCGCCTTTGCCCACAGCCCTCTTCCCTTGATCCCCTCGATGGCAATGGTTCGATGGGGATAACCGGCCCGGGCAAGGGCCTCTTTCTCGAATGGCCGACCGGCCCCCACGAAGAGGATCCGGCTTTGTGGATTTCTCACGACAAACTCCCCTGCAACGGCAATTCCGGGAAACAAGTGCCCGCCGGTGCCGCCACCGGCAACAACCACCTTGAGTGGTCGCCAGGTGTTTTCGGATTCAACAGCGTGCATCCCGCGCTCCGATATTCATCATGATCCCCACTGCCGCCATGTTGATCAGCAGGCTCGTCCCGCCATAGCTGAGAAAGGGCAGTGTCAGCCCTTTGGTAGGCAGCATGCCCAGCGCCACCCCCATGTTGATGCAGACCTGAAGGCCCAAGGTCACCGTGATGCCCATGGCCAGCAGGGAGCCAAAGCGATCCTGGGCGTGGCGAGCGATGCGGACGCCCCGCATGAGCATGATGCCGTAAAGCAGAATTACGATCATGACCCCGATGAGCCCTAGTTCTTCCCCTACCACGGAGAAGATGAAATCCGTGTGGGGCTCGGGAAGGTAAAACAGCTTCTGATATCCCTTGCCGATGCCCGCACCGGTGATTCCTCCGGTGCCGAATGCCATCAGCGAATGGACGATCTGGTATCCCTCGTCCGCCGGGTACTGCCACGGATCCATAAAGCTCATCAGCCGCTTGACCCGGTATTCGGCATGGGTCATAAACAGCCAGGCCATGGGCGCCAGCACCAGAACGACCGACAGCAGGTGGGTGATGCGGCACCCGCCGACGAACAGCATGATCCAGGTCAAGGCGGCGAAAATTAGGATAGACCCAAAATCGGGTTGAACCAGCAGCAGCCCGGTAAAGAGACCCAGAACCAGAAAATGGGGCAGGAAACCCACGTAAAAATCGCGCACCTGCTCTCCCTTTTTGCTCATGGAGTAGGCCATGTAGATGACCAGGGCCAATCGCGCCAGTTCTGACGGCTGAAACTGGACGGGCCCGAGTTGGAGCCAACGGGCCGATCCGCCTGCCGTCACGCCCCACCCGGAAAAGACCACCGCCACCAGCATCGCGATGGCCGCCGCCAGAACGGGATAAACGAGCACACGGTAGAGCCGGAACGGGACGTAACTGAACGTCACCAGCACCACAATGCCGATCAGTGAGAACATGGCCTGTTTTTTCAAAAAGAAATAACCGCTGCCAAACTTCTTGACGGCCAGGGCGCTGCTGGCGCTGTAGACCATAACGATACCCATGCCCACGAGCAGCAACACGGGAAACAGCAGTCCCAGGTCGTAGACCAGCGGTTGAGTCCCGTTTCGTTTGGCAGCTGCGGTCATCCTAGCCTTTCTACGATTTCCCGGAACCGGTCACCCCGCTGGGCATAGTTATCGAACATATCGAAACTGGCGCAAGCCGGGGAGAGCAAAACGATTTCCCCGTCCACCGCCGCATCGTATGCCTTTTCAACCGCCTCCTGCATGGACCCGGCCTCGAGGATTCCCCGTTCCGGGTCGCCGGCCAGGGCGGTGACGATCTCGTCTTTGGCTTCCCCCATGACCACCAGGGTTTTAACCCGGCGGCGCACCTGGGATTTGAGCGCGCTGAAGTCACCCTTCTTGTTCTGCCCGCCCATGATCAGAATCACCGGATCGTCGAAGCACGCCAGCGCCCGGTTCACCGCATCCACGTTCGTGGCCTTGGAGTCGTTGACAAAGCGCACACCGCGCACTCGTCCCACCGTTTCCAGGCGGTGGGAAAGCCCCTGAAATTCGTCGATGGCCTGCTGGATGCCTGCATCAGAGGCACCCTGTTCACGGGCGGCCAGACAGGCGGCAGCCGTATTTTCCCGGTTGTGGGGACCAATGAGACCGGCCTTGTCCAGCCTGAAACTGCCCGTCTGCCGGCCCGCATCGACCAGAAGGATCTTGTCCTTTAATATCTGGGCACCGTTGACGACGGCCTTCTCCGAATAGAGCCTCCTGCGGGCATGGGGCGGGCGGCGGTCGATCATGGCGGCCACCGTGGCATCCATGGCGTTGAGCACCGCCACATCGCTTGGCAGTTGATTTTCGAATATCCGCCACTTTGAATCCGCGTAGGCGTAAAAGGTCGGATATCGGTCCAGATGGTCGTCGGTGATGTTGAGCATCACGGCGGTTTGCGGCCTGAAATCGACAATGGTGTCCAGCTGAAAACTACTCACTTCGGCCACTACCACATCGGCCGGGGCATGGGCACCGTCCGCATAGGCAATCAGCGGTGTGCCGATGTTTCCTCCCACAAACACGTTCTTTCCGCTTTTTCTGAGCATGTTCCCCACCAGTTCGGTTGTCGTGGTTTTTCCATTGGTGCCGGTGACCGCCAGAATCGGTTCGGTGATATACCCGGCAGCCAGCTCCATCTCTCCGATCACCGGCGTTCCTTTGGCCCAGGCCGGTTCGAGCATCGGCAGGGTGTGAGGCACGCCGGGACTGAGCACCACCAAGTCGGCGGTTTCAAAATCGAACGCATCATGCCCGCCCAGCTTGAGCCGGACGTTCAGTCCCGCCAGGGCCTCGGCCGGCGCTTTCAGGGTGTCGGCCGGCGCACGATCCGTCACCGTCACCCGGGCACCCTGGTTGACGAGGAACCGGGCGGTTGCCACCCCGGACCGCCCCAGGCCCACTACAACAACAGATGCGTTCCGAAGATCCATTCTCACCCAAATTTTTCTTTAAACCCGGCCAAGGCATCGGAATTTAGTTAAATAACAAGCACCCAATTCCAGATAAATTCCAAATTACAATAACCAAATCTCAAATTGGAATGGCATCCTTCAAGATCATTCGGTTTGGAATTTTGAACTTTGGTCATTGTGATTTATTTGTTATTTGATTTTTGGTTTTTGTTATTTATCATCTAAGTTTCAGGGTACTCATGGATATCAATGCCAGGGCAATGGCGATGATCCAGAATCGCACGATCACCTTCGGTTCCGGCCACCCTTTCAATTCGAAATGATGATGGATGGGCGCCATGCGAAAAATGCGGCGGCCCTTGGTCATCTTGAAAAAACCCACCTGGAAAATCACGGAGAGGGCCTCGATGACAAACAGGCCGCCCACCAGCACCAGCAGAATCTCCTGCTTGGTAATCACGGCGACGGTGCCCAACGACGCCCCCATGGAGAGCGAGCCCACATCCCCCATGAACACCTGGGCCGGATAGGCGTTGAACCACAAGAACCCCAATCCGGCGCCGGCCAGGGCGCCACAGTAAACCGTGATCTCCCCGCATCCTGCCACCGGGGCAATCTGCAGGTAGTCGGCGATGCGCGCATGACCGGCGACATAGGCAAAAATCATGTAGGTGACGGCGGCGATGATCACCGGCCCAATGGCCAGACCGTCAAGACCATCGGTCAGGTTGACGGCGTTGGACGCCCCTACGATGACCAGGGCGGCGAAAAAGATGTATCCCCATCCCGGATCCGGGGTCAGCCGTTTGAAGAACGGCACGCTGAGCTTGGTCGAAAACTCGGGCACCATGTAGGCCAACAGTCCCACCAGCAGTGCCAGAAGCACCTGCAGAAGCAGTTTCTGGCGGGCCGTAAGGCCCAGATTGCGCTTTTTCACCTGCATCAGGTAGTCGTCCGCAAAACCAATCGCCCCGAACCCCAGGGTGGCCAGCAGGGCGATCCACACATAGCGGTTGGTCAGATCGGTCCACAACAAGGTGGAGCCGACGACCGCGAAAATGATCAGCACGCCGCCCATGGTGGGGGTGCCGGCCTTTTTGTAGTGGTCCTTGGGTCCGTCCTCCCGGATGTATTGCCCCACCTACATCATGGCAAGACGCCGAATCACCCAGGGCCCAAGCAGAAAACAGATTAAAAAGGCCGTCAGGC
>NZ_JBFELV010000454.1:0-4043 GCF_041551955.1 Desulfosarcina sp.
AGCCATGTCTGTCCAGTCATCCGGCTCGAAACGGTGTTCCGGCAGGCAGGTGGGAGCCAGATTATCGAAAATGCACATCGCATCAACCAGGGATACTCCCCGGATACACGCAATACCAGTTCCGATTTCTTTTTCTTCGGCGAGGAAGATCCAGTTGCAGATAAACCATTGTGGATTGAACATTTTCGTGTCCCAAATGGTTTTTAATGTCGGTCACCGAGCAACCAGATGCAAGCATGCTGATGGCACAGGAATGACGAAAACTGTGAACCGGATTGAGAACTTCCAGCCGTTTTTCCGATAGTGCCAACCGCAGGTATTTCCGGCAAAGACGATAGATGCCGTGGCGTGTCAATGCCTTGCCGTGCTGACTGATGAACAGCCGATTCGCGCAAGCGGGTTTTGACCGGCGGCGGTGGTTAACCATATATGCCTTGATCATTTTTACCGTCGTTGGAGACAAATTGACCTGGCGGAAGCGATTGCCCTTGCCCAAAATGGCGAGCGTTCCCTGTTCGGGGTTGAAGTAATCCAGATTCAATCGTGCAATCTCACTGACACGGGCGCCGGACTCGAACAACAGGTGCAAAATGGTGTAGTCACGAAAACCCAGCGCCGTGTTGATATTTACCGCGTTGAGGACTTGGTTTATCTCCTCCGGGTATAAAAAACCGATCAGCTGTCGCTGGGTCCGTTTTTGAGGAATGAAGATGATTTTAACCATCAACGCTGACCATTGCGGATGCATAAAGCGGATCATTTTAGCCAGCGATTTGATGGCGGCTAATCGATGATTGCGGGTTCTGGCGCTGTTTTCCCGTTCAGATTCGAGATGGTCTAGAAAAGTGATGATCACCTCCGGTGTAAGATGCTTGAGTGATAACGAACCGACATTGATGCCATAGTGGTTTGCGGCAAACGGCAAAAACAGTTTGAAGGTATCCCGGTATGCCTTAATGCTATTGGGGCTCACTCCTTTGATGTGAGGCAAATACTTGTCAAAAAATTGGTGAATAAAAGCCGACAGTCTCATTTGACAACCGATTGGGACTTGGTGAACGTGATTAAGCCGGCAATATCGCTGGCGTCTTTTACTTTTAGATATGCGGCGGTGTATTGATATTTTCGGTGGCCCATGTATGTGGCTAGCACCGGCAGTGCCTGCTGGGGGGAGATACCACGGGCTTTGATCCGGTTTAAGGTGTTGATGGCATACGAGTGCCGCAAACTGTGGGGTACCGGTGATCCGAAGGTCATGTTGCCCATGGTCCGTTTGGGCTGCTTCAGGCCGATATTTTCAACCGCCCGATGAAAGACGGAACGGACATGATAATCCTTGAGCGGTCGACCTTTTCTGCCAGCCAACAAGTAAGGATTTTGATCCTCCGGACAACAAACGTTGCGTGCCGCCAGGTAGTTATCGAGTTCGTCCAGAACTTTTTGGGGAACCGGTATCAGACGGTCTTTTCTGAACTTGGTCCTTTCGATATAAACGCTGCCTTCATCGGGTCGAAAATGATGCCGGCAAAGCCGTAACGGTTCGTTGATCCGCATCCCACAGCGGGCCAACATCGCCATAGCCAAATAGATCGCCATATCGAATAACAAATGCTTTTGGCAGTGTCTGATATTTACGCAAATGTTTGTGAGCAGTTGATCGGTTTGCTCCGGTGTGAAGACAAAAGGAATAAAAAATCGTTCGGGCAATGGCGGGATGTCGTCGAGCGGGTTGACACGGCAGATTTGCCGACGTACCAGAAACTCGAAAAAACTGTGTACACTCGACAGTATTTTGTTGACCGTATTGGGATGCTTGCGGATATCCGCCCGCATTTGAAGGAAGAATGCCGGCTGCAGTTGTTCCCAGGTGGCCTTGTGCACGTTAAGGTACTGGTCAAAAGCGTACAAAGGCGGTTTTATTGCTTTCTTAACGCAACCCAACCGCTGGCGATAAGCCGCATACTCTGATAGGTTCCTGGCCATAAAACTTTCAAATCGTCTCATCAAATAGCACCTGACGCATCAATTTGGTATGCACATGCAAATACCTTTGGGTCGACTCGATCTTGTCGTGACCAAGCATTTCCTTGATTTCAAAGATCGACGCACCGGCTTCGAGCAGGTTCTGCGCATAGGTGTGCCGCAGCCAATAGGCGCTGGTGGCCAAACCTGCTCGTTTCATCGCAAAAGTGATCTGGCATCCGACCGCATTGGGACTTAATGGCCGATGCGGCGGGGGCAGGGTTAAAAACAATCGGCGGTGTTTCGTTTTCGGTCTGGCGCCGATGATATAGGCTGCCACCGCCTTTAGGGTATGCTTGGGGACGGGAAGCTCAAGCGGGTTATCTCCTTTGCGTACGGTTAAGCGCAGCAGCCTTTGACGAAAAGAGATATCATTGAAACGGACGAGGCTGATCTCTTTTGGACGCAGTCCCATGGTATAGGCAAGATGCACGATCGCATAGGTCCGGATGTCGCTTGCCGAAGAAAGGCTTAAGCTGGAAAAGAGTTGCTGCACTTCAACTGGTCGTAAAAATTTGGGCGGTTTGGCTTGAGCGTACTCCCGTCGGCCGATCACCATAGGCGCAAGATCGGTGGTCACTATCCGGCGCTCATGGTACAAGTAACTTAAAAAACGCCGTAGATAGTTGCGATACGTGTGGCGGGTAGAACTACTAAGATCTTTAAAAAATTCACCTTGGAATGCATCGATATGCTTGATCTTTAATGATTGAAGTTGAATGCCGTTTCGTTGACAATAACTGTCAAACGCAGACAACACGCGCCTGATGGGTGTTATGGAGCGATCAGATACCTGGCGGTATTTTTTCTGATAGAGAAGATACGCTTCATAAAGGACCGGCAAGCTGGGCAATGGTTTATGACGCGGTATCGGTTCAGCTATTTTCCCCTGGCTATAAAGATACCGTGAAAGACCGGTGATGGCATAGGCCTGGGACATGTCTTTGATGTTTTTAAAGCATTTTAACGTATGGCGGGTAAAAATTTCGTCCCAGTGGTATCTCCTTCCTTTGATAAAAGATAAAAATTGGCTCAACGTTCGTTTATGATTTCGCTGAGTATTTTGAGTATAGGCGTTAACTGCCATCCATTCAAGATACGCTTCAATCGCGTGTCCCAAAGCAACCTTCGTCTCATTGAACGCTTTCAGCCTGCTTTCGATCCATTCAATGGTTGCCTGGCTTTCTTCATTCATCGTGTTATCCCATTGTCTTTAACGAATGATCGATAAGCTGGGCGACAACGATTTGGTTCTTTGTTTGATTGTGAGCTTGTTCTTTCGACGACAACAAAACAGGCCTCACCGGTAGGTCCAACACTTGGAAGACGGTTCCGTCAAAAGCGATCAGATCTTTATCGATCAGACCGTTTCTGGCGGCGATGTATTGATCAAGACGCATCTGCAGCAACGTACAAATGGCATCGTAGCTGTAAAAAGAAAGCCCATGGCGATCGGAGGCGATCACCAGAAATAGATAGAGAAGTAATTCCTTTTGCTGCAACGATGATAAAAACCCATCGCCGAGGAAACGGTGCGGGATGAAGCTGAACCCACCATTGATGCGCCTGATACGATCAGGATTGAGGATTTTCTTCATTATCATCATGCACCCCTTGCCGATCAGAGTTAACCATAGCCGCGGCGGGGAAAGGAACGCGCAACCCGGCCACGAATACCGCAAAAGTGGCAAAATGGCCCTATATCGGTACGCCAAGCACAGTTTTTTATGCGGTTTAAGACCCTCATAGCCCATGGATGCCGGGGTGTTGAAGTTGCATCATCCATGTTTTTTGGTTTTCTTTGCGTATTGCCGTGCCTGCGACGGTTTTCAGCTTCACAGTGGTTTCTTTTACCCTTTTTGGTCTGGCGGTATCTTCTTTGTGCCTTGCAATGATTTTTGAGCTTTGCTTTTCGACGGCATTGATCACAACAATACGCCTGTCCTCTAAAACAGCTTCTGCAGATACAGAAATGGAAATCGCACCATCGACATTGAATAAGAATCAGTAACACCTCGGGC
>NZ_JBFELV010000455.1:0-4032 GCF_041551955.1 Desulfosarcina sp.
ATGAGTACGATACGTTTTATTTTCATCTAAACCCTTCTATTCTTAATTCCTGAACCGGAAAAAACAAATCACCCGCACCCAATAAAAAATCTCGAATAATTCCTAAAAGGGCCATATCTTCATGACAATCGCGGTCAACCAGCCGGGTTTTTGCCGGTCATTGACCACACCGGTGCCGCTGTAAGATATCCTGGCGTCGGCAATATAGGTGGAAAGCACCTGGTTGTCTGCGTTGATATCGCGTGGCCGCACCACACCGGAGAGTTGAATGATCTGATTTTCGTTGTTGATCAACACCTCCCGCGACCCCGTGACGACCAGGTTGCCGTTTGGCAGCACCTGTGTCACCATGGCGGTAATGTAGGCATTCAGATCTCCACTTCGTTGGGTGGTTCCATTGCCTTGAAAATCACTTTCCATACCGCCGGCCAGTTTGGCAAAGGGATTGAAAAACGGCTGATCGGCAGGAAATCGTTTTTCGGCATTGAAGAACGCATCCACACTGGCGCTCAGCGAAGACGAACGATCCGTGGCGGTGCTGGCCTTGTTGGTGGCCTCAGACGATTCAGCGATTTTTATGGTTACGATGTCGCCTGCGGTTCGTGCCTTCTGGTCGGAAAACATGGAGATCAAGGGTGCGTCATCCCGCCACAAAGAGCCGTCTGGCTGGGATTGGGGCATGGCCGCCAACGGGGCTGGCAAGACTGCCTGCGGGTCGGGGCCATAGCTGGGTGCTTTGGACTGAATCGGTTTGCCCATTCCAGAGAAACCATTGGCACAGCCGACCATAGCGATCCCCAAAACAGAAATAATCACCCAAGACCGAGATTGGCGGGCGATGTCAGCGATGAATGGATGGACCATGAAGAACCTCCCTAAAAATTGACTTCAACGGCACCCGGGCCTGTCACACGCGCCGTAATGATGCGGTTGGAATCCGTATTCACCACCCGAACCATCTCACCCTTGCACCCTTGTTGCTTGACCATGCCGGTGGCAGTAATGATCATCGGACCGGAGTTGGCGACGATCTTGACGATGTCTCCCCTTCTGACCAGCGGCGGTGAGGCAAACATGCTCGACTGGAGTACGGTTTTGGGATAGATCGCCCGTGTCGTCCGGTTTCCCAAAGCGTCTTCGATACGCCTGACTGAATCCGACGAGAGATCCGACAGGTCACGGCGCACAACCGACAGGTCTGCCAGTTGGATATAGGCATGCTTTCCCAGGGGCCGCATCACGGTGACCACATCCGCCATGACGGAAATGGTCAGATTGACCCAGACCTTTCGCACCGGTCGCCCGTCTACAAAAAGATGCAGGGCCACCATCGTGCGGCCCAGATAATCTTCGTTGCGGGCGGGCTCGACTTGATAAGTCAGCAATCCGGTGGGAAGCTGGATGGTTTCATCCAGCACGATCTCGCTGATGGTCACATCTTCGTTTTTCCACGGCATGCGGCTGCGGATCGCCATTTCAACCGCATGCTGCATCCGTTGGACGGGCAACACGGCGGCCTGCCGGGTAATCCGCACATCCGGCGTACCCTTGAAAATTATCGATGACGTATCGACACCGGATTGTTTGAGACGGATGCGGATATAGTCGACACCCACGAAACGGGTCTGACCGGGTTGAGGGGATCGGGCCACGATGATTGCACCGATGGTCTCGATCTGGTTCTCCGATAGGCCGGTCAACCTGGCGACGTCGGACAGGCGAACCGATTCCTGGTCGACCAGGGCTGCTTCTCTGAGTGTGAGGCAAGTGCCGTTCGAGGCGTACGCAGCCGGTGAAATCAGAAACGCCGCAGCCATGATTAAAAGGCATAAACCCGTTTTTCGCTGACGGTCGGATCGGTTGATTCCATATCTCATCATCGAACCTATCTTCTCAGGTTGGTGGCGGTCTGAAGCATGTCATCCGAGGCCTGAATGGTCTTGCTGTTGGTTTCGTAGGCCCGCTGGGCCACGATCATGTTGACCATCTCATCCACGACGCTCACGTTGGACATCTCCAGATACCCCTGCGCGATGGTGCCGTATCCATCCTCGCCGGGCGTACCGGTGGTTGCATCTCCTGATGAAGCGGACGGAATGAAAAGATTCCTGCCGACACTTTTCAAACCAGCCGGATTGACAAAGCCGGCCAGTTCAATATTGCCGATCTCCGAGGGTTGGTTGTCTCCGGCCAGCATGACGGAAACCGTACCGTCCGTCCCGATGGAGACGGCAACCGAATCAGCCGGGATGGTCAGTTCCGGCTCCATGGGGAATCCGTCCGACGTCACCACCCGGCCGTCGCTGTCCAGCTTGAATGTACCCGCCCGGGTATAACCGGTTTCTCCGTTGGGCTGGATCACCTGAAAGAACCCACCGCCTTCGATGGCCATGTCCAATTGATTCTGGGTGTGGTTGAATTCCCCCTGGGTGAACACCTTCTGGGTGGCGGCGGGGCGCACGCCGTGGCCCACTTGGGTGCCGGTGGGCACTTGGGTGTCTGCGGAGGATGACACCCCCGGTGATCGGAGTGTCTGGTAAAGCAGGTCCTGAAAATCGGCCCGGCTTTTCTTGAATCCGGAGGTGCCGACATTGGCCAGGTTGTTTGAAATCACATCGATGTTCAATGTCTGAGCCTGCATTCCTGTAGCCGCGGACCATAGGCTTCTGATCATGGTTTCCTCCTCATCTGTTCTTAGATGGTTTTTCCGACATCATTGATGCTCTTGGAAGTGGCTTCATCTGCGCTTTGAATCACTTTCTGATAGGCTTCAAAGGCCCGTGACGTCTCGATCATCTCGGTCATGGCCCTTACCGGGTTGACGTTGGCAGCCTCCAGGTATCCCTGGCTCAATGTGGTGTCTTCCGAGCGTTCGCCCACAGCCGTTCCATCCGATTCAGCAAAACGCCCGTTGCCGACCTTTTTCAGCGTCTCGGGATTCAAAAAATCGGTGATCTGCAGCCGGCCCACTTCGTCACCATCCAGGTAAACACCCCCCTGAAGATCGATTTCGACGGTTCCTTCCTCCAGGGTGATTTCGCCACCTTCACCCAGCACCGGATGGCCGTCGGGCGTAATCAGCACGCCGCTGCTGTCCAGCGAAAAATTTCCCTGACGAGTGTATTCAACACCGTCGGGTGTCTGGATGGAGAAAAAACCGCTGCCGTTAATGGCAACGTCCAAGGGGTTGCCGGTTTGACGAATCGCCCCCTGGCTGAAATCAACGACCGTAGCAAAAGGCGGGGCGTACGGGGACAAGGATTGAACCGCTTCGATGGACGTCTCAAACGTCTGGGGTTCGGTTTCCTGCGGGATCTGGAATACGGATCGATCGCCTTTATAGCCGATGGTGCTGATGTTGGCCACATTGTTGGCAAGCACCTCCAGCCGTAATTGCTGAACGAGGGCGCCGGCTGCGGCAAGATACATTCCACCACTCATGGGGTTGACTCCTGAAGGGTTGTGAAGGGTTCATTCATAGCTGACAGATTTTTTTGCAACCTGTGTGCCACAAGCCGCGCTTTCCGCACCGTCTTTAAATTCGGCCGATGAGACGATGTGTGCCTTCCCCAAACCGGCTGAAAATCAAAAACCGGTAGGCAACAAATGCCCTGCCGGTCTTTTTTTCCTTTTTCTTTAAAATAACGCCAGTTCCGCGGTTATGCGGCATTCAGACGCATGACCAAGGAGACTTCCGCTTCGGGCAATTGCAGCTGACGGGCGATATTCGCAACCCCAATCCCTTCGTGGGCCATGGGCAGAATCTGGTCGTAGGACGAATGATGAGGGGCCGAGGCAGGAGTCGCTTCGGCCTGCAGGGCATCAATGGCGTCGGTCATCGACGGTTTTCTGACGACGCCGCCCAGTTTTTGTCGTTCCTGCTCGAGGGTCCGAGCCAGTGCGGCCAATACGGAATCGGTTTTCTGGGCCATCAGGAACATGAGCGCCCGATGTTCGATATCGTTATCCCGGGTAAAGGAATTGAACAATGTGCTGTCCAATCCGTTTCCGTGACCAGGGCTTTTCCGGGCA
>NZ_JBFELV010000456.1:0-3996 GCF_041551955.1 Desulfosarcina sp.
CTCTTGGTTATTATTCTATTGGGCATTCAACCCATTTAATTCGCATCGATTTGTAAGTGGGGGAAGTAAAATTTGAAACGCCAGCGGTTGTCTACCACAGGGGATGGCTAAGATCAAGGAAATGGTACTCACTCCAGGTAAGTAAAGGTTGCCGTCAGAACCTTGTTGTTCGCCGGACAAGCCGAAAAACACAGCCTTGTGCATGCCTGTATGGTTCTTTCCTGACTATTTTTATGATAATATGGGTTTAGATTGATTTAACGACACATTCATGGTAGTTACGCCGAAACTGACGGATCGTGTCGATAAAAATTAACCAGCAGCATCAACCTTTCAACCGGAGGCTTCCTTTGAAGAACTACTGCGTCAAAGATCTGATGGTACCGATCTCGGAGTATGCCACCGTTCCCGATGATGCGACCCTGTTCGAATCGGTGCTTGCGCTGGAAAAGGCCCAGGAAAAATTTCAGCAGAGCCGCTATTCCCACCGGGCCGTTCTGATACTGGACAAGAATAAACGGGTTATCGGCAAGCTCAGCCAGATGGACTTTCTGCGTGCCCTGGAGCCCAGCGACGCCAATCTGGACCAAATCAGAAAATTCAAAAAACTTGGCTTTTCCCGCAAGGCTGTGGCCCTGCAACAGGAAGAGTACCTGAAAAACTCACCTCCGATTCTGGATGTGTATTCCAAAGCGGCCAAGTTGAATGTGACCGATCTCATGCAGCGGCCCACCGAAGGGGAGTACGTGGATGAAAACACATCCCTGGACATGGCGCTTCACCAGTTGACCGCGGGTTCCAACCTGTCGCTGCTGGTTACCCGGGGCAAGGATATCGTCGGTGTGTTGCGGCTGGCCGATGTGTTTGCCGCTGTCTTCCATGCCATGAAAGAATCCGAATCACAGTTATCAGACGGAGGGTCAACATGAAAGAGCTTGAAAAACTCTTCGATCGGATCATCCAACGCGTGAACATCAATCTCCGTGAATTGGAGTTCGATGTTCACCCCATGGTCAATAAACTCGTTCCGACCGGGCAGATGACCAAATTTTATGCCTTCTACGGCATCACCCCACACCATCCCCTGAACCTGGTGTTCAAGCACGCCAACCTCTCCGGCAGCTACTTTTTAGGACGATGCCGGGTGACCAATTCCTTGCTGTACAAGAGCGACATCCGTGGTGACGAACTTAAAAAAAAGGGAGACCTGTTCCAATACCAGGAGTTCAATATCCCGGTGGACAAGGATGAGGAGATCCGCATCGACGACAGCTTTTTGATCAAAACCCTGGTGCACAATTTTTCGCATGACCCGGAGACCCTGGAACGATTTTACATTCGCGACACGGTTTCCACCCATTACGCCAACATTCACGGGTCTCCTTCGGACGGCTGCTACCTGGGCCCCTTTTCGACGGTGGATCTGACCACCATGCGAGACTGCGTCATCGGTGCTTACTCGTATGTTCAAGCTGGGGAGATCAGTCACCTGAAGATCGAGCCGGGGACCGTCTGGGTCCGCAAGCCAGGTGATTTCAATTTCATGTACCGGTACCCGATCAGCCAATTGAACAACTACATTTATTTTGCCAGCGGCAGCCCGCCCCAGGGCGTATTCATGGATTTTGTGGAGGATCGCAAGGAAGCCTTTCAGCGGGTGTTCAATGTGGTCAACATCGAGAATTCGGTGCCTGTTCCCAAGAATGCATCTTTGGATCGCTTTGCGGTGATCAAGCCAAAAACCAAGATCGGAGAGAATGTACTGGTCGCCCAGCGTGCGTTCCTTCAGAATTCGACGCTCGGAAGGGGCGCCAATGCCCAGGAGAACTGCTACATCATCAATTCCAAACTCGAGGGGAACAACGTCACGGCCCACGGTGCGAAAATCATCGAGGCCAATATGGGCACCAATGTTTTTGTGGGCTTCAACAGCTTTTTAAGGGGGCGCCCGGATGCCCGGCTGACCATCGGCAAAGACAGCGTGGTGATGCCGCACACCATCATCGACATCAGAAAACCGCTCAAGGTGTCCCCCGGCAGTCTGGTCTGGGGGTTGGTGAGAAACGCGGAAGAGCTTGAAGCCAACAGCATGAGCCTCAACGCCTTTTCAAAGATCGACACCCGGGTCTGCAAGGGCAATATGCTCTTCGAAGGCAACGGTGCCAGTTTTGTTTCGGCATTTCAGGAGCGTATTCACCATATCCTGGAAGCCAACGGCGCCTTTTTCGATGGTAATTTGAACCGCGGTCATGCCCAACGAAACCAGAACATCTCCTTTAATACCATTCAGCCTTATCCCAAGGGTGACAAGGAGGGGCTCTACCCCACGATTATTATCCAGCCCTGATAAACCCGAAAGGCCCGTTCAAGAATATTGGACCGGGCCTTTCGGGTTGTTCCGATGGGCGATTTCCACGCCTGGTTTAGCGGCCGCTGATCAATCCTCCGACTCCAAGGCGACATAATCGTTGATATTCAGTTCCAGCATTTTCACGCTGGCAAGGATTCTGACGGTGTTTCTGGCCAAGGCTGGAAAATTTTCGCTCATGCGGCTGAGTTTTTCAGCCGCCGATTTAATATTTCGGACCTCGATATCGATTGCCTGTAAATCCGCGATTGGCTCCATCGGCATACGGCTCCTTGTTAAGAATGCTTGCGCATATCCTTAAAGCGTCTGGCCTTGATATCATACCTGGGCAAGCGCCCGTAATCGTAGAATTCGATACGGTATCCCAGGTTGGTTTTCAAGCGAAGGCGGTCTTTGAGCTGACTTTCGATCTCTTTGGCGCGATCTTCCTGGCCGGTCTTCAGTTCTACTTTCAACTTGATGCGGTCGATGTCCCCCAGTTTGTCTACGATAACTTCGTATTCATCGCCCAGGCCGTCTATGCTCCTGACCACCTCTTCAATGGCCGATGGAGCCAGAAGCACCCCTTTCACCTTGGTAATATCGTCGGCCCGTCCGATGACGCCTCCTTTGATCAGGCGGAAGGTGCGACCACATGCACAAGAGGCCGAATCCCATTCGATGATATCCTTGGCATCGAAACGAACACACGGTTGGGCGAATCGATCCAACGCCGTGATGATCATTTTGCCGCGACGCCCGGGTTCATCAATGATTTCACCGGAATCAACGTCCTCGATTTCCACCAGGAAAAAAGCGTCGTTGACGTGCATTCCTCCCGGCTGGGCTTCGCATTCGAAAGACCACGCCCCAATTTCCGTTGCGCCTGCGTGATCGAACACGCGAGCGTTCCAGGCATCCTGCATTCGCTTTTTTGTGGCGGGAATGCTGGCGCCCGGTTCGCCGGCGCAGGTGATTTTTTTGATGCCCAGACCCGATGGGTCGATGCCCATTTTTCGTATCGCCGTATCGGCCATGCCCAGTACATAGGTGGGTGTGGCCATCATGGCGGTTGCTTTCAATTCCTGGATTTTAAGTATGCGGGCTTGGGTGTCCAACACGCCGCCGGGTACGACTTCGCACCCGACCTTTTCGGCAGCGTAATGACCGGCCCAGAAAGCCACAAAAATATTGTACCCAAAGGGAATGAACACGCGATCCGATGGGCGGTACCCCTGGGCCCACAAGATGAATGCCCAGCACTCGGCCCACCACTCCCAATCCTGCCAGGTGTCGGCCTGATAGACCGGCTGTCCGGTGGTACCGCTGGTTTGGCGAAATTCCGTGACCGCCTCCAGGGGTACGCAGAGTGCATCCCCATAGGGAAAAGGGTCTTTTCGTTGGATGTCACGCATCATGGATTTTTCCACCTTGGGCACATGGCGGATATCTTCAAATCTTCGTATATCCTCAGGCCCAATACCGGCCCGGTCATACAGCGAGCGGTGAAACCGTGAATGGTCATAGGCCCAACGGAAAATTTTTTTAAATTTTTTCAATTGCAACGCCCGCAGACGCTGAGGATCTGCCGTTTCCAGAACAGGGTTCCAGTATGGCTGGTTGGCAAGCATGATGGCCTCCATCGGTCA
>NZ_JBFELV010000457.1:0-3983 GCF_041551955.1 Desulfosarcina sp.
CCACCGAAATACCCTTTGGGTCAAATTTCACACCGGCTGCGTCCAGCCGCAAATCCTTGACGTTGACGGAACGGCCCATGGCCACCAGCACCGTGTCGGCTGTCAGCGTCACCGAGGCGCCGTCTCCCAGCCGCAGGGTAACGCTTTTTTTCTCACCTGTCGCAGTGGCCTGTTCAACAGCGGCCTCCAGGTAGAAGTTTACCCCTTCGGCTTCCATGACCGACTGGACGGCAGCGGCCATGTCCGGGTCCTCCTTGGCCAAGATCTGACCGACCCGATCCACCACTGTGACGGACGTTCCCAACCGGTTGAATGCCTGGGCCATTTCGATGCCGATGGGCCCTGCACCCAGCACGAGCATGCTCCCTGGGAGCCTATCGAGTGAGAAGATCTCACGGTTCGTGATATAGCTGATCGCATTCAATCCCGGTATGGGAGGAACGGCCGCCGATGATCCGGTGGCAATGACCCAGTTCTTGGCGGTGATCGACCGGCCATCCAGATCCACCGTGCGGTCGTTCTTGAAAAAACCGGTTCCGAAGGCTACCTTCGCGCCCAGTTTGCAGAACCGTTCCTCCGAATCATGGTTCTGGATGACGGTGATGACATCCTGTATCCGCTTGGCGATCCGGGAAAAATCCACGGGCGGCAGGGCCACTGTCGGTAGTCCGTAACGATCGGCATGTTTCATTTCGTGGTAAACATGGGCCGAACGGATCAGGGTCTTGCTGGGCACGCAGCCATAGTGCAGGCAGTCTCCGCCGAGGGCGGGTTCCTTTTCGATGAGCAGGGTCTTGGCACCCAGCTGCGCCGCTCCCGATGCTACCGTAAGCCCGGCCGCGCCGCCGCCGATGATGCCAATATCGTAGTCGTAGTTTGCCATTGTCGTCTCCTTCAGCTTCCGTTGAGGGACCAGTCGTAATCCAGGTATTTGACCTTGATCCGGCCTTTGTTTTTCTCCAGTTGCTCCCTCATCGGTACGTCGGCAAATTCGATGAAATAACCGATCACATCACCATCGAAGTCCTCCGGGAACCAATCGAAAATTTTGCTGACCCACAGAGTATTGCCGTCCAAGCGGTTGAAACGGGGGGTGTTGATGAAAGCCTTGGCCGCTTGGTTCAGCTGATCATTCAGGTGGCTTGCCTCAAACGGCTCACCTTGAAGGGGCGGGCAGCTTTTGGATGCGCAGTTGACGGCAAAGTGGACCCGGGGGTCCTTGAACCGTTTCCTCAGGATGTCGTGTTCGATCTGGTCCAGGGTCAACAGGTCGCCATCGATGCGGGCGATGGTTTTTTTCCAGGGCGATGAAAACAGGCTCCCCAGATCCTTGATGGAACGAATATCCGGGTAGCGGGACAGTATCAGTTTGATGGTCCATGCGTTGTATGCGTTGACGTAAAAGGCAAATTGATCGTCTGCTGACAGCGGACTCGGCTCCACGGCGGCAAGCGCGTCAAGGTATTGGTCCAAAATGGCTTCGTCCGCCTTGAAGCCCTGGTAATCCACGACGCCGTCCTTGACATGGCTGCTCAACAGTGAAGCGAACAAGGTGTGATCCACCCCAGCGGCATACACGTCGACAACGGCAACCCACATCCCGGCAATCATGATGGACGCTGCGATAAATATGGTTTTCATAAGGCCCCCTTGAGAAAGTGAACGCTGTTTGCCGCGGAACGGTTTTTCCAAGTTGGTCGTGAAACGGGTCAGAAACTTACACCCCAACTGAGCGTTTCCCATTTCGGTTTTATTGAAAATTATTACAATAAGGATGGGTTATGTCACTTGCCGACTTCAACATGGAAAATCTGTTGGGATCGCCGATCTTTATCCACCTCAGGCGGATCACCCCATCTACGGCGTCAGATGTCGTCCCGCATAGGCGGCTATCGCGGAAAGACATCTTCTATGTATCTGCTGCAAGCTCGACAATCGCTTGGGTTACCCATGTTTGCCCTCGAGCAAAACGGGTCGGGGTCAAGTTGTCTGCGATGGCATACAACTAAATGAGCGTGCAGTTCTGGGACTTTATTTAGGGTCCTTCAGCCTTGCGCTGAGTATGGATGCCGATCAACCACCGGGTCTGCGTTTGAACAGGAGGGTTATTCTTTTCCGGGCCATTGCACACCGGTCTGTTCGTCGATCACATAGCAGAACCGGTTCCATTCGAGTTCCCGTTGACTGAACGGGCAGCGGAGTTTGACCTTGCGGTCGGAAACGGCCACCACCTCCCAGTCCCCCTTGCGGGGTCCATCTTCGATATTGATTTTCTGTCCCACCCTGAACGGATAGGGTTTGAACACGGTTACGTCATGGGTTTCCATGGTTGCTCCATATGGGGGATACAACTTACTTGATTGTATTGAGCTTGTCATGCCATGCACACGCATTGCAAAAGGTTTCCGTGGCGTCGCCGACCTCTGGGCACTCGTCATCCTCCAGATCTTCGTCAAAACAGATCTCCCCGTCCCGGCATTCGAATTCGTATACATCGTAGTCGTCGTCGGGGTTTTTGACATGGAATTTTTTACAGCCGCAGACCGGGCATTTGGATTGTGTCATTGTCAAAGCTCCTTTTGTTACCAAACCTCGGGATAGCCGATATCGATGAAGGCGGATTCCATTTTCAGTTTGTGATCCCGCTCCATGGCCGCCAGGTCAAAAAATACCTGCCGTTTATCGTCATCATCGCACATCTCGGCCATTTCGGTGTACTGTTTCATGGCCGCTTCCTCTTTTTTCATGGCCAGGGCAAAGGCGTCGGCCGGCTTCATCGCCATGGACAGTTCCGGCTCGTCCATGGTTTCGGCCACCTTGTAGTCTCGTGATTCGGAAAAGTAGCGGTCCATGGTGTTGCTGGAGTAAATCTTGGTCAAGATATCCCGGTGTTTTTTCTCCTCTTCGGCCAGGGAGGCAAAGAGCTTTTTCAGGTGCGGATCTTTAAGCGTGTTGGCTGCATCGTCATAGAATTTTTTGGCCTCCACCTCGTTGGCGATGGCCTGCTTGATGATATCCTTGTACTCGTTCAGTTTCATGATACCCTCCGTTTGCGTTGAAGAAGATTGGGGGAAATGTGGAACCACGGTCAATGTTTAGAGGTTAATGCTGCAATTCTAAAAAGCAAACTGCATGCCAGCTAAAAAGCAATGGCCGGAAAGGCTTGTTTTGTGTATACTTGGACGACCCTTCCGATCTGCACCGAGAAAAAAAATCTATCCATACGGAGGACCCCATGAACTGGCGACAATTCCTGACCCCCGTGACATCCATCGACACCGACCAGGCCAAATCCTATCTTGCTGACAAAAAGGTGGAGGAGGTGACCATTCTGGACGTTCGCCAACCGGCGGAGTACGCGTCCGGCCACATTCCCGGTGCCGTTCTCGCGCCGCTGCCCGAACTCACCGACCACATGCCGCAAATGGACCGCGACAAGCCGGTGATGGTTTACTGTGCATCCGGCGGCCGCAGCCGTATGGCGGCCCAGCTGCTTTCCGGCCAGGGCTTCACCGCTATTATCAACGTGGCCGGCGGTTTCAACGCCTGGACCAGCGAAGCGGCGTTCCTGGGCGAAGAGAAAGGACTGGCGCTTTTCGATGGCGTCTCCTCGGTGGAAAACGCCCTGGCCGTAGCCTACTCCCTCGAAGCGGGGTTGAAAGAATTTTACGACACCATGGCGGTGAAGGTTGACAGTGAACCGGCGAGACAACTGTTTCACCAACTGTCTCAAATTGAGGTGAAACATCAGGATCGCATCCTGGAGCAGTACGCCGAGCTGACCGGCAAAGCGGTCGCCCGGGAGACCTTCGAGGCCCGGCAGGTGTCTGAGGTGCTGGAAGGAGGACTGACTACCGAAGAGTATGCCAACCTGCTCATGCCCGCTTACGACACGGTGCAGGAAGTCATCGAACTGGCCATGTCCATCGAAGCCCAGGCCCTGGATCTTTACCTGCGTGCGTCGGAAAAGGCGCACAACGAAG
>NZ_JBFELV010000458.1:0-3982 GCF_041551955.1 Desulfosarcina sp.
AGCTTGTACGGCGGCCACTGGAAAGACGTGTGATGACCTTTTAGAATTTTTATAACTATGAATTGATATTTATGCTGAAAATAGGTATTGGAAGTGATAGTTTGTTGCGAACCAATGTGAAAGCATTGGCCGGATATGGAAATACGCGCCCGTAGCTCAGCTGGATAGAGCGCCGGACTTCGAATCCGTAGGCCGCCCGTTCGAATCGGGCCGGGCGTACCAAATATTTCGATAGGTTAACCTATTTGGTTGGCCTATTTTTTTTCCAAAATCGGCCATTGTGCCCGAAATTGTGCCCACGATTGATTCCAGATACCCTTGCTGCATAGCTGCAGCGGCTTTTAAGTCCACGTCGCTGACGATATGGTACCGGTCGAAAACCGACCTCGTGTTTTGACCAGAAATCATCATCTCAACACGCTCAGGGAAACCGGAACGCACCATAGTTTCCAGCCGCAGTTCTTCTGAAATCATGAAAAATGGTTCTGGCGGCAAGACTCCTTGCCATTTTAGAACATACTCGATGCCAACCTTGTAGCCATACCCGAGACCGACCCGACGACAAGAATCGTTCCATGCTTTCCGGATACCTACGGCAGACAAAACCAGCCACTCGATACCAACCATTTAATGATTACCATTGTATTACCTGCGATAAAAGGAGGTGGTAAACCATGTTGAAAATTGGCAAAAAGACAAAGTTGGCTTCTGAAGAGGTTATTCATCAGGCATCAAGGTTCTTCGGCAAAGGTGGGGAGGGATTAGTAGAAAATGAAATGCACTCGTGCCTTCCATGCCACATCACTTTTGAAGGTGGTGGGGGGTATGTGGCGATCTCAATTAATGATGAAGAAAAGCACAGGATGGTAGATGTTGAAACAAGGGAATTTGAGTATCAAGCTAAAAAATTTTTAGAAAGAGTTTGATAGGGACAGACGCGTGAATCCCACAGCAGAATGCAAGAATTTGGTGGAATCTGCCATACACTGGGAAACAGCCAGCGCCGACCACATGTGTTTTACCCTGGGGTTGCCAGCAGGAAGGACGCGCAGGACTGATCAACCAGCATCCGCATGGTGGTATGCGAATCGATGCACGATACCAGTAATGCGTTCGACGATTGTACCGACCCTATGAATTAGTTGATATTCCATGTAAATAAACTCATGGTTTTCCAACCATGGTTCAGTTTGATCGCCCAGCCGTAGAAGTTGGTTGATTGGGTTCATATTGGTTTGAATTCATCCCCGACAACAAATCTCCATTCACTAAAAATTTATTTCCCTAACCAAAATAACAAGTATACACATTTAGGTTTTCTTGATATAAATTCATGCTTGTTGTTTCAGCTAAAAATAACTTACTGATTTAAAAATGTATATGCAAACATCAAACAGCAAATTGAGGCTCAGCCTGACCTCCGGATTGGCAAAGGGGTGGAGCGGTTTTGTCTGGATGCTGAAGATTCTTGTACCAATTTCTCTTTTAACGTCCTTACTTACCTGGTCCGGCTGGATAAACCGCTTAGATTTCGTATTTGAACCGGCCATGGGTGTGATCGGTCTACCCCCTATGGCTGCAATTCCCCTTATTGCAGGCTTGACAACCGGTATTTACGGCGCCATTGCGGCCATGGCTCCCCTGCCGCTGACAGCAGACCAGATGACCCTTTTGGCAATTTTCATCGTCATTTCACACAACTTGATTCAGGAAGGTGTCGTTCAGAGCAAATCAGGACTTCCGTTTACAAAGGCAACCCTTTTCCGCTTGATCGCCTCTTTACTGACGGTGATGCTCGTTTCCCGGTTTTTGGGTCATGAAACAGCAAAGGATGCATTGGCAAGCACCACGGACATAATGCGCATACCGTTATTCGCAATGCTCAAAACATGGGTGACAACCAATGTGGTCCTTGCTGCAAAAATGTTAGCTATAATCGTGACGCTCATGATCACTCTTGAAATCATGAAAAGTTACAAGATGATTGATCGTATCCTTCGGGTGATTGCCCCTGTGCTAAAAACCCTCGGACTCGGCAAGCAGACCGGATTCCTGTGGTTCACCGCCGCCATCTTCGGATTGACCTATGGTGCTGCTGTCATTGTGGAGGAAACAAAAACAGGACATTTTTCAACAGATGAGCTTGAGCGTTTGCAAATTTCAATCGGCATCAATCATGCCATGATCGAAGACCCGGCGGTGTTTCTGGCTTTAGGACTCAGCCCTTTCTGGCTCTGGGTGCCACGACTCGCCGCTGCCATCATCGCCGTTCAACTTTTCATCATTTTTAAGCGATTGATGTCTCTTCCAAGTTTTTCCAAGTTTTTATTGTGGCCCAAAAGATGGGTGGATTGATTGGCTATGGTCCAGTAGTATTAAGCTTGATTGTGCCTAAATGGTGCCCGTCAAGGTCAAAAGGTATCAAAGAAAAACAAACGAAACCAAAAACACCTTTAGAATTAAAAAAATCAACTATTTCAAATTATGCGTGTTTCGCTTTATCAAACATTCGGTCTTCGAATCTTAGGCCACAGGTTCGAATCCTGCCGGGCGTACCAACTACTATCAAGGGGAGACAGATTCAGCTGTTTCCCCTTTTTTATCAATGTCTGAATCCGTGGTTGAAAAACCTCGGAATCCATCATTCAGGTTGACCATTGCCTGACTTTCGGCTTCGCAAAAAGAACCTGGGCATGTGTGGCTGAATAAGTTCAAGCTGTTTTCCGAAGGGCAGTAGATGAAAAAAAATAGGTAGGGTTTGAGCTTTTCATGAATCAAAACCAATCAGCTGTTATTATCTATAACCCTATGGCCGGGCGGGGAAATGCGGTTCGCTTTGCCGAGCGATCAAGGCAAAGGCTCGAAAGGAGCGGCTGGAAAGTGAAAGCCTTGCTCCAAACCGAATATGCAGGCCATGCTGAGCATATACTTTCGCCAAAATGGTCGACTGACGTCGCACTCATCGTTGTGGTGGCAGGTGACGGTACCCTCAGGGAGGTGTGCGCCGGCCTTGACCCAAAATATGGCCAAGCAGTGATTGCATTCATACCGATGGGTAATGCAAATGTAATAGCACGGGAACTGAATATTCCCCTCGATCCGGAAAAAGCGGTTACGCTCTTGACCGAGGGGGCCCCGAGCCCTATGGACGTTGGGGTGTTGACGCTAAATACCGGAGAACGAAAGTTGTTTTTGGCGATGGTTGAGGTCGGTTACGGTGCAAAAATCGTCCATTTGGTGGATGATTTTAGGCGGCGATGGCTGAAGAGGCTCTATAAAATTTCAGGTGATTTACTATATGCCATTGCTGGTGTTTTGGCGCTATCTCCAAAAACGCATATACCCTTTTCCATGAAAATCGATGGCCGTGAGGCGCACTTGGATATCAAACATAGTGTTATCGCCAACACAGAAACCTATGCCACCGGATGGTCCATGACCCCTGGGGCCAGATCCGATGACGGGGTGCTAAATGTTATCACTCGGACGGATTGCAGTTTATTGAACACCATAAAATTGCTGTCGATGGCTATCCGTAAAAAGCGACTGCCCCCTGCGCTGGCTCGTTACAGCCGGGCACGCAGAATTGAAATTAGCAGTGAACATCGGATTTGTATCCAAATGGATGGTGATCCAATGCCTGCTTGTAAAGAATTTTCGGTAGAAGTGTCTCCGCGCCATTTTCAAATTCTAATCCCCCAAGGAGGAAAATCTGAAAGCGGTGGTTGAGTTTTTCCCGGTGGTGATCACCAAACCTTCACCCAAACTGAACGATTCACCTTTCTCGAAGAAGGTCAATCGGTTACGATCCCAGTTGGATACCATCGACAGTTTGTTTCAAAAGGTGAAACCCATTGGGTTTGCCGATCTCACCCCATCTTCGGCGTTAGGTGTCGCCGCGCATCGTCCACTATAGCGCGACGACATCTGCCTTGAATCTGCGGCAAGCTCGACAATCGCTCAGATTGGACTTCATTAAGGG
>NZ_JBFELV010000459.1:0-3982 GCF_041551955.1 Desulfosarcina sp.
AAGTAGTGGTCCTTGTCCCACTGGTCCGCGTTGGGCGCGATCCGCTTGGTGGCAAACTCGCGCACCGCTTTGCGCAGCATCTCCAGTTCCTTGCTCAGCTGAAAATCCATGAGATCTCCTTTATCTCTCTGCGTTGATGTTGTTTCGGCTAATCGGTGACACGATCAACCAATTCCACGGCGGTTTCCAGAATGACTTTTTTGAACCGGACAGCCAGCGCCGCCTTGAGCATGTCCATTGAGATCACCCGCTCTTTTTTGGCCAGCAGGGCCAGACTGGCCAATGCCCAGTCCTGGGTTTTGATTTTCTGGGCCTTGAAATCCACGTCCTGCACCGTGGCGCCGGTTTCGGGAAGCGTGACCCCCGCAGCTTTGATGATCAGGGTGTCACCGCCCAGCCGGGTCAACATTTTTTTGCGCCGCCCCACCCCCTCGTCGGCCAGGGCCACCACCACATTGGGCCGCTCGATGCCGGTATAGTCCACAGGCTGCGGGGACAGCACCATCTCGCTGACGCTATGGCCGCGAAGCACGGTGATGGGGTAATCGTTTTTCAAGGTGGCATGCCATCCGCCGGTCATGCCGGCCAGGCAGAAGATTTCACCGGCGGTGACGATGCGCTGGCCGGCGCTGCCCAGGATGAGGACTTCCTGGCGACCGCTGGCCGGCGGTTGAAAGCGCGCCTCTATTTTAGGCGGCCGGGACGGTGTGGGCAGTCCAGCGGCCACTTCCCGGTAGCCGCTGCCGTATTCCTTGCGCTGGTTTTCAGGCACCGGGCCGTTAAAGCGGGGCAGGTTGGCCAGATCGGCGTCGATGCTCTTGGGCGTAATTTTATTGCGTTTGGTGTAGCGGCCTGGACACATGCCCCACATGTCGACGACGGAAAACCCGTCGAAGCTGATGGCGGCGACCATCTCATCCACCAGGTCCGACGCATACGAGGAGGTGCGGGACACGAAGGCGGCGCCGGCCGCTGCGGCAAGCTGGCAGATGTCTACCGGTTTTTCCAGTTGGTTGAGAAACCCGGACCCCACCACGGCCTCCTGGGGAGTGGTCGAGGAACACTGCCCGCCGGTCATGCCGTAGTTGAAATTGTTGAGAATCAGCAGGGTGAGGTCGATATTGCGCCGGCAGGTGGAGAGCACGTGGGCACCGCCGATGCCCAACCCCCCGTCGCCCATGGTGACGATCACCTTCAAGTCCGGACGGGCCATCTTCAGCCCCATGGCGTAGGTCAGGGCCCGGCCGTGGAGTCCGTGAAACGCGTGCGTATTGAAAAAGGTATCGAACAGCCCCGAGCATCCGATATCGCTGACGATGACTACCTGGTTGCCCTTCAGGCCCATGCGCTCAAGGGCCTTGTCCAGGGTATGCACGATGCGTTCATGGCTGCACCCCGGGCAGAAGACCGGGGGCCGGCTGGCATTGATCAGACTGTTCATTTATACCACCTCCCTGATCTGTTCCGGTTTGATCAGGTTGCCGTTCATCTGCCCCAGAAAACTGATCGTCTTGCCGGGAAGCAACCGCTGGATTTCCCGCACGTATTGCCCCATGTTCATCTCCACCACCACGACCCGGTCGTAAGCAGCCGCCGTATCCACGATCAGCCTTTCGGGTACCGGCCACAGGGTCTTGAGAATCAGCAGGGAGACCGGCTTACCGGCCGTTCTGGAGGCGGCCACCGCCACCCGTGCAGCACGGGCGGTGACGCCGTATGCCACCACCAGCGTCTTGGCCTGCGGGTCCAGATCCTGGTCGAAAAGGGTGAATTCCTCGCAATGGGCCTTCAGCTTCTTCTCCAGTCGAAGCTGGAAGGCCTGGATTTCATCCGGATCCACGGTGATGTAGCCGTTGACACCGTGCGTAGAGGAGGTTTGACGAACCAGGGTGGGATCGCCAATCGGCAAAAAATCCGGCGGGGTGTGGTCGTTCGGGGTGGCAAAGGGAAGAAACGCGTGGTTCCGGTCTGCCGGTTTGCGGGTGATGATATCCGGCAGGTCGACGGCATCGAGATCGACACTTTCACGCGTCATGGCGATCTCTTTGTTGGAGGCTAAAAATACCGGGCAGCGATACTGCTCGGCCAGGTTGAAGGCGTGGACGATCAGCCGGTAGCAGTCGGCCACGTCCACCGGCGCCAAAACGATCACCGGTAGCCCGGAGCTGGAGCCCCAGCGCATGAACTGGATGTCTCCGTCCGCCCCTTTGGTGGCGGACCCGGTGGAGGGCCCTAGCCGCTGGACGTTGACAATCACCAGGGGAATCTCGCTGCCGATGGCAAAGGAGATCTGTTCGCTATAAAGGCTGATGCCCGGTCCCGATGTAGCGGTGAGCACCTTGACCCCCGCCATGGATGCCCCCAGACAGTAGCCGATGGAGGCGATCTCATCCTCCCCCTGAAGGCAGACGCCGCCTTCCGGGGGCAGGTATTTGAGCATGGCGTTATAAACGGTGGTAGCCGGTGTGATGGGGTATCCGGCAAAGAACCGGCAGCCGGCAGCCAAGGCCCCCAGCGCTACCGCTTCATTGCCCTCGATGAAACTCAGAGCCATTTCAACCCTCCGCAAAAGATATTATCCTAAATTTGATCAAATTTAGGATCAAACGAATCCACCCATAGCGAACCCCAAATTGGGTGTCAATAATTTTGATGAACTCGTAAAAAGTCGCATTTCCGACGGATTCGTAAAAAGCCCGAGATCAAGGCTTGCGAATCCTGAGGAATGAGGCGTACTTACGGTACGCCGCAGTGACGAAGGGTGATGCATAACGCAGATATCGGGCTTTGTACGAATCCGTCAATTTTAAATTTAAACGGAGAACCTCAAAGGAATTCGAGGCGCCCACCCCCTGATTCGGCATTCCTCATCAAGGGGTGGGCGATGTAATGCGGCTGGACGGCTATTTGAAAAGTTTTACGCCCTGCTGGTAACCTTCATCGACGTAGGATTTGAAATTGTTGCGGCTGGTCTTGTATGCGTCGACACAGCTGTCGTAGATTTTTCGACTTTCGGCGGGCAGCCAGTCGGCCTTGTCTATCATGGTGTTGCCGATCTTCTCAACCTGGTCCTGGAACTGAACCACGGTTTCAAAGGCCGTGTTAAAAAGCGTTTGATTAAATTTGATCATTTGCGGAACGGCGTTTTTCTGGTCCACGTGGAGCCTCCTTATTTGTTATCGTTGGTTTTTTTGGTTTTGGCGGGTGTCGCCGCCGCGGGTGCATCCAGCATTTTTTCATAAACGACAAAACACTGGTCGACATACGCGCTGAATCGTTTACGCTCCTGGTCAATGAGCGTGCGCCAGTTGTCAAGGGCTTTTCGGCTCTCCTGGGGCATCCACGGTGCCTGGTCCATGAACTGGTCTAATGTCGTGGACGTTTGCGCCTGCGCAAAATCCCACATACTCTGAAAATTGTTGACGGTTTGTTTTTGAAAAGCAAGCATCTGTCGGGTGACGTTCAAGGATTCCATCTTTTTTTCCTCCTTCGCTCGATTGAACAAGCATTATGGTGCATCGCGAAATAATTTCTATTGCCATTGCGTCAGTATAATCGCTATTTTTTTTTAGATGTCAAGTAATTTTTTGCACTGCAACATATTTTGAACGGCAACTGATCGAGCTGCACGCTGCCGTGCGGCGGGTGGAGGCACCGGGCGTCGAACCGGTCCTGCGCCCATGTTTTTGGCTTGCACACTTTGGCCGGACAGGCTAATATACGACGGTATAAGGATAGCGCCACTCATATTGCACCACCACGCGTTCTCGACTCTTCCTGCAGCTAATTCTTACTGGCGTCATGCGTCTGGGATAAACGAACGCCAACAACACCGACGGATTGCCGGCTCCTCGACAGGCGGCGCGCATTGAACCACAATCACTGTTGGATGCCCGCGTTGAAAACCGGTAGACAGGACCGGGGATTCGCGGTGGACGTACATACATTCCATTTTAGGTGGGTGTGCAGCCGCCCGCGCCGC
>NZ_JBFELV010000460.1:0-3973 GCF_041551955.1 Desulfosarcina sp.
GCGGTAAGCCCTTTTTTTGGTCTACGCATGCCCGCATCGATGTGGTATTCTGCGACCATCCAACGCCTCGGGCGAAACGATCCGTGATGGTGTGCCGCTTGACGCCATCGCCCCCATCCTGACGCCATCTGCCGACAACCGTTCATGCGTGAGGCCATTCAGGCATTCCGCCGACACAGGAGATTAATCGGATGACGACCCGCACCTTTTTCAAGATTTCGGTATTATTGGCCTTCAGCGGCCTCGTTGCCGGCTGTGCCACGGTATCCTTCGAGCAGCCCAAATCTTACAGCACAGCGATTTCAGACTACAACGACACCGCCCTGGGTGAATATGCGGCGACGGTTGCCGCCCATGCCCGTGGGGGGTCCGGGTTCTATCCCCTGGATCAGGGCATGGATGCCTTGGGCATGAGGCTCCACCTGGCTGAAACAGCGCAAAAAAGTATCGACCTGCAGTATTTTTTAATCAAAAACGACACCGCCGGCGCGGTGATGGCCAACGCGCTGCTCAAGGCCGCCGATCGGGGCGTGCGGGTCCGGTTTCTGCTGGATGACGTGTTTACCACCGTTCCCGATGACAGCTTTCTGCTGATCAACCAGCACCCCAACATCGACATCCGCATCTTCAATCCCGTTTCCCGGCGCGGCATATATGCGTTGAATTTTATCGCTCAGTTCAACCGGGCCAACCGGCGCATGCACAACAAATCCTTCACCGTGGACAATTCGATCAGCATCGTCGGCGGCCGCAATATCGCCGACGAGTATTTCCAACTCAAAACCGATTCAGTGTTCGTCGATTTCGATATTCTGGCCGTGGGGCCGATCGCCGTCGACATATCGGCGTCCTTCGACGAATACTGGAACCACTCGCGGGCGGTGCCCATCGACCAGTTCATCGAGGACCCGAAAAAAGAAGATCTGGAAACGGTTCGCGCTGAAATACAAGAAGACCTCGATGCCGTTTACGACACCGTCTACGAAAAGGCGCTCGACAGCCAGCTGCTGAAAGATCTCATGTCGGAACGGCAGCCGCTGTTTTCAGGGCAGGTGCGTCTGCTTGCCGACAGTCCAGACAAACTGATCAACCAGATCAACGCGACACACATGCGCCTGGCCATGGAGCTGCGCGAGGTCATTCTGAGTGCCGAAAAGGAGATTCTGTTGATCTCACCCTACTATGTGCCGGGCGACCGGGGCGTGCAGTTGCTTAGAGACCTTGTCGCCAAGGGGGTGCGGGTCATGATTCTCACCAATTCACTGGCATCCACCAATCATGTGCCGGTGCATTCGGCCTATGCGCGCTACCGCCGGGATGTGATCGAGGCCGGTGCCGAGCTTTACGAAGCCCGTGCCAATGCGGCCCGCCAATTGAACCTGGACCAGGACGGTCCGGAAACACTGACACTGCACTCCAAGCTGTTTGTCATCGACCGCAGGAAGCTGTTTGTCGGTTCGCTTAACCTGGACCCCCGGTCGATCGAACTCAACGCCGAGATGGGCCTGCTGATCGAGGCCGAGCCGATGGTCAACGAAATGACCCAAGATTTGGCCGAGGGGTTGGCAACCTTGACCTATCGGGTGCGCATTGACGACCAGGGCCGGCTTGAATGGCACTGCCGGATCGACGACCAGCCCGTTGTCGAAACCAAGGAGCCCCTGACCGGCGGTTGGCGCCGCTTCAAGGCGTGGTTGATGAAAATTGCGCCTGAACGTCAGTTGTAGACGGAACCGATATCCGCGATCAGAAGCGGTGTGCTCGAATGGATGCTTGACCCGGCCATTGCATGGAATCCGTTGTGGCGATGGTGATGATTTTCAGGCCGAAATTGTTGTCTAACGGCCGTTCGTGTCTATGTTTTAGGAGAAACAGTTGGTTTGATATTTGGTCCGAGGAGGTCAACATGGCAATACATTCACCCAACAATGTGCGCTTTCACAGCAGTGCAGTCATGATTTTTGTCGTTCTTGGCGTTTTGCTGATGACTGCCGGATGTGCCAGAGATTACGGCCGGTTCACCAAAAGTGCCGAAGTCGATCTCGCCTTTCGCCAGGGAGATCACCAACCCGACTACCACTATTTTTATGCGGGCCGAGACGATATGCCCTACGCCATCATCGGCATCGACCGCAGTTACACGGTGCCATCGCGATATTGGATTCCCTTTGCGCCCGAACCGGACCGGCTCAGGCGGATGGCCGGGAACATGTACGGCAAACACCGTTACTACCCCGCTGGCTTTCAAATCCTTGACCCTGAAGGAAACGTCATCGGCGTGTGGTACTCCAGCGTCAACCAATACAGCGTGAGCGTCGATCAACAAAACCGGACGGTTGAGGTGCTGTTCCCCAATCCGGAAAACAGCCGCAGCATGTCGATCGGCTTTTTTAACTAGCGCAATAGTGAGAATCCCAGATGAAATCGATCTATTTCCTCAGTTTCAACATGATTTCATTTGTTCCCTACGCCTTCGGTTTTTTGAAAAGCTACGCCCGGCGAGATCCCCTGATCGCTGCGGCCTACCGCTGGCATCCGCCGTTGACCACACCGCAGCCGGTGGATGATGCGGCGGCGGCCATCGACGATCCCGACCTGTTGTGCCTCTCCTGCTATGTCTGGAACCACAACCAGCAGATGGCCATCGCCCGCCGGGTGAAAGCCAATTATCCGCATTGCCTGGTGGTTTGCGGCGGGCCCCATGTCCCCGATCGGTCCGGTGACTTTTTCTCGCGATTTCCCCATGTGGACGTCCTGGTCCACGGGGAAGGGGAGATCCCCTTTGCCCGCCTGCTGGCGGAAATGCTCGAAGAGAATCCCGATTTCGGACGCCTTGAGGGAATATCGTTCAACCGAAACGGCAGCACGGTCACCACGCCCATGGGGACCCGGCTGGGCAAAGACCTGCCCGTGCCCAGTCCATACCTCAACGGCAGCCTGGATGCCTACCTGGGGGAGGAACACGGCAACCGAATCGCGCTGTGGGAGACCAACCGGGGATGTCCGTTTGCCTGCTGTTTCTGCGACTGGGGCGTGCGCACCAAAAATAAGGTCCGTCTGCATGCGATGGAACGGGTCGCAGAAGAAATCGACACCATGGCCGACAAGGGCGTCGCCGACATCTACATCACCGACTCCAACTTCGGATTGTTCAAACGGGATCTGGAGATCGCCCGGCTGTTGGTCGCGGCGCGCCGTCGAACCGGGTTTCCCAAGCGCGTCCGGATTCAGTTCGCCAAGACCTCCAATGAGACGGTCTTTGCCATCAGCCGGTTGTTGTTCGAAAACGACATGCTCTGGGGAACGACCCTGTCGATGCAAAGCGTGGACGTGGATGTGCTGGAGGCGGTGGCGCGGCCCCATGTCGACATCGGCGTGTATGCCGACCTGAAAAACCGCTATCAGCGTCACCATATCCCCACCTACACGGAGCTGATCCTGGGACTGCCCCAGGAAACCCGGGAATCCTTTGTGGAGGGCATCGGCCGGCTGCTCGAAATCGGCATGCATGACGACATCCGGGTGTTCGAACTGGCCCTTTTGCCCAATGCGCCCTTGAGCCAGCCCGACATGCGCGAACGGTATGGCCTGCAGACCCGGTTTAAGCCCATTCGACTGACCGATGCAGGTTTTGAAAGAGAGGTTGTGGAACTGGTATTCGGAACGTGGACCATGCCATACGAAGACTGGGCCTACTGCCTGCTGTTTGCCGAGATGATTCAGGCGCTCCACAATGGGGCTTTTACCCGGTTCATTGCGATCTACCTGCATCGTGAAGGTCTTTTGCCCTACCGGCGGTTCTATGACGGGCTCCTTGGTCATATGATTACAACTGCACAGGGCATCGGGCGCGTGTTTCAACGACTTGAAAAACTCATCGACGACTACCACGAAGACCCGGATATGCCTCAGGTCAACCGGATCCTCACCCAACCGGACATGATGTCACTGTTTCGTCGGTATCACCCGACAC
>NZ_JBFELV010000461.1:0-3957 GCF_041551955.1 Desulfosarcina sp.
CCTTTCGGTTCTGCTCGGCCTGTCCCACCCATCCGCCCATGCCGCCGAAGAACCCTTTCCCCTTTACCCGGTCATCGATCCAAATGTAACCTTTTGGACGAATATCTATGCCCGTTATTCAACCACCCAGGGCGTCGTCCACGACAGTGAGCATCTGGATATCGTGTACGAGGTGATTGACCTTAAGCCCGCCGACCATCCGGGTGCCCGGAAAATCAACCGCCGGAGAATGAGACAAGCCAGCCAAAAGATAGAGTCGACACTGAATCGCCTGGCTACCCACCCGTTGGCAGAAGATACCGACTGTCGACGGGTGGCGGCGCTGTTTGGACCCGGGGCGAAGGCACACACATTCAGCCGTGCCCGTCATCGGGTTCGCTGTCAGATCGGTCAACGGGACCGTTTCCAGGCTGGCCTGATTCGTTCCGGGGCTTACATCGACCGGATACGTGCGATTTTAAAATCCAGTGGGGTGCCCGAGGATCTGGCTTATCTGCCCCACGTGGAATCATCCTTTAATACCAACGCTTACAGCAAGTTCGGTGCCGCCGGAATGTGGCAGTTTACCCGGTCCACGGGCAAGCGATTCATGACGGTGGATTATGTGTTGGACGAGCGGCGTGACCCCATTGCCGCCGCCCAGGCGGCCGCTAAATTGCTCAAGGAAAACCACGATCGGCTGGGCAGCTGGCCCCTGGCCATCACTGCATACAACCACGGTGCTGCGGGCATGCAGCGGGCCAAGGCTGCTCACGGCGACTATCCCGATATTTTCAGGTCCTACAAAGGCCGCACGTTTAAGTTCGCTTCGAGGAATTTTTATTCCGAATTTCTGGCCGCCCGCCGGGTGGCATCTGATTATCATCGTTATTTCGGACCATTGGCCCTGAATACCCCCATTCGATCAAGGACCCTGAGGCTGGATGGGTTTGCGGCATTCACGGATCTTTGTCGCCATTTCGAGGTCTCCCCCAAAGTGGTCCGGGGCATGAATCCAGCCCTTCGGCCGCCGGTGTTCAGCGGCCAGAAGTATGTTCCCAAGGGATACGTGCTGAACCTTCCCGCCCTCTCTGAATCAGATGGCCAGTCATTGACCCATATTCCCCCGACGTTATTCAAGACGGCTCAGAAACCCAGCCGGTTTTACACCGTTCAGCGGGGGGATACAGCCGGCAAGATTGCCCGCATGCACCGGGTGAAGCTGGACGACCTGATTCTGGCCAACAATATGGATCGGCGGGCGACCGTTTATGTTCGCCAGACCCTTCGCATTCCACAGGTCGGAGAATTGGTGCACAGCGAAAAAAAACCCCCACTGGAAGTACCGCGGGACTCTGTGGTGCTTGTGGCGGTTGAGGACAGTTCATTTAGCACCTCTGCCATACCTGAGAGCATCCCCGTTGAAAACGCTGTTGTCCGGTATCGGCGTCCGGGACCGTCACCCGCCGATCTGCTGGCGATGGCGGAAAAAGAACCCGATACCGCGCCGGAAGAGACGATGGCGCTCGAATTAGAAACCCAACCAGGCATTCTTGCCCATGTCGGGTTCGTCCGGATTGTCCGGGTTCAACAGCGACCGGTGGGCATTGTACAGGTCGAGGTCGAGGAGACCCTTGGCCATTATGCCGAGTGGGCCGGTGTGCGCGCATCCCTTATCCGTCGCCTGAACAACTTACCCTTCGCCCAACCGCTGCTGTTGCACCAGACAATTAAAATTCCGCTGGATGATGTGTCTGCCGAGGATTTCGAAGCTCGGCGGTACGAGTTCCACAAGCGGCTGCACGAGGATTTTTTTGCGGCTTACCGGGTCGGCGAACTCCAGCGATACCGGGTCCAGCCGGGGGACAGCTATTGGACCCTGTCCCGGGATAAATTCGATCTTCCGCTGTGGCTGATCAGACACTACAATGCCGGTGTGAACCTGGCGGCATTGAAAATTCACCAGCCGCTCATGATTCCCGCCATTGAAAGCCTGCTGGAAAATAGTCCGGAGGCGGCTGCCATAGAAACGATGCCGGAAGCCTGAACCCAACCGCAATACCTGGTCGGTGCTGTCTTCTGCGGAGCGAATTCGATCTTATTGCATCGTTTCTATTTTTCGGAGGCAACCTGCCCACTCTACAGATGATGCAGATACCCGGCGGTTCGCAGCTTGACTAGCGTTCGCAATCCCTTTATGATGCCTGTGACTTGATAATTGCCGCTCCCGATCGACATCTTTCAGGCCAACAGGCATTGTTTCCATGACCGATAAGATTCCGCTGCCGACAAGGATGGCCGCTATGTTTGTCTACAGCCGTCCCGTCCTGATTTTTGGCGGTATGATCTGTGCCCTGGCGGTCATATGGGGTAGAAACCCGGTGGTCTACACCGTCGGGGTTTCCTTTCTGATTCTCTCAATGATTTTCGATTTGGTGGATGGCTGGTTCTCGGCCCGCTTCCGACCCCATGCGCCGCTTGCGCCCCTGGCGGACCGCCTCACCGACAAGCTGGTCTATTCCATTATCTTTCCGGTGATCGCCGCTGGCATGATGTGGCGTTTGCTGGTGTCGGAGACAGATCCCACCCATGGCCAGTTGATGCATGCCATTTTTGTTCTGGTGCTTTGTGTGACGGTGCTGGTGCGGGACAGCTTCGCGGCCTTCATGCGCGGGTTCGCGATCCGCCAGGGCGTGGAACCGGAGAGCAGCGAATACAACCGCATGCGAACCATCGTGGCCGCACCGGTCAGTGCATTGCTATACGCGTACGCTTTTTATATCCCCGAAGGGCCGGAGTCATGGATCTATTTTCGCATCTCCTATCTGGGCAACCTGCCCCTGCGAATCCTGTTTTTCGTAGAAATCCTGTTTCTCGTTATCAATCTGGGATCCATTGCCGGCTACTGCCGCAAATACGGTACCGCCTGCCTGGACGAACTGTGTTACGAGGATGAGGCGCTCAGACGAAAAATCCTGTCGGTATTTCCAAACGCCCTGACCGTGATGAACGCGCTGATGGGGCTCATCGCGGTGTTTTTTGCCTATCAGGGTCGGATGCGGGAAGCCTACCTGATGATGATCGGTGCTGCCACGTTCGACAAGCTGGATGGCGCCCTGGCCCGCCGGTTGGGCCTGACGGAGCCTCTGCCCGATGAACCGCCCAAGAAGAAAATCAACATGGGCAGCATCATGGACGATCTGGCCGACGCCATCAGCTTTTGCATCGTGCCGGCTTGGATTTTCTACATCACACTGAGCCAGTTTGGACAAGACCGCTTCGTGCAGCTGCCCGTGGGGTGGATTGCCATATTCTATGCGGTATTGGGTGTCGGCCGGCTGGTCTACTTCACCCTGGACAAGACGCCGATACCTGGTTTTTTCAAAGGGTTGCCCACACCCGCGGCGGCTATGCTAGTTATGTCGCCGCTGGTGATATTCGACCATGCCCTGGCGCTCTCTTCTCAACGAATTCTTTTCTGGGGGGGGTTTGCCACCGGCACCATGGTGTTTGCCGGGATCATCATGAATATTTACCCGATCCGATACATCCACCTGGGACGGACGATGAGCCGCCATCCCTGGTTTGGCCGCGCGAACTTGCTCCTGCTGACCATCAGCATGTTTACCCCCATCTTCGGGCAGATTTGTCTGGGATATATGATTCTCTATCTCCTGTCACCCCTGTTCACATGGCGCATCCATCCTGAAGATGCCGCCCGGGAGAGACGGCGGGAAACATTGTCCGAAGGTTGACGGCTGGTTTAACATTTAACAACCCAATGATTGGAGTCGCACGATGGCGCTTTGCCCCTGCGGAAGTGGAAAAGACTACGAGGATTGCTGTGGACCGTTGATTAAGGGAGATCGGGTGGCCGACACCGCCGAGGATTTGATGCGATCCCGGTATACGGCCCATGCGAAAAAAAACTTCGATTATATTTTTGAGACCACGCATCCTTCGAATCGCCAGGAGGCC
>NZ_JBFELV010000462.1:0-3945 GCF_041551955.1 Desulfosarcina sp.
AGCCATCCGTGCGTCCCCATTCCCGCCTGACCGACAAACCGATTAAACTCAAGTGGGGTCCCAACTGGGAGGACGATCTGGCCGGCCTGGGCGAAACCGGCGCCGGAGACACCAATTTTAAAAATTTAGAGATTGCGACCTATCTTCAGTTTCGCAACGTGTTCATGTTCTGGCTGCCGCGCTTGTGCGAACACTGTCTCAACCCGGCCTGCGTGGCCTCCTGTCCGTCCGGCGCCCTGTACAAACGCGACGAGGACGGCATCGTCCTGGTGGACCAGGAGCGCTGCCGGGGATGGCGCTACTGCGTGTCGGGCTGTCCGTACAAGAAGGTCTATTTCAACTGGAAGACCGGGCGGGCGGAAAAGTGCATCTTCTGTTATCCGCGCATCGAAGCCGGCCTGACCACGCTGTGCGCCCACAGCTGCGTCGGCCGTATCCGCTACGTGGGGGTCTTGCTTTACGATGCGGATCGCATCGCCGAGGCGGCGGCAGCACCGTCCGACCAGGCCGTCTATCCAGCCCACCTGGACGTCCTTCTCGACCCCAACGATCCAGATGTCGCGCGCCGCGCCGCCGCCCAGGGAATCGCGCCAAACATGCTCGCGGCCGCACAAAAATCACCGACCTATGCGCTGATCAAAGCGTGGCGCCTGGCCCTGCCACTGCACCCCGAATTTCGGACCCTGCCCATGGTGTGGTATGTGCCGCCGCTGAGTCCGGTGAGCAGCCAGGTAGAGCCTTCCCAGGAATCGGAGACCATCGACCGCATGCGCATTCCCATCGTCTACCTGGCCAACCTGCTCACCGCTGGTGACGAGGCGCCGGTCAGAATGGCCCTCAAACGCCTCTCGGCCGTCCGTCAATACATGCGGACCCAACGGGTGGAAAGGCGGTCCGATACACAGTTGCTCGATGCGATGGGGCTTGACGAAGAAGTGGTCGGAAAGATCTACCGCCTGCTTGCCCTGGCGCGCCTGGAGGATCGTTTTGTCCTGCCGACCAAGCCCGTTCAGGATGACGATAACTACACCCGGCAGGGATGCTGCGGTTTTGGCCAAGCATCCTAAATGCATGGTGGCATGAATTACCGGATTAACCTCACCGCGAAGCACGCGGAGAAACGACAATTGACTGCTAAAGCTATCCAGCTGATGAGAAGGAAAGACCGACGATGACCCGACACCCGACCGATTCGCTTCACGTGCTGTCCGTGCTGCTGCACTATCCCGACGAGGAGCTTTTCAACCGTATAGATGAGATTGGGTCTGCCGCCGACCAATCACGCCCGGCGGAAATCGAGTCAGCCATCCAGGCGTTTGTCAGCGAGCTTAACACCCATAGCCTCATCCAGGTTCAGGAGAGGTACACGGCCGCCTTCGATATCGATCCGGCCACGACCATGAACATGACCTACCACGCGTTTGGTGACAATGAAAAACGGGCCGCTGCGCTGGCCAACCTGCAGCACAACTACGAACAGGCCGGCTGGGAGCGCATCACCGGCGAATTGCCCGATTATCTGCCCATGATGCTGGAATTTCTCTCGATCTGTCCGCATCCGGAGCATACCGCACCAGTCTGGCAGTGCCTGCAGGGCGTGCAGCCGCTGGTTGACCGTCTGGAAAAAAAGGCCCCAGTCTATGCGGCCCTGTTGCAACCGATCGTCCGCATGGCTGCCGAGCGCGGTACATTAATCGACAACAGCGGTCATCCGTCCCAAGCAGATGTGTAGCCCGTAGGAGGAATTCACATGGATCTTTTCTATACACTCATGTTTACCGTTTTTCCCTATTTGTGCCTCACCACCTTCGTGGTCGGGCATTCCTACCGGTATGTCACCGATCGCTACGCCTGGAATTCCCACTCCAGCCAGCTTTTGGATAACCAATCACTGCGTTGGGGCTCCGTACTCTTTCACATCGGCATCATTCTGACGTTTTTGGGCCATGCCGGCGGTCTGTTAATCCCTCAAAAATACTACGATCTGTTTGGCATCACGTCTGATATGCACCTGGCCATCGCCCATTGGATGGGCGAGGTGGTGGGCATCGCCGCTCTTGCCGGGTGCCTACTTCTGCTGTGGCGCCGTCTGACCAATGACCGCGTGCGGACTGCCGGCAGCGTCAACGACCTGATCACCCTGGGGGGTTTGACCCTGGTGGTGGCCGGTGGGGTTTACAACGTATTTTTCGGGAATTACAACGTTCTCGACAGTGTGGCCCCATGGATCCGGGGGATCGTTTTTTTCAGCCCCGATCCCGAATTGATGCGACCGGTCCCGTTGGGCTTCAAGATACACGTCACACTGGCTTGGGCGCTGCTGGCTTTTTCACCATTCAGCCGATTGGTGCATATCTGGAGTGTACCTGTTTTCTATTTTTTCCGCAGATGGATTCTTTTTCGGCGTCATGTTCGGCAATCCTGAAGGAGATATATTCCATGGCATTGTACCTTATAGACCCCGACATCCTCTTTCGCCATTTCATGCTTCCGGGCACCGCCCTGCTGATTTTTATAGTCGCCGCAGTGTTGATCACGATTTTTCTCCGAGGGCCAAACCAAAGTGAATGACAGCAAGAGGAGATATCGATGAATGCCATCGGAGATGTTCCAGCATCTGGCAAACCTGAATTCGAAGATCCAAGGGGCCGGGTCGAATCCGGAACAAGACCCGCCTGGCCTGTCAGAATTTTGCAAAACGGCCTTGAACAACTCAATCCCGCCTATTTTGCGCTTGTGATGTCCACCGGTATTGTCTCCATCGCAGCTCATTTTCAGGGCTTTGATATGATTGCCAAGGCGCTTTTCGGGTTCAATATCGCCGCCTACCCCATCCTTTGGCTTATGTATATCTGCCGGATGATATGGTTCACGGAACGTTTCAGAAATGATTTTCTCGACCACACTCAAGGCATGGGTTATTTTACTGCCGTTGCTGCTTCTGGTGTTCTTGGAAGTCAGGCGCTTCTGCTCACCGGCAGTTTCCTAACCGCGGCAATCTTGTGGTGTATCACCATCTCACTCTGGCTGTGCCTGATATATGGCATCTTCACCGGCCTGATCACCAAAGTAAAAAAACCAACCATCGCCGAAGGTATCAACGGCGGTTGGCTGCTGGCTATCGTAGCCACTCAGGCCGTCACCGTTTTGAGTACGGCCATCGCACCTTTTTTTCAACACTACCTCGAACCGATGTTGTTTCTGGCATTTATCACCTGGCTGTTCGGTGGCATGCTCTATATCTGGGTGATCGCATTGATTTTCTACCGTTATCTGTTCTTTCCGTTTTCCCCTCAGGATCTAACCCCACCATACTGGATAAACATGGGCGCCGTGGCCATCACTACCCTGGCTGGCACCGGACTGATCGCCAATGCAGCGTCGTCTGAATTTTTTATCGAACTGTCGCCTTTTCTGAAAGGCCTTACCTTTTTCTTCTGGGCCACCGCGACATGGTGGATCCCGATGCTGGTCATACTTGGCGTATGGCGTCACGGCTACCGCCGCTTCCCCTTTCGCTACAGTCCGCTGTTCTGGGGCGCAGTCTTCCCGCTGGGAATGTACACGGCCTGCACCCATCGACTCTCAGAGGTGACTGGCGTTATGATGATAGCGGCAATCCCCAAAGGCTTCGTTTACGTTGCCATGGCTGCATGGCTACTGACTTTTGGCGGGATGACGCATACGATTGTCACAAGTTTGCGACGACCAGGGATGCCAAAATGAGGAGCAACTCTCCTGCAAGAACAGGTAACCTGGGGACAGCTTTTTGCTTACGTCGAAACCACGTTTTGTCGCCATAGTTGAAAACCGGCATATCGGTACTATCATCAAATTGGTACCATCGATAATGTTCGATAGATCAAAGCACCGATCTGCCCTGAAAGTGACATTGGATCGTGTGAAATTATTTTGGGTCGGCCCCGCAACTTCCCCTTTTGTGAT
>NZ_JBFELV010000463.1:0-3917 GCF_041551955.1 Desulfosarcina sp.
ATCGAAAGCGGAGATGTCAAAACCTTGAAACAATTGAGCGGGATTGGTGATCGAACGGCCCATAAAATCGTTGCCTCCCTGCAGGGCAAGATGAACAAGTTTGCCCTGATCAGACATGAAAAAGAAGGGGCGCCGGTGCCAGTGGATGAAGATTTTGTCCAGATGGTGATGGATGTGCTGGTATCCCAGCTGGGCTACCGAACCACCGATGCCCGGCAGATGGTCGCCGATGCCATGAAAAATAACAGCGCCATTGCCACCGCAGAGCAGTTGTTTGACGAAATTTATCGGGGACAACGGCAATAGACAGCGATCCCCACTCGAGTAAATCGGTTGTTTGAAGACGGTTGAACTGCAAACATGGACCCCTTGATGGCGGATCGTATTCTCACCCACAGTTCAGATGAAACAGCCATCCTCGATGGTGCCGTTCAGCCCGATGATCGGGATCCGGACATTCTCTCCCTGCGTCCCGAACGGCTGCATGAGTACGTCGGGCAGGCCGAGGTGGTGGAGACCTTGAAGATCGCCATCGAGGCGGCCAAGCTAAGGTCAGAACCCCTGGAGCATGTTCTTTTTCATGGCCCGCCGGGGCTGGGCAAGACCACCTTGGCCCACATCATTGCCAATGAAATGGGCGGGACACTGACCGTGACATCGGGACCGGCGTTGGAAAAGGGGGGTGACCTGATCGGGATCCTTACCCACCTCGGAGAAGGGGATGTGCTTTTCGTTGACGAAATTCACCGTACCCCCAAGACAGTGGAGGAATTCCTCTACCCCGCCATGGAAGATTTTGCCGTGGACTTTGTCTTCGACAAGGGCATTCATGCCCGCAGCCACCGATACCGGTTGAAATGTTTTACGTTGGTGGGCGCCACCACGCGGGTGGGCCTGCTCTCCGCCCCGCTGCGGGACCGCTTCGGTATTTTTCGAAGCCTCGATTTTTACGGCCTGGATGATTTGGTGCAAATCACCACCCGGTCAGCGGCGCTTCTGGACGTCGCTATCGACAAACCGGGTGCCATGGAACTGGCCAAACGCTCACGGGGAACGCCTCGGATCGTCAACCGGCTTCTCAAGCGGGTTCGGGATTATGCCCAGGTCCGTGGCGACGGTGCCATCTCCAAGCCCACCGTGGAAGCGGCCTTGGCGCTGGAGGGGGTAGACAACAGGGGGCTCACCCGATTGGATTATCGCTACCTGAAAACCATCATCGATTATTACGGCGGTGGTCCAGTGGGTATCGAAGCGATCTCCGCCACCCTCCAGGAAGAGACCGATACCTTGGTGGATGTGGTGGAGCCTTATCTGCTGAAAATCGGCATGGTGATACGCACGTCATCGGGCCGGCGGACCTCTGATGCGGCCTATCGCCACCTGGGCGTGTCGGTCGAGCGAAAGCGCCTTTAACGGTTAAACCAGTAACCGGCACACCGCGTGCCATATCATACGTGAGGAAAGCCTGACCCATGGCAAAACCCGAAAAGCGATGGCAGCTTTTACTGGTGGCGGACGACGGGCGGATCATTCCTTTCAAGAGAATCAAGGGAATCGCCGTGACGTTGGCGGTATTTTTGGTGATTCTGGGGCTGGCATGCGCCGGATTGGGGTGGCAGCTGACCGCAGAGAGAGTCAGGCATCGCCGGACCATGGCCCAGCTTACCGATGCCAACCGCCAAGTGGTTCGTTACAAGAGCGAACATGAACTGATTACGGCTGAATTGGTGCTGGCTGAAGCACGCATGGAAAAAGCGGGGCTGCTGGTGCCCGTTCGACAGTCGCGTGTTGGGCAGCCGGCGCCTGTGAAAACCGTTGATGCCAAGGCGGATCCCTCGCCGACCATCGAAGCGGGTAAAAAAGAGACGGAACCCTCAGCTGCAGCCAGACAAACGGTTGCCAAAGCATCCTCCGCGCCGCCGGCAGCGGTGCCCCCGGTTAGCCAGGCCAAGGCATCCGTTCCGGACGCCGCCCCGGCCAAAACAACCGCAGAACCGAAGCAGCCGGTGGTTGCCATGGATGACCTGGAAGTAAAACACGATGCAGGAAAAAAGATCCTCCTGGCGCGATTCCGGGTAAAAAATACCGGTCCCCGCTCTTCACCGGTTGCGGGCCGGTGTGTGGTGGTGCTAAAGGCCGACCGGATGGATCCCGGTGCGTGGACGGTCATGCCGGACGTGAAGCTGGTCAACGGCGAGCCTGATGGCCAACGGGGACAGCCATTCAGAATCTCCCGGTACAGAGACATGGAGATCAAGGCAATGGCTCAGACGGACCCTTCGTCCTTTAAAGCCGCCACCGTCTATGTGTTTGACGCTTCCGGGGCCAAGATTCTGGAAAAAGATTTCCCCATCGATTTGCCTGCTTCCAGACCGGATCCAGCGCCGGTTTCCACGCCGGCGGCGCAACCCGTCAAGGCGAGCGAGACAACCGACGTCCCTGCGGTTCCAGAGGCATCGACGTCGGCCAATTTGCCGCCCGAGGCAACGGTACCGTCCGCGGATTCGCAAGAAGAGAAGGACCGTCTTCCAATCGCACCCATCCGGGAAAGTGATCCCGGGAACCTATCGCCGACGGTGCCGGCCAGAGGGCCGGTCGACGACCCATCGCTGACAGAAGGTGTCGAAACGGAAAAGAAAGAAGACACCCGTTCCCGGTTTTAAACCCCGGGAGCCGTGATTATCCGACCCTTTTACCATATGGTTACCACCCAGTTATCAGGAGAGCGGATGTGAAGGACAATGGTAATAAGTTTTCCATTATCGACAAAGGCATGACCGTAGACGGATCCTTGGTTGGCAGGGGCAATCTGGTGGTCAAGGGATCGGTCAAGGGCACCCTCACCGGTGAAAGTGTGGTCATCAGCGAGGAGGGTCACATTGCGGCAGACACCAAAGCCGACACCTTGACGGTCGGAGGCAGCTTTGAAGGCCGTGTGGAAACGGTGGGGCAGTTGGTGATTCTTACCACGGGAAAATGCACCGGAGAGATCATCTGCGGGGATCTGGTGGTAGAGGCCGGCGGCCGCCTGGATGCACGGGTGACCTGTAAAGGGCCGGCTCAGGGTAAAAAATAGGGCGATCCGGTCATTCACGGCCGGCTTCAAACAGGCGGGCGTATCGGTCGAAACGAACGTTGACGGTGTTAAAGTTGTCGAACGTGACGTCGCCGAAGTTCAGACCTTCCTTTTCCCGCAGGATTTCGAATATGCCCAGATAGCTGGAAAGAATGCGCCGCTCCCAGCTCAACCCCAGGGCGTGGACAATGGGCATGATCGTGTCCGGCGAACCTTCGATCTCCAGAAACCGGCCAAAGGGCATGGTGTCCATACACAACGTGGCGTCGTTCAACTGCCAGGTTTCGCGCCATTTTTCGTAGATCTGGCAGCGAACGTAGCCCAGGGCATTCAAAATGGCGTCCATGGTCTCGAAATCGCTGACACTCACTTCCAGTTCCCGGTGAATCTTGAAACGGGCGTCGGTTGCCGGTGGTGGAGATTTGAAGGTGAGCGTGGTGCCCCGGTCTTTTCTCAGACGCAGCAGGCAGTTGTTCTTCAGCAACCGACCGTCTTCGGTGTCGTAGCGCATATTCTGCTCGAATGTGCGTTCGCCGATGCGCACGGCGCCGAGACCCAGGAGACGGCCCCGCAGGCCGGATAGATTCAAAATCATAAATTTCAATTCAATTTCAAGATGTTCCATGGCAACTGGAAAATTGCAGAAATCATGTCCATTGTCAAAGCAATAGATGCGCAGACGAATGAAAACGGCGAGTTGACGCCTGTCTCCGGCTTACTTTTTTCTTGACACCCGTGGGATTATCTATTAATAGTCCCTGATTCTAAGCAACGAACAGGAGCAAAAAACGGTGAAAAAATATACCTACAGCGCAAAAGACTCTGATAATCAAAACAAATG
>NZ_JBFELV010000464.1:0-3914 GCF_041551955.1 Desulfosarcina sp.
ACGGTCCCCGGGCCTGCATTGTAGGCGGCCAGGGCAAGTCTTACATCTCCTCCGAAACGGTCCAGCATCTGCCGAAGATAGCTGGCGCCGCCGTCGACGTTCTGCCGGACATCAAAGGGGTCGTCTACACCCAGTTCTCTGGCCGTTGCCGGCATGAGCTGCATCAGTCCCTGGGCGCCCGCCGGGGATACGGCATCCACCTGAAAGTTGGATTCGGCCTGAATCACGCTGCTGATCAGTTTCTCCGGCAAGTTGTAACGCCGGGCAGCGCTTTTGATGCTGTCGGCGATCAACGCCTCGCCATCCAGAGAAGTCGCGGCACTGGTATCGGTGCGGGTTGAACGGCCTTGGGACGCTGAAGCGGGAGGGGCTGGATCTTTATTTGACGCAACGAACGCATGGCTGAACCGATCCAGGGGACCGGAGTCAAGGGAACCGTCCCGGCTGCTCGAGTCCCTGAAGAAGCCGTTTGATTCACGGGTGGAAGCCCGAGACATATAGTCCGCAATCGTCAGCCCTGTTTTTTTCCCTATCGATTCTATTGGGATCGACGGTCTTGCCGATGAGAGTTCTGCCGAAAAGGACGGGTTGTGGCCGGCTTTCAGGGGAAGGAATTGCTTGCGGCCCGTTGCGCCGACTGGCTTGAGTCCCGCATTCCGCAGATACGCATCGATCGTCATGCTGGTTTTCTGTACCATGGCTGCTCCGTTCGCATTGATTCTCCGAACAAGGAAGATACAATTTTTATACCAACAAACAGGAAAATGGAATCGATTTAAAAAACGATTAGATGGGTGATCGTTTATTCAAATGTCGTCCTGCCGCGCGTCAATTTCTATTCATCCACAGGCAAAAATATGACATCGATGCCTATCGATCAGGATTCATTCGCCCCTTTCAAATGCCTTGCCGTTCAGTTTTCATGGCTCTGTCGGACAAACAAATATCACCTCGTCTTTTGCTTTAGATAAAGCGCCGTCGAAGAACAGATCGGATGTGTGCGGCGCCGCTACCCCCTTAAGCCAACAGCATGTTTTTTATTGCCGCTGGTATCTGTTTGATGTATTCTTTTCCGAAACAAAGCCGCTCTTGCCTTGTAATATTCCGTGATTATTATCCCACTCTGACGATCTCTTCTAAATCGGCTTCACTGTAAAACTGGCAATCGCATCAACAAATTACCAAGAGGAGGACACGATGAACAAAGCGTTTAATTTTCTGTTATTGGGTGTCGTTCTTGCGTTTGCAGGCGCCTGTGCCACGCCGCAAACCGGAAGCCTGCCAACCGGCAATCCAGGCGAGTTGGTCAAGCAGTTTGAAGCAGAATTGACCCGTGCGCGATCCAATCAGGTGGACGTTCTTGCGCCGGGCTTATTCAATGACGCCCAATCCGCACTCATGAAAGCCAACCAGGCCCTGGGCAGAGGTGCCAAACTGAGTGATATCCAGGGATATGTCGCCCAAGGAAGCGCCAGTTTGAAGAAGGCCGAAGAGATCGCCCAGGTCTCCCGAACCATTCTGGGTGAAACCAATAAAGCCAGAGACAAAGCCCTCAAGGTGGGCGCTGACAAACTTGGCGAACCTTATGATAAGGTGGAAAACCAATACCTGAAGCTCACCACGGCTATCGAGAGAGATAATTTGAGCTACGCGCAGGAAAATGCCCTTGGCGTTCAGGCGGCTTTCCGAGATGTGGAAATCATGGCCATCAAAGACACTGCCATCGGCAATGCGCGCAAGATGATGGCCGACGCCGACGAGGCCAGGGTCCACAAAATCGCCCCGACCGCATACAACGACGCCCTTCAGGCCTTGAAGGAGGCCGACGCCTATATCGGCCAGAACCCATACGAAGCAGACACCATCGGCCAGAAGGCTGCCCATGCCGAATTCATGGCCCGGCGGATGATGAGCATCTACGAAAGTGGCAACAAATTCAAGGGGATGACGCCAGAAGCATCCGCCCTTTACGTGGAAGGTCTGCTTACCCGTCTGGGGGAAAGCATGAACACCGGCGATTTGCGAGATCAGCGCATCGACGGCCAACTCAACGGGATGATCAGTTCGGTTGAATCCCTGACCCAAAAAAATCAGTCTACTGAAAAGGGCAATCAAGCCTACCAGGCCCAGATTGCCAGTCTTGAACAGAAGCTTAGCGGTTTGAAAGGCTATTCGCAAGCGCAGGAAACGGCCAAAGATAAACTCGCCGCCGAACGTGCCTTCAACGAACAGTTCAATAAGGTCCAGCGCTATTTTCGACCGGACGAGGCAGAGGTCTACAAACAGGGCAACCAGTTGGTCATTCGCATGCGGGGCATTCAGTTCCCGGTAGGACAGGCGACCCTGAGCCCGGACAACTACACCCTGCTGAGCAAAGTGCAGCAGGCCATCGCGACATTCGGCCAGCCGACCGTGACCGTCGAGGGGCATACCGACAGCACGGGTTCCGCACAGACCAATCAGGAGCTGTCCCAGAAACGAGCCGAGGCCGTCAAAACCTACCTGGTGGCCAACAAGACCCTGCCGGCCAATCGCATCCGGGCTGCCGGCTATGGACCGGACAGGCCGCTGGCCCCCAATACGACCACCGAAGGCCGTGCCATGAACCGACGGATCGATGTGCTGATTACGCCTTCCCAGACACCTTAAACTCAGGGTGGTGACAAACCACCGGCAGGATAGCTGAAATCCACAAACCGATCAGGAGCCGTTCGCGTTCCTGGTCGGTTTTTTTTGCACCCACCTTGAACCCATTCACATGGTTGGCCGCCGCTGACCCATCGGCACCTTGATATTTATCAATTCCTACCTAAATTAAACAATAAGGTGTACGGCCAATGAAAACGGCGACACGCGCACCCGGCATTTACCGACCATCATTGTTGCACCGCGATTGACGCGGCCGTTGCACCCATTCCCACTGTCAGCGTGAAGCCGCTCATTAATTCTACCAATTAGACCGTCCGGGTCAAAGGCGGCCGCCGTTCGTAAAATCGGATCATACCCTTTGCCCCGTTGAAAGGAACCTTTATGAAACGAACGCTTTTTTTGATTTTGCTCGTCCTTATTTTTTCAGCCGGAACCGCCTCGGCCAAGGTGGTTTCCCAGCCGCTTTCATACATGCACGACGGTGTATCCCTGGAAGGGTATCTGGCCTACGATGATGCCGTTTCGGGCAAGGCGCCCGGGATTCTGGTGGTCCACGAATGGTGGGGACTCAACGACTACGTCCGCTCCCGCGCCGAGCAATTGGCCCGGATGGGATATGTGGCTTTTGCCCTGGATATGTATGGCAAGGGAAAATCCACCGAACACCCGGACGAGGCTGCCGCCTGGATGAAGGAGATCAACGCCAATATGGACCAATGGCTGAAACGGGCCATGGCAGGATTGGACGTGCTGAAGAAGCAGCCCAGTGTGGACACCCAACGGATGGCGGCCGTCGGCTATTGCTTTGGCGGCGCCACGGTCCAGGTGCTGGCCTATGGGGGGGCGGATCTCAAAGGGGTGGTCAGTTTCCACGGCTCCCTGATTCCACCCTCAGCCAAGCAGGCCGCAGGAACCCAAGCCAAAATTCTGATCTGCCACGGAGCCCAAGACCCCATGAACGCGCCAGAGACATTGACCGCCTATGTCAATGCCTTGAACGCCTCATCCATCGACTGGCAGCTGAACGTTTACGGCGGAACCCGCCACAGCTTCACCAACCCGGATGCCGACAAGCGGGGCATGGCTGCCCTGGCTTACAACGCCTCGGCGGACCGGCGCTCTTGGCAGCACATGACCTACTTTTTCGATGAATTGTTTGCGGGAATGTAGCGCCTCACCTGCCAATTGCAGTGGACAGCTAACCGGCAATGCGTTGCTGCTCACTCCCATTGCCGCTTTTGAATTCTCCCCGCGGCAAGCCGCGG
>NZ_JBFELV010000465.1:0-3911 GCF_041551955.1 Desulfosarcina sp.
ATATATATCAATATTAATCATCGAATTGTATAGTTACTCTGGCTGGGATTGAACGAATGCTAAACGCTTCAGAGCCAAAAATTTTAGTCGTAGAAGATGACCCGCAAATGCGCGAAAGCCTTCGCGCCCTTCTTTCTTTCTACAGCTTTGATATCCAAATGAGCATCAATTTGCAGGACGCCTTTCATTTTCTTTCTGATACCGTCTACGACCTCATCTTACTGGATCTTCATCTCAACGATCAAAGTGGCTTTGAGGTCATGGATTACTTGGAAGATAACAAACTCGGCACTCGGGTTATCATTTATACCGGTGAACAATCAGAAAAGAAAGCTATCAAGGCCCTTAAAAAAGGCGCTATCGATTATCTGAAAAAACCTATCGACCCGGATGAACTTATAGCATCGATAAATAAAGGAATCACTTTATTAAACCAGCAGAGTGAAAAAAAACAGTTAGTAAACACCATCATATCCAGCCGCGAGCGGTATCGTAGAATTATCGACAGTCAAAAAGACTATGTGCTCCTGTTAAGCAAAGACTACAAAATTTCTTTTATAAACAGGCCCTATGCCAACTCTTTGGGATTTAATGAACCCAAAGAGCTGATCGGCCGGTTCTACAAAGAACTTATCAATGAATCTGCTTTTAACACTTTGTTCGGGAGCCTCGATGCGGTTCGAAGCAGTTCAACAGCCATGACTGTCGAACTCCAAATCCTTGACCCAAATGGTTTGTCACGGTGGCAGGAATGGGATTTTACCGGTGTCTTTGACAAAAATGGCCAGTTGTCTGAAATCCAGTGTATCGGTCGGGATGTAACCCAGAGCAAGCTGCGAACAAAAGAGCTTGAGGAGAAAAAGGAAAAATTCCGCAAGCTGGCAGAGCTTACCAGTGATTGGCTCTGGGAAATAGACAACAACAATGTCTATACTTACGTAAACCCGATGGTCTTTGATATATTGGGTTATCGACCGGAAGAATTGCTTGGTAAAAGCCTGTTCGATTTCATGCCGGCCAGAGAAGCGAAGCGGATGAAGCCATTGTTCCAGCGATTGAAGGCAGAACGCAAGCCCTTAAAAGCAATCGAAAAGATCAATCGGCATAAAAACGGTTCTGAAATCATATTGGAAACCAGCGGCGTGCCCATCTTTGACCAAGTCGGCGCAGTGATTGGGTATCGTGGAATAGACCGCAATGTTACCACCCGGGGAATGGCAGAAAAAAAACTTTCAGAAAAAACCGACCGGCGCATTGATATGTCAGGAAAGGACACCAGTAACGCAGGTAGTCTGATTATCATCTGCGCATCATGCAAAAAGGTCCACGAAGAAAATGATAATTGGAGCCAAATCGAGAACTATTTCCTTACCCATTTCAACTTTACGTTCAGTCATGGCATCTGCCCTGAATGTGCAAAAAAATTGTATCCAGAGCTTTACAAGGACAATATCCTTCCATGAATTAGGATTCGCAGATATTATAAGATCTTGTTTCAGACTATGACACATCAATCCCTCTAAAAAAAAGAACCCTCCCGATCCAACGACCAGGAGGGTTCACAATCCACCTCAGAAACGAACTTCGGGTTCGTATATTAATTCAACATTCCCAATATACTTCCGCCAATCCGAATTAACCTGAAACTCGACTCAGCAGACAATTCAAGGGGTTACTATTCACTCGGGTAAGGTCCCCGTCATTTTGATGTGCAACGGAGCAAAAATGAAAAAGCCCACACGGATTCCCAGATGGAATACCTCGCGGGGGCGACCGGAACCAAGGAATCACGGAAAAGCGTCTGGGGATGAAAAATGTGACGGGGAGACAGTGAAGTGGCGCGTATTTTTTAATGCAGACCCTGCGCTAACGGCTGTGCCTGCCCCGCCGGAAAAATAAAAACAAACTTCCTCTGATATTTAACCAATTGGTGTAGTTCCATCAAAATCGAAACCCACAGGAATTATTCCAAAGGAGTACTAATTTGAAATAAAAGCAATATAATCCCATGATGACTGTTATTACCTGAATTTTGCACGCATATGGCCATAACGGCCAATGCCCGCGATTTTTTTAAGACTCGGTCCCAATTGCCGAGGCTACAACATGGCCACTGTCAGTGGCAGCGCTGAGAAAATCTTCGAGTAAAACGCCTTGGCAATTTATGCAGTATGTATTTAAGATTAATCATGATATCTCCATGCAAGAAATTTTTTGCATCAACTGCGCAGCTGCCCGCTTGCTGCCTGGAGCATGCCACCAGCCCACGGCCTGGGCTGCGATCTTTTCTTGTCGAGGTATTTGAGAAAAGAAATCAATGCCGGCGTTCGACTGTCCTGGACCGAGTAGCGAACTTTGTCTTTATTCGAGTCCGTTACCACTTTGGCGGCAATCATCAACAGCCGCAGCCGCGCAATGCGAACCGTGTTGGTCTCAATACCTGAGAATCCATGGCGCTGCTCGTTTTTTTCTGCCGGCGGTTTGGCTTTAGCGCTCAGCTCGGCGATCATCTTCAAATAGCGCCAAATATTGTAGGCCAGCATGACGATTTGAAAATAGGCATAGTTGTTTTTAAAGCGCGATGACGGAATCGCATCCAGGCCTTCGCGCTTGGCCTCCCCCACGAGGTTTTCAACATCGGCGCGTTTGTCATACTCGGCGATGACCTGATGGGCCTTGCGACGCAGATCGGTGCAAAAGATGCGGTATTCATAACGGTCGACTTCAAACAGTTCACGCTGGACGTATTGATCTTTGGCAACCTTGTTTGGCTTGGGTATTCGCATGGCCACAAATCGAACGGGCTGCAGCCAGCCCATCGGCTGGTAGACGCAGCTGTTGAATTCATAAGGGTTGCGCTGATGCGGCCGGTACCACCCCTTGGGATCAAATGGCGGCTCGCATTTTTTGTTGGCGATGATGAAATGGTAACCGGCCTTAAGGCACTCATGAACGCTATGCCAGCTTTGAAATTCCGCGTCTGCGCGAATCAACACCTGGTTAACGCAATCGGGAAGGTACCTTTTTATTTTAGCGATGAAGGCGGCGGTTTGTTTGCCGCTGATGGTTTCGCCCTTACGAAGTTTACCCAGTAAATACTCGCGGCTTTGTTCGATGAAACATAGCACCGGACGGTATCCTTTTTTACCCCGATGGCGTGGGTTGTGGCCTTTTCGCGCGCCTTGTTGATTACCGAAAACGGTTTCCACCGTCGTATCGATATCCAGACAGATGCGGTAATAGGATATATCGCAAACTTGCCAGACCCGATTGCGCAACAAGGCCATCAATCGCAGCAGGGCATGGGCCTGGTTGATGCCCAGACTGTCGACATAGCGCCAGAACGTGCTGGCTACCGGCAGGCGCGTGAGTTTGAAAAACCCGCACAGCATGGCGTCCAGGCGAAGGTAGGAGAAGTGCCAGATGCGGTTAAACCCGATAAACAGTAGCATCAGCAACCCGACGACCATCGAATAGTGGCCCAGCTTGGGTTCACGCGTGGGCGGTGCATAGGCAAAGTCAAATATTTTTCGAAACTCGATCAGGTCCATAAATTTGATCAGCGGCAAAAGCCCGCCAAATGGGCTCAATTGCTCGCTGCAGGTATCAAAAGCGGTTGAAGCATTGATTTTCTTGGCCCTGGCGCCATTTGGGCTAAATCCTTTAGGGTTGCGGTTTTTTCGGAAATTTGATTTCTTGGATTTTACCATCTGGGTCCCTCCTGCTTTTATGGGTTGGCTTCGTAACCCCCATAATAGCAAAGGTTCCCAGGTGGTATCCACCCTCGGTTAAGTCTATGGTGCAAAATTCAGGTAAAAGGTAAAAAAGTTGTTGCATTGCTTTCCGGAAGCAGTATCGATTCCGATGAATATATTCGCATCATTCAAAGCAGGCTTTCCAGTGGGCGAGAA
>NZ_JBFELV010000466.1:0-3905 GCF_041551955.1 Desulfosarcina sp.
GGCCGTGCAAGTTGATCAGCGTGGTGAATCGGAGGCCGATGTTGTCGACCCTGCCGATTTCATCGCCCAGTTTGACCACATCCCCGATATTGAGTGCATCCGAAAAAATCAGCGTCAGACCGATCACCAGATCCTGCACAAATCCCTGTAGACCAAAACCGACAGCCAATCCGATGACCGTTGCACTGGCAAAATAGGTCGTCAGTGAAATTTTAAATTCGCGCAGCACCATACCGACGGCCACGAAATAAATCGTAAACGTCACGGCACTGACCAAGATGGTGATGATGGTGGCAATCTTGGGGTATCTGCGGGTCAGGTTTGCTTCCGATGCCGCTTCACTGTCTACCTTCATGGTCAGCAGATATTGACTGAACCGGCGGATGGCCTTGACGAAGAAGTGGGCGGCAATCGCCAAAACGACGATGAGAAGAATTCTCAACATCGGGTTGATTTGGGATAGGATGTCTGCCAGTTTCATTTTTTTGCCTATTCATCGATTCGATGGGTCTGGCGGGCAAGTCAGGGTTCGATTCCCACCCTTGATTCGCATCGTTTCGGTTTCAACAGGCGGTGTTCGATCCGGCTGAGCTCCGCCGGTTTGCCTGCCAGGGACAACAATGATTTAATTTCATCCTCGCTGTGAACCGCGTCGTGTTCGGAAACACCGTTGACGCCGATTTTCAATAAAAAGGAGTCGGAAATCATCAGACGAAAAAACATAACCCTTGAGCGACATTCACTCAAGCAAAAATCCGCAAGCAGATGCAGTTTGCAGGGAAAGGCGTCTCTTCAGCTTCCGTTTGGTGGGATGCGGTGATCCCCGTGCAATGCCGGCCAGAATAAAGATGAACGGATCTTTATCAGGAATAATTCTGGTATAGAATTATGCTGACAATTGTGCTGAAATAGGAACCGTCATCAAATAAAAGATTGTTGACGTCAACCTATGCCATCCGCACCCATTGGATGCAACCACAAATAGCAGCGTGGTTGAATCTGTAATGATCGTCCGAGAAATGGATGAAGAACAACACCGCAATCTGGGAGGGGAATGATGAGTGAGGCGTCCAACGGACTGGTGTATGGCTATCGGCTGGGAAGCGGAAAGCTTGATAATGCGCTGACATGGGCCGATGTCGACGCCTGGCGGCCGGAACAGGGACTGTTGTGGATTCACCTGGATGCCGACCACGAATCGGTTCTGCAATGGCTGACGGAAAATAGCGGATTGAGCCCGCTGGTCACCGAGGCGTTGCTGGAGGTCGGGACCCGGCCCCGCAGTGTGGTTCAAGAATCGGGTGTGCTGGCGATTTTCAGGGGGGTCAACTGCAACCCCGGTGCAGATCCCGAGGATATGGTGGCCATGCGCATGTTCGTCACCGAACAGCGCGTCATCACCATGCGGCGGAGCCGCCTCATGGCGGTCCAGGACATCCACGAGTCGCTGCGTTCAGGCCGGGGACCCACCACTGCCGGGGAGTTTTTCGTCTGCGTGGTGGACCGGATCACCGAACGCATCGGTGAGATTGTCGCGGATATCGAAGACCGGGTGGCCGAGGTGGAGGACACCATCGTCAGCGCCCAGAGTGCTGAATTGCGGCCCCGGCTGGCCGAACTGCGACGCCAGAGCATCAGCCTCAGGCGCTACATCGCCCCCCAGCGTGACCTGCTGGCCCGCCTGGTCCACGAGCGGATCGCCTGGCTGTCCGAACCGGACCGAGTACTGCTGCGCGAAATCGCCGAACGCACAGCCCGTTATGTGGAGGATATCGATGCGGCCCGGGAGCGGGCGCTCATCGCCCAGGAGGAGTTGAACAACCGGCTCTCCGAGCAGATGAACCGGGCCATGTACACCCTGTCCATTGTGGCGGCGATTTTCCTTCCCCTGGGGCTGCTGACGGGGTTGCTGGGGATCAACGTCGGCGGGATTCCCGGGACGGAAAGCCCCTGGGCGTTTCTGATCGTGACGGTTTTTCTGTTTGTTATGGCCGTCGTCCTGATCGCGTGGTTCAAGAAATTGAAATGGCTTTAACGCCTACGTTCCGACCGACCCTCGGACTCGCCGCGGTCATCGGTTCCGGGCAGCTCATCCAACCGACGCCATGGTTTTATGCAACGTTCGCCTTCATCCAAACCAGGACTGTTCCTCGGAGGAGGGCCTGCAGAAATTAACGCGGCTGTGGAAAAAGACAGAAAAAAGCAGATTGGTTGAGATCCTTCAGTGATCGTTGGCTGTCAATAACTTGTTAATAACTGCTATAATGTATCGTTAACACCGGATAAAATTGCGTACCCGGAAAAACAGCTGCTGCCAAGGCATCACGCTGTCAAGCGTTTAAAAAAATGTTTGATAACGGTAAGATACAAATTGTTGATAACGCCGGAATTTTAGCACATCAAATCTGCCTTCATCCGCGTTGACATCAATCACCTATATATTCCAAATTGGGGACATTCGTTCAGGGGTCGAACCCGGGTAATAAATTGTTGCTGCCGTTCCCATCCCCTGAAGCTGGCCCGCTGTTCATGACGATTCGCCGCAAATTCTCCAAAAACCCTGATTAACTATGCAGAAAGTGGTGTAATGAATCGTATTTTGGTTATTGACGACGAGTCGTGCATTCTGGACCTGATTCGCGAAGCGCTCACGAAATTCGGCTACACGGTTGAAACCGCGTCCAATGGGCGGCAGGGGGTACAGCGCCTAAAAGATGCCTCCTTCGACCTGGTTTTGACTGACATGTGCATGCCGGATCTGGACGGCGCCTCTATCGTTCGCCACGTTCGACGTTCCAGCCGCCCCCTTACCCCCGTTATTGGCATTTCCGGCACACCCTGGTTGCTGGAAGGAGCTGATTGCGATGCGATTCTGTCCAAACCATTTCCCTTGCAGGCGTTAGTCGATACGGTTAAACAGCTGACACGGATAAGCCTGTCAGCTACCCCTGCGCCCACCATCTTCCCCCTATCGATCAGTGCGCAACCGGTTTAATATACAGTGCCCCATCCAGAAACGGTTAGTTTGCCCGAAATGCTTGAAAAAAAGGATCAAAGGCGTCGCTATGTCGATCACGTGGGACCCGTCGTGAGCTCTGCGACGGTCTACCAAAAGGTGATGGCGACCTTCGCCACCGCCATGACACCGTATGCGACGGGCTTCAATCCAGCCAACTTTTGAATTTTGGTGAGATCTCGCAGAAAATGCGGAGAATCAAATGGGACGCAGAATGTCGGTTGACCCAATCTGCGTGATCTGATCTTTTCCCTCAGCCCTCAGTTGCCCGGTCTGAATTTGACACGTGAGTAGACATCGTCATCCATGTCGGCGCGCTCACCGGCATGGAGCCGGTGGTAGCCCACTGCGGCCACCATGGCGGCATTGTCCCCACACAGGTCGAGGGAAGGAATATGGACGGTGATGCCGACCTCGGCGGCATCGCGGGTGACGACCGTGCGCAGGCCCTGGTTGGCGGCCACTCCGCCCACCACAGCCAGATGGCGGCAGCCTTTTTCCCTTGCCGCGCGGATGACCTTGTATGACAGCACCTCAACCACCGCGGCCTGAAATCCAGCGGCGATGTGGGCCTGATCCTCCCGATAGGTTTCCGGGTGGGTCTGGACATGTCGGCTGACCGCCGATTTGATCCCACTGAAGGAAAAATCAAATTGGTCCTTATCGAGAAACGGACGAGTGAAATAAAATTTTTCCGGGTCGCCCTGAGCCGCCAGTCGATCGATCACCTCCCCGCCGGGATAGCCCAACCCCAGCATTTTGGCCACTTTGTCATAGGCCTCGCCGGCCGCGTCATCCCGGGTTTGCCCCAACGGGTCAAAGTTCCGGTACGAGGTGACGTGGTAGATGCTGGTGTGGCCCCCGGAAACCAGCAGCGCCACGAAGGGGA
>NZ_JBFELV010000467.1:0-3873 GCF_041551955.1 Desulfosarcina sp.
GTGTGCAGGGATTGGACGGCCACATGGCTAAACTTATCATCCATCATTTTGGCCAGGGCCACTTCCGGCGAGTCCAACTGCTTGCCCTGTTTGGCGAGCTTGTTGCGGATGATATGAGAGGTGTAGGCCCAGCGGACCGGAATCCCCGGGTAGGCGTCCTTGACTTTTTTATCGATGTTTTCAAAGGAGACCTGGGCCGAGGCTTCGCTGGATCCGAAAGCGACCAGCAGGATGCCTACTTTTTTGGGTCCCTTGTGGCCATGTCCACCGGACGCCAAAGCAAGACCGGTCGCCAGAAGTGCCAGCATGCCAATAATCAACAAGCCCCATCTTTTCACGATGCATACCTCCTTTAAGTTTAATCTACCTGGTGTCTGTGGGCACAAAAAAACCCTTCATGCAAAAATTGGCATGAAGGGTTGCACCCAGTTTACTTGGCCCTTGCGAATAGGTGATCACCCCTTTCATCGGGGGTATCCTGATTATTCTAAAGGCAGGTCTTCTGGCTTTCGGATCGACCTACTTTCTGCACCTTCCCGTCTCGTTCCAACGCGAGGCAGTGGTATTGCAAATTTCGTCCCCGATCACAGCGGCGGGACCGCTCCCGATTTCAACGGGATTCCCTATTAAGCCCTGACAGGCACCTTTCGAGTATAAGCTCTTATCTGACTGGATCATCTTTGTCAATCGCTGGTTCTCTTCTTTGAGAGGCCATCCTGAATTTGAGGCTTTTTCCTTCGATACCATTCCCCAATTCCATATACTCCCATATTTTGAAAGCGAGTCTGAAAGATCGCTTGCCTTTTATTTTATCCAACGATAATCTTCGAAAAAAACATTCACGGTTCCGCTTCGCATGGAAGAAAAAAAATGAAGGTAGACATCGGATACGAGAACAGCGAAGATGCCCATTCCGCGGGTTTCAATGTTGCGAGGATGGCACTTGAAAAAGGGCAGATCAGTGATCCCGGTGTCGTCCTCGCGTTTTGCCATGGAACCATGGATCATTCCGATTTCTTCGAGGGGTTGCGTTCGGCGGTTGGCGGTGACGTCCCCATCATTGGTGGTTCCGCCATCGGCATCATTACCAATGATCACTTATGCTATGAGGGTTGTCCGGCTGGAGCGGCTATTTTATCGTCACCAACCATCTCTTGCCACTGGGCTTATGCCGGGGGGCTGGATCGTGATGAAAAAGCCGCGGGGGAAGCCCTTGGCCGCCAAATTCCAACCAATCGGGAAGATTTATTATTCCTTCTCCTGTACGATTCGATAAAATGGCCACCCTCAGAAAGCTCACCACCGGTCATGAATGCGTCCCCATTGCTGATCAAAGGCGTCGAAAAGACGATGCACACGAAAGCGCCTATCATCGGCGCCGGTGTGCTCGGCCACGTTGATTTTCGACCGACGCAGCAATTTTGCGGAAATCATGTAGGGACCCAGGAGGCTGTGGGTCTGATGCTTTGTGGAGACTATTCAGTCTATCATTGTGTGATGCATGGATGTGCACTTCAGGACGGAATTTATCGCACCATTACCCGCATTGAAGGTGCAAAGATTTATGAATTGGACGGGCAATCCATCGTATCAATCATAGACGAAATTTATGGTAATCAGGAATGGCAAAAACAGATGCCGCTAAAAAGATTGGCCATTGGCATCAATCAAGGAAATCCCTTCGAAGACTTCAAAGAAGAAAATTATGTGAATCGACTCATCACTGGTGTGCTCCCGGATAAAGATGGGATTATGATTTTCGAGCCTGACTTGGCGGTTGGCTCCAGGATTCAATTTATGTTAAGAGATTCGCAGGAAATGATTCTTTCAGCCCGGAATAACACGGAAAAACTCATGTCAAAGATCCTGGCAGACCAGAAGCGGCCTGTCTTTGGTTTATACATCGATTGTGCAGGCCGGACCGCCGCTTTATCCGACACAATGACGGAAGAGGCCTCAGCGGTCGTTGGTACATTGAACCGATACCAAGCGCCTTTGCTGGGTTTTTATTCAGGTGTTGAAGTTGCCCCGATGTTTGGAAGGAGTATCGGCCTCGACTGGACGGGTGTTTTAACGGTAATCGCACGCTAAGCCCTAATCTTGCATAAACGATATAAAAGAATAGAAGTAATTTTCTATTATTATTTTGAATATAGGACAGTTTTTACCCTTTTCTTGGTGTCACAATTGGTGAATTCCAAAATTCCAAAAATAGCGGCTTTTTTCTCACTTTCTCAACTTTCGGGGTTAGCTGACAGAAGCTAATAAATTGGGGTAAGACTATGAATTAATTTAAGAAAAATGTTGAAGAGCCCAGTCTTTTGATTTATAGTGAATTTGCGAATAAACACAATAATATCAAAAGGAAAGGGCTCAAATGATTCATAGCAGCATTGACCCCCAAACACAAGCCGACATCTGCATTCTTGGTAAAATCGACGACTTTTTCAACCGATTTAAGATTACTTCCACTTTGCATCGGTGCGGTATCCGAAAACGTCGCGGGCACAGTGTGCGTTCTTTGATAATGACCATTTTTACATTGCCTTTTGTTGGCAAGAACTTCTTTAGAGGCATTGTGATCAACAGCGAACTGGCGTTCGGTAAAGATGCTGCCTACGAACTCCTCAAAGGCTGTAAGTCAAACTGGCGACATCTCTTGCTGCTTTTAGGTGCCCGGCTTTATGGCTTCTTCAACCGGTTGACCGATGAAAAACGCGATTCGGTGCTGATTGTTGATGACAGCCCGTACGATCGATCTCGGTCCAAGATGGTGGAACTTTTGTCCCGGGTTTGGGACCACAGCAGCGGGCGTTTCCTCAAAGGGTTTCGCATGCTCACGGTCTGCTGGTCCGACGGTATCAGTTGCCTGCCGATGGACTTTGCCCTGTTGTCATCGGCTGATGCCAAAAAGCGACTTTGTGAAAGCTATAAATCCATGGACAAGCGCTGCTGTGCCTGGCAGCGCCGAAAGGAGGCGACCATTAAGGCGACTGATCATCTGGAAGCGATGGTCAAACGCATTCTGGCTGCAGGGGTTGATGCAAAATACCTGCTCATGGACAGTTGGTTTACCATGCCGGCCACCGTCACGGCGTTGAAAGACCATATTGATGTCATCGGCATGGTGAAAAAAACGCCCAAGATCCATTACGGCTACAGCGGGCATCAAATGGACCTGATGGCCATTTACCGGAAGCTCAAGAAGCGCCGTGGCCGCGCCAAAATCAAAGCCAGCGCCATCGTAACGCTGAAAGATGGACCCAAAGTTAAACTGGTCTTCGTTCGGGACAGGCGCAAGAAAGACTGGTTGGCGTTATTGTCCACGGACATCGAACTGGCGAACGAAGAAATCATACGTATTTACGGGAAGCGCTGGGATATTGAAGTGTTCTTCAAAATGGCCAAGCAGCATTTAAAACTGGCCAAAGAAATCCAATGTCGGGACTTCGATGCATTGATTGCCCATACCAGCATTGTGTTCATGCGGTATATGTTTCTTGCCTACCAATGCCGGATTGAGACGGATCATCGGACCTTTGGAGATCTGTTTTATGCCTGCTGCGATGAGATGGCAGATATTTCCTTCATCGAAGCCCTCTACCGGATATTAACCCTTGCCGGTGAACGGTTGAGAGAAATCGGCAGTTATTGTGAGAAAACGGCATCAGCAATATTTGATGCCATCATTGAAAACGCACTGCAATATGTCGGCTTGTCAAAGAGCGATGGGGTGACGGTTTTGGCGTAACCCCGAAAGTTGAGTTAATTAACGTTTATGGTAAATATGCCGATAGCATATTAAGTGCATGATTTCAGATAGCTAGTGAAATTCAAAAAAATGATAAAACATATAAAAAAAATTACGCCAAA
>NZ_JBFELV010000468.1:0-3856 GCF_041551955.1 Desulfosarcina sp.
CCTTGAATCTGCGGCAAGCCCGACAACCGCCAAGATTGGGTAAAATGTTATTCAATTATTTGATCTTTTATGGTATAAAGAACCTATTGCTAACGAACGAAAACACACAAGGGTGAAAAGATATGGCTGAAACAAAAAAAGAAACTGTTCTGGACTTTCTTAACACTGGCTACAATGATTATCGTGTTGATTATCGCGAAAATTCGATAACAGAATCCTATGACTTCGTTGTTAATACAGGGACATCCAGAATATTTTTAAAAATCGGGTATAAACGTTGGGACGATTCTAATAATTCGTCTATCATTGATTTTTTAGAATCGAAAGAAGAACAGATTCGGAAAGTTGTTTTGGACAATCAGAACGCTATTCTCCGAATGAACTAACAAACAATCAACCCATCTACCAACTCACAGCACTGGGTTGGCACCATCGCCATTTATCAAACCATCTTTGACGGAGTCGTAAAAAGTCCGATAACTGCGTTACGCTTCATCCCTCGTCACTGTGGCGTACCTTAAGTACGCCTGATTCCTCAGTATTCGCAAGCCTTGATCTCGGGCTTCTTACGACTCCGTCGGAAATGCGACTTTTTACGCGTTCATCACCTTTTGTTAGGCATTTCTTCTGGAAGTCGTGGTAAACATTCTTCATTTCATCTTTTCCGACTATCCTTAGGAACACTCCTGAATTGCAAGTAGTAAGACCCTGCTCGCTTTAATCGATCCTAATCCTCATGCAGTGCCACTATCAGTTTTTTAAGTTTTCCAGACCATGCAGGATACGAATTTCCCCGAACGTACTGAGGCCATCGCAGATTATACCGCAATTTGTAAACCATACGTTATCGGTCATCATGAAGGCCGTCTGCTTATTCGTTGTCGATGCACCCAGACATCGAAGCCGCCTCGACGCGCCCGCACAGGTGGTTCCTTTTGACAAACGCCGGCATACAAGCCGACAATATTTGTCAAGCGGGCATACATTCACCCAGGCAATGGATTTACAAGCGGATGAAATTATTAGAATTTCTATAAAAATGAGCAGTCGGCACAGAATATGCTGTAATAACAACCAGGAAATGGTGACAACAACGCAGTGAAACGGTTATCGTGAGGCCAGTTTTGAGTGTGAAAATCCCAAAAAGCGCCTGAGTTGCTAACCGGTGGTCGATGTGAGGGATAAAAAAAGTGAAACGCTTAAAGAAAGCCACACTATTGCTGATAAGACATTTGGCATATCGCTGGAATGGCCTGTTTTTGTATTACTGGGCTGACCTGAACCTACATGAACTGCGTGCGGTGTATGTCATGCCGGAATTTTATTATCGTTGGCTTTACCGCTTTTGTATGTGGTTGGTTGATTACGGCAACTGTCGACGATTGGCAGACCGTGTCATTCATACGATTCCCTACCATGTTCGATTTCATGTAGCTTGAGATAAAGCTGCAAATAAAATAAACGTCTTTTATGGGGCTCAGTCTTTTCTAAGCGGATGATAGGTTCCCTTTGCCCACGATGATGTCGATCAAAGAAAAAAACTCACTGACGTACTCCCACCCTACGGTAAGCGCATCGAGTTTCTGATCAAATTTAAAATTTTTTTCTGACTTCTCTTCTGGATTGTCTGGCAGGCGAGCCGAAAAAAGCCATAACAATTCATATTTTTTTTCAAGCAGGCACCAGGACGATGATCCGACGTCCAGATTGCGCTGAATACAATATCTGAATTTTTTTGCGGGCAGATAACAATTGTCCCTGCTCAATTTAATTCGCTTTTCTATCGCCGGTGGGAGCTTACACCGCTTTATCGTATCCGCAAAGTTGCGGGGTGTTTCCGACCCTGATTGGTACTTCCGCCAAATGGGATATCTTATGTATTCGTAACCTAAAATGATCTTGGTCATCAGCGCCTCAAATTCGTAAAAAGGCGTCTCTAATCTCGTCACGACCTTGCTCTCCTTTTGGCGTGAGGTTTTACCATCACTTCCCATTTCACCCGTCGATGGTTCTGCAGATTGGGTGCATTCTTCTGCGTACAGCCGTGCGAGTGCCGAGCAATGATAAATCATCGATCCCAGAACATACTTTAGCGGCTTAAGAAGGTCGAGTTCGCTCCTGTATATGTCGAGCAGCCGCCCCCGAATGGCAGGCAATAAAAATGACACCGTGGTGTTTTGACTTGATCCTTCGGCGAGCACAGGGCGAACCCCGAAATTGGTCAGAACCGTATTGGGATCCGAAACAGACATGGTGTCTTCGCTATTTGCGTAAAACCAATCTCCAGTCTCGGACTTCCTAATACTAATTCCCCTTTCAAAGGTGACCTTTTCAAATTGTTCCCAGGGAAAACTTTTTTTCATGATCGTTGCGATTGTCTCCATTGCTATCGTTGAGGAATGGTGAGCCCTTTTTATCACTTACAGGTGGTATTACGTTTTGATTGCAACAAGCGACGCGGTTTGATCAAATTTTTCAGAAAGGTCAGCCTTTTTCTCTTCGTAATAGACGATGCGCATGGATTGAAAGGCATGAAGCAGTTCATTTTGTTTCAGACAGAATTTATCCTTTTCTCCATCCATAAACGATTCAAAGATCAAAACGCCGCCGGTTTTGAGTCCATCTTGAATCAAAGGAAACAGGCGTCTGTCTAAAAATCGAACGTTGGCGATGAGCGCGTAGCGATTCCGCGGAATATCCCAGGCGTCCAAATCCGCACAAATGACGTTGATATTCGGATTTTTTCCCGCAAGATGAGTCGTTGCGACCGTTGAAATGTCAACCGCATCCACGACAAACCCTTCTGCAGCCAGGTAAATACTGTTTCTCCCGTTGCCGCAGGCGATATCCAATGCATTCCCACATGTCGCCAGACCGCCATACTTCATCAGGATGGGTGAAGGGGCGGTGCTCCCTATATCCTTGAGGTGCCTTGAGTCCCATCTTATCCGATCTTTATCCGTCATGGTTCAAGCTTTTACCGTGATCATTCTGGTCAATGTGCAAAGGCGTCTGCTTTCATGGTGACTTGAGATAGGTAATATGTCAATTGTTAAAGATCGTGTTGTTCATCGATGATCAGGCTGGTGAGTTCATCGGTATCACCGGGCTTGATGGGAAAATGGTTTTGGAGGAGACTGCCGATGTCCTGAATGGCCGTGCAGATGGCTTCGGCGCCTTGCCCGCTGCGGATGCCCCGGGTGATGCGGTCCACCAGCTGATTCCATTCCTCCTGGGGGACCTTTTCGTGGATGCCTTTATCGGCCAGCAGCCACACTTTATGTTCAAAAACCGAGAAAAACAGCAAGACGCCGTTGGCGTCACGCGTGCGGTAAAGCCCCTTTCTGAAAAATTCATTCACGGCGGCTTCCTCGACTTCCTCATCGATTTCCCGCTGGGAGATGAACCGTCGCTTGAGGGAGGGACAGCGACCGACGATCCAATGAAACAGGATGAAAAAGATGGTGAAAAGCCCGAGGAACACCCACATGTTCTGAGTGCCGATCCACAGCCATCCGCCCAGAAAGTGCGCGGCCAGCAGGGCCAGCGGCAGGGCGAATGCCGTTGCACCCAATACGTCGGCCATCGCATAGTGGTAACTGGAGGGGACAATCATGCAGACGATCTCTCCAGCTGTCTTTATTTCCGCGGCAGCCACAGCGGATTCGATTCGCTTTTGATCCGCCTCTGATAAAAATTTTTTAATCAGATTTGTCATTCGTCAACCTTTGTTAAAGCTTGCACAGGGGCGTCCCGACCGCTCCCGATGGGTGTCGACCTGCCGACGCTACCACCCGCCCGATGCACCGCCCCCGCCGAAACCGCCGCCGCCGCCGGAAAAACCGCCAAACCCCCC
>NZ_JBFELV010000469.1:0-3840 GCF_041551955.1 Desulfosarcina sp.
ATGCATGGTGTTTTAAGATCGATTGGCGTGGTGTAAAGAACGGTCTCCGGCCGGATGCCGCGATAGCCGCCCATACCCCGGTGTATAGCATTTACGGGGGCGTATGGCTACTGCGGATCGAGGAATCCGGAGTCGAACAGACCATCGGCCTGGGTGTCGATGATGCGGGAAAGGGCCAAATACCGCTCCATAAGGGTGTGGGCATAAGGGGTGAGCGTTGAGCCGCCACCGGCACTGCCGCCCTGGCTTTTCACCAGCAGGGGCTTGCCCAGGGCCTCTTCGGTCACCTTGATTTTGCCCCAGACCGCACGGTAGCTCATTTTGAGCTCCTTGGCGGCCGCGTTGAGGGACCCGCATTTATCAATGGCGTTTAAAATCCTCATTCGGCCCAGGCCGAAAATGATCCGCCCATGGCAATCCTCAAGCCAAACCTTTGATTTAACGATTACTTTTTTGGTATTGGCGGACATCTCACATCCGGATATTTGAACAAAGGCATCTATGGATCCAGAAACGATAGCAGGCGGGACAACCGGCAGCAAGGAAAAAGTAACCGCGCGATAGCGAGCGCATTTCCGCCGCTCGTCGAAGCGAAGCGGAGATCCCGTCCATCGGGGCTGCGGGAGGGTTCAAGTCGTTGACGGTGCATCTGCCGGCGACCCTCGTGGTTTCGTCAAGCGTCACGCTTCGGTTGGGTCATCAGGTTGGGGCAACGACGAAGCCGTTTACATGTCGAAAACGATACCCTGGGCCAGGGGCAGGCGTCGGCCGTAGTTGATCGTATTGGTCTGCCGCCGCATGTACCCCTTCCAGGCGTCGGATCCGGACTCCCGGCCGCCGCCGGTCTCTTTTTCACCGCCGAAGGCCCCACCGATTTCTGCACCGGAGGTGCCGATGTTGACGTTGGCAATGCCGCAGTCTGAGCCGATTGCGGAGAGAAACTGCTCGGCCTCGCGTAAATCGTTGGTGAAGATGGCCGACGAAAGTCCCTGGGGGACATCGTTCTGGATGGCGATGGCACGAGATACATCGCCGGTGTAGCGAATCAGGTAGAGTATGGGTGCAAAGGTCTCGTCCTGTACGATGGCATAGTCGTTTTCCACCTCGCACAGCGTGGGCTGAACATAGCAACCCGATGCATACGCGGGGCCTTCGAGCACTTGGCCGCCAAAAATGAGCTTTCCTCCTTGGGCGACCACCTGTGACAGCGCCTGGCGGTAGTCTGCCACGGCTGCGCTGTCGATGAGCGGTCCCATATGGTTGACCGAATCCAGGGGCGTGCCGACACGCAGGCTTTGGTAAGCCTTTGTCAGGGAAGTGACAACCGGGTCGAAAATGGACTCGTGGATGATCGCCCGCCGGGTGGAGGTGCAACGCTGACCGGCGGTGCCGACGGCGCCAAAGACGATGGCCGTGACCGCCATGGCCAGGTCGGCTGCAGGGGTGACGATGATGGCGTTGTTTCCTCCCAGTTCCAGAATGGCCCGCCCGAAGCGGCTGGCCACGACCTGGGCGGCATGGCGGCCGACCCGGGTGGAGCCGGTGATCGATACCAGCGGCACCCGTTCGTCCGCTAAAAGGCGCTGGCCTATGGTGCGTCCACTGCCCACCGCCAGTGAAAAAAGCCCTTCAGGGATCACATCGGCATCGTCTTGCAGCACGTCGGCCAGGATATGCTGCACCGCGATGGCCGACAGCGGCGCCTTGGATGACGGCTTCCAGAGGCTGGCATTGCCGCATGCCGCTGAAAGCATGGCATTCCACGACCAGACGGCCACCGGGAAATTGAAGGCACTGATGATGCCCACCACGCCCAGGGGGTGGTATTGGTCGTACATGCGGTGTTCCGGACGTTCCGAGTGCATGGTGTACCCGTAGAGCTGCCGGGACTGGCCCACGGCAAAATCACAGATGTCGATCATCTCCTGGACTTCGCCCAAGCCTTCCTGGAGAGACTTGCCCATCTCGTAGGACACCAGGGTTCCCAGCGGCTGCTTGTAAGCCCTGAGCTGACGGCCGATCCGGCGGACGACTTCTCCCCGCCTGGGTGCCGGCACCTGTCGCCAGCTCAAGAAGGCTTGGTGGGCGGTCCGGGCCACCTGATCATAGTCGGCCTCCGTGGCGGTGACGACACTGGCGATAACCCTGCCGTCCACCGGTGAGACCACCTCTATTTTCGGCCCACCTCCTCCACCCAGCCAGTTCAATCCGGTGGATACACCACGATTTTCTTCTTCAATGCCCAGGGTTTTGATAAACTCCATGGTTATCTCTTCCTTAAAACGTGCTCAATATCTTGAGAACACTGGCCTGGCCCGAATGACAAGGTTTGTAGATGGTCTACTCGGCATCCATGAACGGGTAACGATAGTCGGTGGCGGGTAAAAAATTTTCTTTGATGGTTCGCGGGCTGACCCAGCGATAGAGATTGAGAATGCTGCCCGCTTTGTCATTGGTCCCTGACATTCGCCCGCCGCCGAAGGGTTGGCGTCCCACCACGGCGCCGGTGGGTTTGTCATTGATGTAGAAGTTGCCGGCTGCATTGACCAGCCGACGCCTTGCCATTGTCACTGCGGCACGATCCCGGGCGAAAATGGCGCCGGTGAGCGCGTAGGGCGAGGTCCGGTCGCACAGGTCCAGGGTCGCTTCGAAGGCTTCGTCGGCATAGACATAGACCGTCAGCACGGGTCCGAAGATTTCCTCCTGCATGGTTTTAAAATGGGGGTCGGTGGTGAGGATCACCGTAGGGTCGATGAAATAGCCGGCGCTGCAGTCATAGTTTCCGCCGGTGATAATTTCTGCCGCTTGGTGCTCCCTGGCATAGTCGATATAACCGGTAATCGAATCAAATGCGGCCTGGTCGATGACGGCATTGACAAAATTGGAGAAGACCTCCGGCGTCCCCACCTTTATCGTGCTCATGGCGGCGGTCAGTTTATCCTTCAGATGCGTCCAGAGTGATTTGGGGAGATAGGCCCGGGAGACGGCCGAACATTTCTGTCCCTGGTATTCAAATGCGCCTCGGATCAGGGCGGTGACCACGGCATCAGGGTCGGCAGTGGGATGTGCGAAGATAAAATCTTTTCCTCCGGTTTCGCCGACGATGCGCGGATAGGTGCGGTAGCGGCTCAGGTTGTCGGCGACGGTTTTCCACATGCCCTGAAAAACCGATGTGGATCCGGTAAAATGAATGCCGGCCAACGCCGGGCTGGCCAGAACGGGATTGCCCACCTGGGCGCCGGACCCCGGGATGAAGTTGATCACTCCCGGCGGCAGGCCGGCCTGCATGAATGTCTCCATGAGCACCCAGGCGGCGTATACGGCCGAGGATGCCGGTTTCCACAACACCGTGTTGCCCAGCATGGCCGGTGCCGACGACAGATTCCCGCCGATGGCGGTAAAGTTGAAGGGCGTAACGGCAAACACGAACCCCTCCAGGGGGCGGTACTCCAGGTGATTCCATTCCGCCGGACCGGACCGCGGCTGCTGCCGGTAGATCTGGTTGGCGTAGAAGGCGTTGAAACGAAGAAAATCGATGGTTTCACAGGCAGCGTCAATTTCGGCCTGATAGATGTTCTTGCCCTGGCCGAGCATCGTGGCGGCATTGAGGGTCATGCGCCGGGGGCCGGCGATGAGGTCGGCCGCCCGGGAAAAAATAGCCAATCGGTCGTGCCAGTCCATGGCCGCCCATTTTCCGGCGGCCGATGCGGCGGCTGTGATGGCCATGGACACCTCTTTCTCACCGGCCTGGTGAAACGTAGCCAGCTGGTGGCCATGGTCGTGGGGGACGATGCATCGACCGAGGCTGCCGGTTTTAACGGGCTTTCCACCGATGATCAG
>NZ_JBFELV010000470.1:0-3824 GCF_041551955.1 Desulfosarcina sp.
AGCACCAAATTGAGTTTGACGTTGGGCTTGACGGCCAAAAGCGGCAGGTCCGCCCGGTTGACGATCTGGATGTTGCTCGAAGAGACGCCGGCCATGGATTCGATCTCCTTGGCGCGCTGCAGCAGGCTCTGGTAAATGGCCTTGTTGGTGTCCACTTCGCGGGCCATGATCGAATACTGGGTGGCACGATCGTTGAGATCCAGAACCAGCTTCTTCTGCCCCTCGATTCGTTTTTCCATGGCGCTGACGACCTTTTTTGAGGATTCGTATTCGTTCTCGATGGATTGAAAAATTCCTCTTTCCTGGGCCTCGATCAGGGCCGCGATACTGTCCATGCGTGCTTTCAGGGTTTTTACCTTGGGATACTCATCGTGGAAGGTCGCTTTCAACTCTTCGTAACTAGCGTTCAGGTCGGCGTACTTGTCTTTCAGACTGGCGATCAGGTCGCTTTCCAGCACCCGGGGAAGGTTGGCATGCCCGTCTTTGACGGCCTGCTGGTAGGTGGCTTTCTTGGTGATCATGTTGGCCTCGGCCGCAGCGAATGTCGAGTTCAACTCCTCCAGGTGGCGATATATACTGTTAATACGGGCATCCAGCGAAACGATGCCGGCATGTTTGGCAAACTCGTTGAGGCGCTCCTCGGCTTTTTCAAGGTTGATCTTTGCCCGGTCCATCTGCATCATCAGGAAATCCCGGGCGATGCCGGAGGCCTCGACCTTCAGTTCCATCTTCCACAGGATGAAATCCTCGACAATCGTGTTGACCACCGATTGGGACAACTGGCGATCCGGTGAGCGAAATGCCACATCGATCAACATGGACTTCCGGCTTGGGGAAACCGTCAGGTTTTCCGACAGGTATTCGGTCACCTCTTGATGCGCCTCAATATCCTCGGCCACCGCCGGCTGGGCCTCGCCGGGGGACACCCTTCCCGCCAGGGATTTGAAGGCATCTCCGATCCGCTTAACCAAACTTGGCTGACCGTCATTGAAGACCATTTTCCGGATAACCGGATGATCAATTAAATCGAGTTTTTCGATCACACGGTGGATCATCGCTTTGCTGCGAATCAGCTCGACCTGGGTTTCATAAAATTCGCGCGCCTGGATTTCCGAACCCAGTACCTCCTTAAAGTTTGTCACATGCGGGTTTTCCTGGCTGACCTCAACGACCGCCGAGGCTTCATAGATCCTGGTGACGGCTAGGGTGAATATCAATGTCGACAAGAAGACCAGAGAGAGCACGGTCAGAATCAGCCACTTCCTGCGCAGGATGACCTCCAGGTAGTCGCGCAGTTGGATTTCTTCGGTTTCCTGCCAGTCATGGAACGGCTTTTGAAATTGGTTGGTTGGAAGATGATTGCCCGCTATATCCGGCAGCATTCGATCCCCGGAATTGTCTGCGTATCCTGCTTGATCTGGTGGCATCTGTTACCTCTTTAGTTGAAATGTGACGGATTCGTAAAAAGTCTGATATCTGCGTTACGCTTCATCCCTCGTCACTGCGGAGTACCGTAAGTACGCTGCCTGCGGCACCCGCGATAGCGGTATTCTCGGGATAGAACATATATGTTCGCCGTAAGGAGCCTGACCGTTTTGCAATTCGCTCGCCTAAGCTCGTTTTCACGGCCCGCAAGCCTTGATCTCGGGCTTTTTTCGGATTCGTCGGAAATCTGTTTTTTACGAGTTCATCTAATGTAATTTTGTTGTATATTTTTTAACATTTATTATGTTCAACAGCGCAGCTACTCAAGAGCTTCTATTGTTTTCAATTTTCTCCAGCCGGAAGTTGTCGAGCCACACCGTGCCCCTGATTTTGGAGTCGAAGCGCATGCTGGTCCGGCGCCGCAAGCGCACCACCGCCGCCTGGTTGTCCGCGGGCACCTCAAATGCGATGGATTCCTCGTGCCAGCCATTCGATCCCGTAATCATCGGTCCGGCACGGTAAAGGCCCTGCTTGTCGTAGCCGACAATCTCTACAAACGGGCCCTCATCCGTCGTGATTCCTCTGCTTTTCCAGGCATACGTCAGGCGATATTTGTCTTGCGGATTGACTGCGAAAATCTGGTAGAGATGCTGAAATGACACATTTTCTTGCCCATCGAATTTGATCTTAAGGGCATATTCACCCTCGGCAGCCTCGTTGTAGACCCGTTTCAGTTGCCAGCTGCCGTCCTTTTCACCCCAGTAACGCCAATCAAACCCCTGTCCGGTAAGGCTGCTTTCGAACCCCGCATTGGTCAGGCCGGCACTGCCGGTGTATTGTTGCCAAACGTCCACCGAAGGGGCGATGCGTTTATGGTTCAGCAGAAAATGGGCATACCGCAGAGCGATTTCCTTTTCCGGTTCGGCGACCTTTTTCATGGCCTGCCACACGATCAGGCTCTCGTCAGTCATTCCCCACCGTATCAACCAGTCGAGATAAGCTGTCAGATTTGCCGGTTCTAAAACAGCGACTGCGGCTGAAGCATTACCGCCAATGTGGGTGTGCAACAGTTGCAGCGTATCCTGCACGAGCATTTTTCTGGACAAGAGATAATTGGTGTTGCGGTAAAGGCGATGGTGCATGCCCAGTTCACGGGCCAGCAACATCTGTTCCCATTTCCAGCGAACCACCTGCTCCGTCAAATCGGTTGTGAAGGTCAGGATGTCTTTGGCTTTTTCTTCACCGCCCAGTGCGGCCTCGGTTTCGGCCAACCTGAGCCACGCGTCTATAAATAGGGGGTCTTGTGAAACGGCCTGCCGGAAAAACCCTGCGGCATTCTCCGGTTGCTGCTGCAGCCAGGCGTGCATGCCCAGTTCATACTGGGCCTTTGGATAAACCTTGAGCTGCCGTGCCTCCTCTTCCGAAAAGGTATAGCTTGCCTGCCAAACAGCCCGTTGCGGCCAGTTGAAATAAACCGTCCAGCACCCCAGTGCCAATAGAACCGCGCTCAAAAGAATACGAAGTGGTGTACGCATCAAATTATAGTTGCCCAAGATGAACGATGGCTGTTTCAACGTTCCCTCGCCCTTTTGGGGAGCGGGACAGGGTGAGGGGTATTTTTTTCAGGTTTAAGTAAAGTGCCACACGCCATTCATAGAATTAGAATAGGCACGCCTTCGACTCTGGCGATATCTATGAGATAGGATTCTTTACCCCTCACCAAAATCGCCACCAGCGCTTCTTGCTTCTCCCACTCATTTCGCTGGATACTGTCATCGGCTGTAGCAACTCGCCGTTCAGCACGCGCAGCGGATTGTCCGTGGTGATTCGCTGAAGGTTCTCCTGGCCGATTATCGCACGCAGTTTGTCCGTTGCCGCCTGAATGCCCGCCGGGTTGTGCCATTCTGGGTGGTGGCTGTCGGTGGCCAGGCAGTGGATCTGGCCGTTTTCGGCCATCAAACGGGCTTTGCGGGCAACCGCCCGACCGTATTGGCCGAGAAAGCTGCCCCAGTTGACCTGCAGGTAAACGCCCGATTCGATGAGCCGGTCTATCAGGCCCGAATTGGCTGCAAGCTGTGCACATCGCTCGGGATGGGCCAGCAGAATTGAATATCCCTTGGCCAGGATTGCAAAGATGACCTGCTCCCATCCCGGAGGAAGTTGCTGGAATGACGGCTCGATCAACAGGCAGGAGGAGTTTCCCAGGGGCAGCAACCGGTCGCCGTCAAGCATTTTCGGGATCTGGGGGTCCAGTGCGATCTCCATACCAGAAACGATTTCAAGTTCCAGACCTTCATCGGTGATGGTTTGATTCAATTCGGCAACCTGTGTTTTGACCCGATCGATGGGTGGCATCCAAGCTGTACCGGGAACCATGTGCGGAGTGGCTGCAACAATGC
>NZ_JBFELV010000471.1:0-3823 GCF_041551955.1 Desulfosarcina sp.
CGCCAACACCAGGACGAGATCCAAAACTTCGCCGCGGCGCATGGTTTTTTGGAGCTGCCGGATCGCTCCGGTGCGCACATCGACTGTCAAATCATCGACACCGGCCGATTGAATGGGGTGGAACTTCACCCGGAGCTCAACATCAGCGTGCCCGAATCGGCAGATACCGCCCCGGTCATCCTGGTGGTCGATTATGCTTTCGGGGCCCAAGCCTTCGAAATCATGGAAAATCTGTTGGACTCGTATAGCAAGAACGGCTCATCCGTCGCCTTCGACTTCAGCTCCATCTCCATTATGGGCAAGGCTGGCATCCTGACCGGCGACAAGGGAGACATCATGCTGGCCACGGCCCACGTATTCGAAGGCACCTCGGACAACTACCGGGTCGACAACGATTTCCGGGCGTCGGATTTTCCTGAAACGGAGAGCGTATTCGTAGGCCCTATGGTCACCGTCCTGGGCACCTCCCTGCAGAATCGGGACATGCTCGAAAAATTTCAGTCGGACTGGAAGACTATCGGATTGGAAATGGAGGGAGGCCATTTTCAGCGGGCGATCAGTGCGGCGATCATCAAAGGCAACGCCCGTGAAGACATGCCGGTACGCTATGCCTACTATGCATCGGACAACCCGATCAAAACGGGAAGCACCCTGGCCGCTGGCGCCATGGGCAAGGAGGGCGTCAAGCCCACCTACCTGATCACCAAAGTCATCCTAGAAAAAATAATGGGCAACCGTTGCGCCTGGACACCTAAGCGATGAAACTGAAAAATCTGCCGCGTAACAATGTCATCCTGCTGGTCTGCCTATTGGCCCTGATCATCTTGTTTCCCCTTTTCAAAGCGAAAAATTCCTTGCTAAAGGACCTGCTGCTGACCGCCATTTTCTTCTCAGGTATTTTCTCGCTGGATTTCTCTGCCAAATCGTTGAAGATACTGCTCCCGCTGGGCTCGCTGACGGCAGCCACCTCGTGGATCGGCCATTTTGTCGGGAGTGAACGTATTTACCTGATCGATTTTATTACCACTTTTCTCTTCCTGGCAGCCATTGTGGTACTGATGGTCCGTCACATCGCCCGCAGCCGGAACGTTTCGCCCACCATCATCCTCAGTTCCATCAACGGATACCTGCTGCTCGGTGTGCTCAGCGCGACGTTATTGGCTATTTCAGATGTGGTGCATCACTATTTTTCTCCGGGAAGCCCAGCCATCATTTTCCCCGGTGGGAGCGCGCCGCAGTTTAACGATTACCTCTATTTCGGTTTCGTGACCCTGACCACCCTGGGCTATGGAGACGTTACGCCGGTCTACCACCTGGCACGATCCATGACGGTGCTCATCGCCATCACCGGCCAGCTATACATGACCATCCTGATCGCCATGCTGGTGGGCAAATATCTGGCCCGATCCGAAGGAAAATAGATGCGTCACACCCGTAAACTTCTCATGGTCAGTCTGGTGTGCGCCAGCCTGGTCATGGCCCTGCTGCTGACCGCCGTCCTGGCCACCCACCTGCTGGCCAACCGCGAGATGGTCAAATCGTTCATCATCAGCAAGACTGCCCAGGCCACGGGCGGCGCATTGGTTTATGACCGTCTGGACATCAGCTTTCTACCGCTGCCCCATTTGAAGGCCCGGGAGATTCATCTGCGTCGGCAGAATGCATTCGAGGTCACCGCCCAGGAGTTGTCGGTCTACCCCAGGCTCCTGCCCCTCCTGAAAGGCCGAGTGAGCATCCGCCGGCTTGCCCTGATTGCCCCGGACGTAAAGGTTCGTTTGGCTTCGAACCCGATGAAGATCACGGATCCACCTAAGGAGGGAACGGGCATTTCCCGTGGAGATGGCGTCCGGAGGGCCGTTGGAAGTCTATTCGGCGCCTCAGGGGCCATTGACTCGGGAACGGATCTACGGATCGAGGGTGGAACGGTCACCCTGGTGTTCACCGGCGCTCCGGATCTTCGGATTGGCGACATCCATGCCCTGGTCGAAAATGACGACGGCGAGCTGTCGCTGAGCCTGCAATGCCGATCAGACCTGACCGGCAAGCTGAAGGCCAGCGCCAACGCGGACATCGAAGCGATGCGTGCCAGGGGACACATCTCCGCCACCAACATCAATGTCCGCCCCCTGTTGATCCATGCCGCCCTGCCCGGCGGCATCACCACCGACGATACCCGGGCAGCGGTGGAGGCCGATTTCACCGTCGGCGGACCCGAAACGGTTAATGGCCGGTTTGACCTTAAGATTCCATTTCTGAGGGTCATGCGCAGGGACTTGAAGCTAGATCTGAACACGGTCGCCGTTTCTGGCGCCGTAGACTATGCTGGCGGGAGTCTGTCCGTTTCGATCAACGCCCTCAAATCTGTCCAGCCGGCGCTGGATATTTCTGCCGCTGCCAACATCCGTCCCGAGGGCGCTACCGGCAGGTCCGCCGTCGAGGTGCGCGCCACCGCCCATCGTTTGGATGTGGCTGTGGCCGGTGCGGTCGCCCGTGCCATCGCCGGCGACCTGGATGAGATCCGGACGGCATTTTCGGTTGCCAAAGCAGGGCAGTTGTCCAACGCCTCCTATTTTGCCGGATTCGATATCGATGAAACTGGATGGCAGCTGAACAAAATGAAGGCGGCAGGCCACCTGTCCCGGGGGGTGGTCACCATCCCGGGCATCGATGCCGACCTTGAAGGCATGGCCGGTGAGGTCATATACGAAGACCGGCACGCGGCATTCAAGAATGTCAGCGGCCGGTTCCAGGGCGCCACATTCAAAGGACTCGATGCCGCCATCGATTGGGATGCAGCATCGACCCTGATGATATCGAGCCGCTCGGTGGCGGTCGATGCACAACCGCTTTTTACCTGGCTGACCTCATTTGAAGGACTGGACAGGGTCAAAACCTATATCGATGGGGCTACCGGAACCGCCAGCGTGTCAAATTTGCAAATCAGCGGCCCGCTCACGGAACCGGCAAAGTGGTCTTTCGAGATTTCAGGCACACCGGAAACGATTCGGTTGAACAGTCCTCTGCTGCCATTTGAGTTTCGGCTCTCCGGTGGCAAGATCACTTACCGTCCCGGGAATGAGCGGGCAGAGGGTGTAAAGATAGAATTCCTGGACAGCGCCTTCGTCTCATCATACGAGGCCAAAGGCATCGTCAGCCCTGACTCCGCAGCCTGGCGTATCGACGGTTCCTTGGGGCAAGAGGCCATCGCGTGGCTGAGCACGAGGTTGCCCCTCCCCAGGCATATAGAGATAAAGGCGCCGGTCGAGCTGTCCGGTGTCAACATCGGTTGGTCGAATAGGCGGACGTTCTCCTTTATGGGAGAAATGAAGACTGCCGGCGGCGTCGACCTGTTTGCGGATGTTAGCGTCTCTCCGCACGACTGGAATATTCGACGGATTCGGTTCGCCGACGGCAGTTCACGGGCAACCGCCTCCGCGCGCCAAAGCGCCGACGGAATCGAATTAAGGTTTTCCGGCAACATGGAGAAAAAAACCGCCGATAGCCTTCTTGAAAACAACCAGACCCTGTCGGGCCGCCTCGAGGGAGATTTTCTGGCCGTTATCGATACCCGTAGGCCGCTGAAGTCTTCGTTTACCGGGAAGCTGGCGGGCGAAGGATTGCATATCCTCAAGCTGCTCTCCAGCCCTGTCGACGTAACCCGATTTGCCATCGAGGGCAGCGGCGGCCAGTTGAAGATCCAGCCTGGCCAGGGCGGCAGCACCCCCTTTCTCATTTAAGCCGTTTAGTCTGAGCTCATTGATCCAAACCTCCGTGCAGAGATCCAGGCCATCATCGGCCCGGTTGCGAATTCCGATCATGATGC
>NZ_JBFELV010000472.1:0-3818 GCF_041551955.1 Desulfosarcina sp.
ATATTCCCCAGTAGCTCAGTCGGCAGAGCAAGTGGCTGTTAACCACTGGGTCCGCGGTTCAAGTCCGTGCTGGGGAGCCAAACACATCAAGGGCTTACAGATTTTCGTCTGTAAGCCCTTTTTTCATTTCACACCCGGCAGGGTAATAAAAAAAGGCCCCCGGTCACACAGACGCCCTTCGGTAATGCCCGACCCGGAGCCGGACTTCAGTTTATTTGTATTTTAATTCCTGAGGATACTGACGTAGTGGTGGGTAATCGATAATTAGGGTCGTGCTCTCCGGCGCGGCGGAGCCGCGTCGGGAGCAGCAGATGGTTATAACATTCTTAATTTATTCATAAGATATAAAGACCAATACAATACAAACTATAAACGAGATTCCAGAGACCAAAAGAAACAGTTTATCTAATCAGTCAATTTCAATTTTAGCCGCGTCTTTTATGCTTTTAAATCCAAAATGGCGATAACTCACCGCTAAAGACTCACCTACTTTGAATCAGTGCGAGAGAGCCCCCTGATACAATCGCTGCACCGATTGCTATGACTTCTATAATTTTCATATTAAAACTGTTGCTTATATCGCTTCCATTTTTGTGTAAATAGACTTAGCAAGGCACCACTCACTAACCCGAAAAATCCGAATACCATAACAGTCATCAATGGAGGAGGGCTAAGATAAGGATTCCTCGCCACATCTGGTTCAAACCATCCATGGATGCAGAGCATGGATGCGGCAAATATGGAAAATACAAAGAAACCTATAAGCGCCCCCACGAACAATCTAAAATAGGCAAAATGCAATTCAGTTTTAGTGGGCGCTGTTTTCATTTTCTCTTATAACGTTGAGTTAAGCGACCCCGTTCAAAGGTCCGAGTGAGCGCATCGAAAGTAATTAAACGATTGGTTATACGTCTTATATTATTTTAATTTCAAAAAATCTCCATCTATTATCATAAGCTTCACACCATTTTTTGTTACTGAACGATGAGAACTTAAATCATCGGACACGACATACGACATGCCTGGAGTTAAAATTGAACGCTTACCATCTTCTTGTTCATTAACAACTTCACCTTCAAGACAATGTACAATATGACCTTTTTGACACCAATGATCAGCAATATATCCTGCAGAATATTCGACTATTCTTATTCTAAGACCATCAAACTGGAGGGTTTGCCAATAAGCAACACCAGTTTGACCTTTATGTTCTGTCTTTGGTATTTTTGACCAATCAATGGTTTGAAACGGGATATTTTTATTATTCATTTTTTTATATCGGATAGATTCAAGTCGTATAACGATTAAGCGTTTTTGCGGCGCGTAGCCGACGCAAAAAGTTCTGTTGAACTGAGCCGCTTCTGTTTCGACATCATATCGATTTTTTTAGGATTTTTTCTATCAGGCCGTAAGCATTATGATCTGATTTCTCGAGCAAATCAAGATCTGAGCCCCATACTGGGAGAAATATCATCATCGAAATCTGAGAATCAAATCATTTTATGATACATCGGAAAATGCGGTTAAGACCCAATTTGGATCGCCATTGGCGTATATGTATTGGTGGCGATCATTAAAAACCGCATGAAAATCAAGCAGCGTCTCTACACAATTCTACAGATCTTAAGTATCTCAATTATTGAGACAATGCCTATTTTACAGGCGCTCACAGAGACTGATGACAAAAACGAAATTAATAGTGGCCATATACAACTTAATTTAGTCGGTTCTTAACGGGACACCACTGACACCAGATGACATTTTATTAGATGGATTAGGAGGTGAGGCGGTGGTGGCGATTTTGGACAACGTCCAATCGTTCTCCGTCTCCAGCGTCAAGCCGCCCTTCGTGGACTATATTTTCATAGCACTCGGGGCAATACAGCAGATCATGCCCCAGGCGGAAACAGTCCTGCTCTATGACCTCTTTATGACAGGTGTCACAGGTGCCAAACATTTTAAACCTTTCCTTGTTCAACATATTCCTCCAGGTTTAAAAAGGGAGGTTAGCGGTGTTGGGAAGTATCCGACCCGTCAGGCTGTTCAGTCAATGGGATCCACCTCCGTATGTGCAAAACAACCACAAGCTCAGCTCGCTGCCGATGGACGCAGCATATTTTATACCGTTTTTAGCATGGTTCAACAAATGTCATAAGTTATCAGTCTGTTAACTTTTTTGCTTTTCTTCAAGACATTGCCATTTCGATCAGAACCATGTAACTAATTACATAGAATTGCCTTGATAGCGACTTTACTTCATAGGGGCTGAGTTTCTGGTTAAAATGAAAGAGGTGGAGCAGGTTGTCGAAGGTTTAGATGAATCCTTTTATAGCATGCATGGGTGATAGGTATCTGATGGGCATCCCAGGTTTTGAAAAAACCCATTTTATCAGCTACTATCGAAGCTGTGGTCTGTGAATACTCGGCAGACAAAGGAGAAATTGCACTATGACAGGTATGATTATCATTTCAATAATATGCATATCATGTGCGTTTCTTCTTTGGCGCATTGCTAACAAAAGAGGGTCAAACACCAGATTTTGGGCTGTTATGGGAGCTGTTTTTGGACCATTAGCCATTCCATTTATATTTCTTACAAAAGATAAATCTGCGAAATCTAATAGATCAAATAAAAAATGATTGTGGTGGCGCCTGAATTTTGTTTTCCTTTTGAATTGTCTCAACAAATCGGAAATCGCCAGCGTTTTGTTTTTTAGGGGGTGACATCACATTACCAATCCAGATAAATGAAATACCGATGTCCTGGACGGAAATAGCTGATCGACCCATCAATAGGGGGGGATTATGTAGTTCGCACCGATAATATGAATGGGCTGGGGCTGATCCTGCTTTGCACTTTCGTGACACCACTTGACCGTCACCAAACTGATCGATCGCAATTGGCAATCGTCATCCCTGTCCGCGCTTAAGTAGTTGTCTTTTGAGGCTTTGAAAAGAAGGGTCGTACCAGGAATCAATTGCTTGTCAGTGGAAAAGCAGATTCCCTGCTCGCTGAAATTAAGCAAGTGCGCATTAATATCCCTTGACGCCCTGATTGTTGGATGCAGGGTGATCGGTCCGCCGACAGTATGACGACTGGAATTGCGTTTTTCATGAGGATTGGCCATTGGTTTCTCCTTTTCGGCAATACCGAAATCGGTAACGCCCATGCCTTCGACCATTGAAGCGACGCTTTGGAAGGGTGCGTGAGCAGCGTTGCATCCTGCCCTTTGTGATTGCCTGCTTGGGCTGGAACGGTGAACGCTGGCAATTGTACAGCGAATATGATGCCAACAGACGAGACTTAACCATGCGGTTTTCAATGGGCTGGATTTAGTGAATTTTTTGATTGTTTTATTGATACGGTAGGAGAAGCAAAAAAAATTAGAAACAGCAGATAGCGTGAAGAATGCAAAAAAGAGTCAGGGGGCTACATATAAGTTCCTTTTTTGCACTCAAATCAACGGGCAAGTTATCGGGCAGGCACAAGCTTAACACAAATCAGTCATTCCCGACCACTTTTACCACATCCCTTTTGTATCTGGTCCCGACACTGTCCAAAATTATCGCACACGTGACGATACAACCGCCAACAACGGTGAGCATACTCGGAACTTCGTTGACACCGAAGATTGGCAAATAAACCCAAATAACCCCACCTACCACCTCCACCAGCGAGAGCAAATTCAGTTCAGCTGCCGGGAAATATTTTGCACCGAGCGAAAAGAAGATTAACCCCACACCGATCAGCGTGCCGTGCACCATGCTTAGATATATATTGAGATTCGGCATCATCACGGCGTCCCTTTGCACGTAGA
>NZ_JBFELV010000473.1:0-3811 GCF_041551955.1 Desulfosarcina sp.
ATCTTTGAGATTCCGATGTTGCCCGAATGCCGGATAACGTTAAGATATATTTCTAATTTAAATGGCGTTCAGCCCTGAACGCCTAAACGTAAAAAAGGGAGCTCCCAGTTCCGATTTTTTTTCGACCGGGTCGCGCACTTTCCGCTTTTCCGGCTATCCGATTTTATTTTTTCCACGACGGCTTCAAATATTAATCCAAGAGGTGGCTATCAGGAACAAAGTGGATCAAATCCATTCGATGCATCTTTGTTTTCAATCAAACGACAATTTCCGCAGCACCGACTTTACGCCGTACCGGGCCAGCTCTTCGGCCGATAGCCAACGAAGCCCCATTCCCAGTCGTTTAACACCATCCACCACATCTTCAGTCAGTGCCTGCTGGGTCTCATCGAAGGCGCCGCGCCAGAAACGAACGCCCGTGTTGGTGTCGATCAGGTAGAGGGCAAACCCAACCGACGCGGCGCTGTCGGGCATGTCTGCCAAAGCCCCTCTCTCCCTGTACTTCCACACCGTGCCCACCATGACGACTGGTGCATCCAGTACTTTTCCCAGACGGACGGCGCGTTGGCGCGGGGTATCCAGAGCCGGGTCCGTGGTCAGGGTCCGGTAGGCGTCGTAAACGCGATCCGGCGAAATCAACCGTTCCTCGACGCGCTGCATCAGTTCGGCATTGACGATCCGGGTCATGACCTGATCCGCGTTTACCGGCAATTCCCGGTTATCGATGACCAGCAGGGTCAATGGCTTGCTCAGGGGCTTGGGGATCGGCGCATTGGGAGACTCCAGTTGGCCCGTCAGAAAAGGCATCAACGCAATTTGGGCAACGGCGAGATCGGGCAGGTTGCCATGGGTTGTCCGGGTTTGGGCGTCGCACCCATCAGGATCCAGGGCAAGCATCGACCAGACTCCTGAAAAGGCAAGTATGCTAGCGATTAATTTTTTCATGGATGCTTCTCCTCATTTTTACCAACAGCGTGCTCAGCATGGGCATTGAATTCAGCGCGAAACCGAAAGATTCATGGATATCAAATCGAACGTTCGACCACAATACGGTAATACAAAAAGCACTTTTTTCACCATCGGCATCGACGATCTGCCGGTGCCGCCGTGTGGCAACGCTATCTTTATCGCTGCAACTTCAAAGGGGCGTTTCGGAAGACACAATATTTAACCGCGGCTGCAATGGAATTCGACGAAATGGTTGACCGCGTTAAAGGCCGTCTGTATCCTACCCCTTCAGCCCCATTTAATTTTCAGGTCGAGAACCATCAGGGACCGCGATCTATGCAAACCCATCATGCGACAGCAAATCAAACAGAAAGATGCCGGTCGGCAGTGTCGAAAGCCATACCTACGCAAAGGGTGATGGGGTATGTCACCAACCGGTGCATGACATGAGAATCCATGCATGACAATTATCAGTAATACCCTAAGAATACGAACCCTGGTCTTAATCATCGCCTTTACATTCTGTCGACCGGTTATGGCACAAACGCAAACCGAAGGGGCATCGGACGGCACCACCGTTGAGGTTCAGGAACCTGTCGATGAATACGTTTTTAAGCCGGAAACAGGCAAGATCGACCAGGCCGGAAACAAGGTCGTTGAAAAGATCGGGCAATTCGGTGCCAAGGCCTCGGATGGTCTTGGAGGCTGGATCGACAGCAACCTGTATGCGGATGTCAGTTGGCTCCTGCTGCTCTTCTGCTTCGTGGGATGCGTGGCATGTCCGCGAAAACGATGGATGGATGCGTGCCGAGTCTGCGTCCGGATCATGGGCATCGCCATGATGCCCAACCGGTTTGCGGTCGCCAACCCCAACAATCGTTCACCGGGGCGGTTTATATGGACGGGTTTCGTCGGTCTTTTATGGATGGGATTGGTCGTTAATCCTGCCTTTGCCGAAGATGATTCCGAATTGAAGAAATTCAATGCCCTGGCGGAAATGTCCGTCGTCAATACATCGGGCAACACCGATATCTTGACGTTTTCATTAAAGAACACGCTCGAGTACGACTTCAGCCACAAATACCTGGGTACATGGAACGTGAACCTATTGTCTGGGAAGCAAAATGACGAAAAGAGCGCTGAACGCTATGGCACCGATCTTCGTTTGGACAATTTTTTTTCCTTCGGGACCTACGCCTATCTGTTGGGGAGTTGGTTGCAGGATAAATTCGCCGGATACGACAATCGCTACAGCTTCGGTCCGGGCGTAGGCCAAAAATTGGTCGATGGCCCCACGCACTACCTCAAGGCGGAGATCGGATGCAACTGGACGCGGGAGGACTATTCCAGCGCGGAGACCGAGTCATTTTTAGAGGGAAGAGCCTCCGGGAGGTATGAATATCTAATCTCCGAAATCAGCAAGTTTTCGCAAAAAATAGAATACCTGCATGACTTCGATGATCCTTCCAACTATAAAATCGAAACGGTAACTGCACTGACATCGGCATTGACCAAAGTGTTGGCCATCAAAATCGCTTACGATGTCCGCTACCAGAACCGACCCGTTCCAGAAACTCTAAAAAAAACGGATACGATTTTCAGTGCCTCCCTGGTAGTCAGCTACTGAAAGGGTTTGGCTTCGCGTCCGTCCACGCGTTGATATCCGATTTTCTCGTTTCTACCTCCAATATCCCGGTGGGGATTTTTCGGCACCCTGTGGGCCCATCAACGGTCAAGGGAGATTGCCATTAAATACGTCCCGGCCACCCTAATTTTGCCCTCTCATACTGAGGCGGCCAGGGCGTATCATGCCGCAGGATCCGGGCGGCGTGCAGCGGCCAATAGGGATCGCGCAGCATCTCGCGCGCCAGCAGGACCGCATCGGCCTGAAGGGTGACCACGATCTGCTCGGCCTGCGCGGCATGGGTGATCAGGCCCACCGACCCGGTGGCAATCTCCGCCCGGCTGCGGATGGCGGCTGCAAAGGGGACCTGGAATCCGGGCCCGACGGGTATCTTTGCATCCGGCACCATCCCGGCGCTGGAGCAGTCGATGAGATCGACGCCTGTCGCCTTGAGCTGGCGTGACAGCTCGATGGACTGGGCCAGGTCCCATCCGCCGTCCACCCAGTCCGTGCAGGAGAGGCGCACAAAAAGGGGCAGATGGCCGGGCCAGACCTCGCGCACCGCCGCGGCGACCTGCAATGGCAATCGCATGCGGTTGGCCAGCCCGCCCCCGTATTGATCCGTGCGCCGATTGGCCAGCGGGGAGAGAAAGGTGTGCAGCAGATAACCGTGGGCCATGTGCAGTTCTAACGCTTGAAAGCCTGCTTCCAGGCTGCGGAGGGCGGCGGCGACAAACTGACCAATCAATCCATCGATATCCGTTGGCGTCATCTCCCGGGGGGTAGGCGAGGCCTCGCTGAAGGCCAGTGGGCTGGGCGCGATCGGCAGCCAGCCGCCTTGGGTTTCCGAAAGGGCCCGCCCGCCGCGCCAGGGTGCGTCCGTGGAGGCTTTGCGCCCGGCATGGGCCAATTGGTTGCCCGGCACGCAATCTTGCTGGACAATAAACTGATTGATGCGCTTGAATGCCGCGGCGTGTGCGTCGGACCACATCCCGCTGTCCCACGGCGTGATGCGTCCCTCCGGGCTCACTGCAGTGGCTTCCACCATGACCATCGCGGCGCCGCCGACCGCCCGGCTGCCCAGATGAATCAGATGCCAATCGGTTGGCATTCCGTCGTCGCTGGAATATTGGCACATGGGCGAAACGAAGATGCGATTCTTAAATTCAACGGATCGTAATTTGAGTGGCGTAAACAGTTTGCTCATAACGCCTCCTTGATCGCTCCTGACAAATGGCG
>NZ_JBFELV010000474.1:0-3795 GCF_041551955.1 Desulfosarcina sp.
GTGAAACAACCGCATCCATGGTATAGGACAACCATCGATTTAAAGCCAAGTCGCTCCACTTCCGCCTAACACGACAAACAGACAGGCAGGCCAATGGGTTCTGACGGCAAACATGATCTCACATATCTGATCAACGAGGTTTCCCGGCGGGTTGAGCTTTCCCAAAAGCGGATTCGGGAATATGAAAAAGGCGGGCTGGTCAAGCCCGAACGCGAACCACGGACCAACAACCGGCGCTATTCCGAATCCGACATCAGCCAGATCCTTCGTGTCAAGGAGTTGATCCACGAGCACGGTTTCACGGTAGCGTGCCTGAGGTATTTTCTGGCTTCCGCCCCATGCTGGGTGATTTTCAATTGTGCCGAAAAAGAAGACTGCAAAACTTACAAGGACGCCCGCATTCCCTGCTACGATATCGCCAAAAAGGCTACCGGCCACAGTGGGCTGAAGAATTGCGAAAGCTGCCCCATCTACCTTAACCGCGCTGTAAAAAAGATGCCGCTGCTGTTCAAATCCTGATCGATCACCAAGGCCGCTAAGGAAAAACGCCTTGACGCATCGTTTCTGATCACTATTTTATAATTCAATATTTTATGAACCTGCGTTGGGAACAATGACCCAGACATCCACCATATTGTGCCTGGAAAGACGAACCGGAATTGAACGCCGCCGGTACTCTTATGATTCCCACATCCCCGATCGCAGGGCCTCAAGGGGACAGCGCAGCGCCCTGGGCCGCCGCAGTGAAGACTGGATCGACCCGAGGCGCATGACGCTCAACACGTTTGGACACTCCCCGCGGCTCCGATGAGCGGGATCTCTGCTTCGCTCCGACCCCAATAAGGGGATTTTTGCTTCACGCCAACAAGCGGCGGGGGATGCTTGCGCAATCACGATTCAACGGCGCCCGACGCCCCTTGCCTTTGGACATCAGCCGATGTATATTGCCGTGACTGTCATCGGAAACCTTAACCTCTTTTTTCTAATTCCGCCCTGAAAGCCGAGGAAAAAGGCACCATGCGAATTCGATTGGCAATTCTGTCATTGTTATTCTGGGTTATCTATCCAATATCCACCCTGGCAGATGAACAGACGCTGCCGGCATCCCCCTCAGGAACCATATCCCAAGCCAATCCAGATGCTTCTCAAAAAGCTGAACCCGTAAAAAAAGAACCGGCTCTGGACGAACAGCCCCCAGCCACAAAAAATCCATCATCAGCAGCAGCGGACGACGGCAAAAAAACGATGGGCAACCAAGGTATCCCGTCTACCAAATCCAGCGAAATCGGCGCCGCGTCACCGGTTGACGGCGTGAAACCGCAAACGTCCCCCACGCCCACCGTGCAGGACAGGCGCTGGATTATCCGCACACCTCCGCCGACATCAAAAAAAGCCAAATCGGCACCTGTAAAAAAGGTAAAGTGGATCAGTGACACACAGAAAAAGCAATGCGACGCAGACCTTGAACGCTTGAGCGCTGCATTCCTCAAGGCGCGATACTACTCCATACAAGGAGATTCTTGCGCCTGCGCTGAACATGCGGACCAGTTTCTCAACATCTACGAAAAAAGCCGTGTGGCTTGTCCGGACAATTTTTTGGAAAATGAAGGCTACAGCGACCGCATCACCCGCAACATGGGGTGGCTGAAGGCATTGGGCGAAAAACGTTGCATGGGCCCGACAGCTGCGCCTGAAATCCAACCCCAGTCAACGGAAACCCACCATCCGGCAGAAGCGAATGCCTCACCAGGCAGCCGGACCGAAGACCTCAAGAACCTGTCCGACAAACCGCTGGAGAGGTCTATAGAAACCCCGTCGGGTGAGCCGGCCGCGATCCAACGATAGTCCTTGTCATTGAGCACTGTTTTTAAATTGGGTGGCTCATTCGAATGAATGATTACTGGCTCTCGCCGCTCTCGGCAACGGACGGATAGTCGATATTCTTCGTTTCCATACGATGGTTGGATGCGATTTCTTCCTTCCAACAATAGAGAACCGGAACCACCAGCATGGTCATCACCTCGAAAAGCATGCCACCGAATGTCGGGATGGCCATGGGAATCATGATGTCCGCCCCCCGCCCGGTGGAGGTCAACACGGGGATCAGCGCCAGCAATGTGGTCGCGGTGGTCATCACGCAGGGACGAACGCGCCTTAGACCGGCCTCGATCACCAGATGATGAACCTCGGTGTTCGTTTGCGGCCGATTCGTGGCAAACTGATTATTCAAGTAGGTGGCCATCACCACACCATCGTCTGAAGCGATACCGAAAAGGGCTAGAAATCCCACCCAGATGGCGACGCTGAGGTTGACCGGGTGAACGTTGAAAAGGCTGCTCATGGAAGTGCCGAATACCGTAAAATTCAAAAACCACGGTTGCGCATACAGCCACAAGAAAACAAAGCCGCCCGACCAGGAAACGGCAATCCCTGAAAAAACAATCCCGGTAACTGCCGTCGATTTGAACTGCAGGTAAAGGATAATAAAGATGATGGCCAATGCGGCCGGCAAAATGATCTGCAGTCGCTTTTCCGAGCGCGCCTGATTCTCGTATGTGCCGGTGAAGACATAGCTGACACCTGCCGGGAGGGACAGGGCCCCGGTGGCCAATTTATCTTTCAGGTAAGCGTCCGCATCGTTGACCACAGTGGTTTCGGCGACACCCCCGCGGCCATCGAACAGGACGTAACCGGTCATGAAGGTGTCCTCGCTCTTGATCACCTGGGGACCTTTGACGTAGATAATTTCCGCGACCTGCCGAAGCGGGATTTGCGACCCGTCGGGCAGCGGAACCAGGACGCCCCCCAATGTCTCGAGGTCATCCCGCAGCTCGCGGATATAACGCACCCGCACCGGATAGCGCTCCCTCCCTTCCACGGTCGTCGTCACCTGGCGCCCGCCGATGGCAAACTCGATGACGTCCAGAACCGTCTGCAGCCGCATCCCATATTGAGCGATGGCCTGTCGATCCACCTCTATCTCGAGATAGGGCTTGCCGATGATGCGGTCAGCAATCACCGTCTGAGGATTGATCGAATGCACCTGCCTTAACAAACGCTCAATCTTCAGAGACGCGTCTTGGATCGTCGGCAAGTCCGGCCCAAACACTTTAATGCCCATGCTTGAACGGATACCGCTCTGCAGCATGACCATTCGGGCGGAAATCGGTTGGAGTTTGGATGCCGTGGTTGTTCCCGGTATACGTGCCGCCTGGACGATCGCATGCCAGATGTCATCGGCATCACGAATACCCTCCCAGCGAGGCCTTCCCGAATTCAGGGAAGGCTCCAGGGCCGGTCTCCACAATCGAAATGGCTTGCCGTCGGCATCGGCCACCAAGCGGCCCTGATCATCGCGTGCATAGCGTCCCTGAATCCGGTAGGGGCGTCCGTCCAGCGCCGGCAGGGGGTGGCCGGCAGCATCCCGCACCCAATCCGTTTCATCGGCGTAATGCCGAAAGCGCAGAAGCTCGCCTGCATCGCTGAGCAGGTATTGCGGCCGGTAGGTGATCAGTGTCTCGATCATGGACACCGGGGCCGGATCCAGAGGCGTTTGTGCCCTCCCCAGTTTACCGACAGCCACCTTGACTTCGGGAATCGCCTGGATAGCACGGTCCTGCTTCTTTAAAATGTCCAGCACCTCGCCGATGGAGGCATGCGGCATGGTCGTGGGCATCAGCAGAAAGGAGCCTTCGTCAAGAGGGGGCATGAACTCTTTCCCCAACCCGGGAAACCGCTGCTGCACCCACTGGTAGGGCGCGGCTTGTTTGACCAGGCGCGGAACCCATCCCCACA
>NZ_JBFELV010000475.1:0-3791 GCF_041551955.1 Desulfosarcina sp.
ATTGAGGCGGGGATCGTCCGGGAGCGGGTGGCCAACGGGCAGATCGTCATTCCCAACAACCCGTTTCGCAAGGAGCAGCGGGTGGTGGGCATCGGCAGGGGGCTGCGAACCAAAGTCAATGCCTCCATCGGCACGTCGTCGGACGTCTGTGACATCGACATGGAAGTCAGAAAAGCGCTGGCCGCCGAAGAAGAGGGCGCCGACACCCTCATGGAACTGTCCGCCGGCGGAGACCTGGACGCCGTGCGCCGGGCGGTGCTGGCCGCGACCACCCGCCCGGTGGGCAACGTGCCCTTATACCAGGCCTTCAAGGAGACCACCCGCAACCATCATAACCCCGCCCGGCTGGATCCGGAATACCTCTTCGACCTCATCGAACAGCAACTGGCCGACGGACTCAGTTTCATGGCCATCCACTGCGGCATTAACCAGTACACCATTCGGCGCTTGAGAAAACAGGGGTTTAGGTACGGCGGCCTGGCTTCCAAAGGGGGCACCTTCATGGTGGCCTGGATGGATGCGAATAAAAAAGAGAACCCGCTCTACGAACAATTTGACCGGGTATGCCACCTGATGAAAAAGTACGATGCAGTGCTTTCCCTGGGCAACGGCATCCGGGCCGGCGCCATCCACGACAGCCATGACCGGGCCCAGATGGCCGAGATGATCATCAACTGCGAACTGGCCGAGATCGGGCGGGAAATGGGCTGCCAGACCATGGTGGAAGGCCCGGGCCATGTACCCATGGACGAGATCGCCGGCAACATCATGCTGGAAAAGCGCATGAGCGGCGACGCCCCGTACTATGTGCTGGGGCCGATCCCCTCGGACGTCGGGGCCGGCTACGACCACGTGACCGCGGCCATCGGTGCGGCCACATCCGCCCGGCACGGGGCCGACCTGATCTGTTACATCACCCCGGCCGAACACCTGGCCCTGCCCACGGAGGCCGATGTGAGAGAAGGGGTACGGGTCACACGTCTGGCCGTCCACATCGGGGACTTGAGCAAGTATCCCGAGCGGCGGGAGCGGGACAAACAGGCAGCCATGGCCCGGCGGGACATGCGTTGGGACGATCTTCAGGAGCTGCTGCTCTTCCCGGCGGTGGCCCGGTCCATCCGCGACAGTCGCCTGCCGCAGCAAGCGGAGACCTGCACCATGTGCGGGGATTTCTGCGCCATGAAAAAGGGCATGGAGGTATTTAGCCAGGATATCGCCGGAGACAAATGTTCGCCGTGAAACGGTATCTTTCGGCCCAGGCCGGCGTTCTCACTCTGACAAAATCCTCAACGTAGCGCGGCTACGCCTCCGGTTTGGTCATCGCTGCGGCCTTGGCCTGAACCAAAATCTACCATTTCAACACAAAATTCGATACAGGAGATATCATGGAAATGATAGAAAAAAGTATTGCATCAATCAAACCGCTCAACAATGCGGTCTTCGAACAGGCCAACGCGCGGCTGGCCAACCAGGCCCGGCCCGCCGGCAGCCTGGGCATGCTGGAACCGGCGTCGGCACGGCTGGCGGCCATTTTCGGCACCCTGGACGTGCGCCTGGACAACAAGGTCATCATCACCTGCGCCGGTGACCACGGCGTCACCGAGGAAGGGGTGAGCCTGTTTCCCCAGGAGGTCACCGCCCAGATGGTATTCAACTTCGTGGGGCAGGGGGCTTCCATCAACGTCCTTGCCAAACATGCCGGGGCCAGGGTGAAGGTGGCTGATTTGGGCGTCAATTTCGATTTTGACCCGGAATTGCCCATCTTTCACAAGAAGGTGGGCAAGGGTACGGCCAACTTTGCCCGGATACCGGCCATGGGCCGCCAGGATGCGGTCAGGAGTATCGAGGCCGGCATCGAGATCGTCAACGAGCTGATGGCCGACGGGCCGGTGGACATGCTGGGCACCGGCGACATGGGTATCGGCAACACCACCCCGTCGTCCGCCGTCATCGCCGCCTTCTCGGGCATCGCCGTGGATCAACTGACCGGCAGGGGCACGGGCATCGGAGACGCCGCCCTGGCCAACAAGATCCGGGTCATCGAACAGGCCCTGGCCCTTCACCGGCCGGATGCTAACGATCCGCTGGACGTGCTGGCCAAGGTGGGGGGGTTCGAGATCGGTGGGCTTGCCGGTCTCGTCATCGGGTCGGCGGCTGCGGGTATTCCGGTGGTGTGCGACGGCTTTATCGCCACTGCCGGCGCCCTGATCGCCTGCGAACTGGCCCCGGCGGCCAAAGCCTACCTGTTTGCCAGCCACCGAAGCGTCGAGGTGGGCCACCGGTTCATGCACCAACGGCTGGGTGTCGACCCCCTGCTGGACCTTCAATTCCGCCTGGGTGAGGGCACCGGTGCCGCCGTGGCCATGGAACTGCTGGATGCCGCCACCCGTGTGCTCTGCGACATTAAAACCTTTGATGAGGTGGCGATTGTGAATGCTCAAGAAGGGTAAAAGCGCACACAGGATTTTCGGCATCGATCACCTGCCACATCAGCGGGAAAGGTCAACCCCCCGGTAAGCGAATGGAGGGCGTGCAGCCCCCCCATTCGCTTTGTTATCTGCCTCTGACGGGATTGCCGAACCTGACGGAATGGATGTGTCAGAATCTTTTGCTTGGTGTAAAAGAACCTTATCACGATGGATCGAAAGCGAACCGATTATTCTCAACCTGAATGACCGTTTTGATCTCGTGAGAAAAACCGCTTCGTTGCCTACCGTTTCCAGGCGCACCTATCATCGACGATCCAATGGATTCCTTCCATCCCCCTGAAATCATGCGCTGTCGTCTGCAGCCAGGATTGTTTTAAAATTATGTAAATGAAGCAGGTTGATAAAGATCAGCCGGCTTGCCGGCAGGCTATAGTGGATTAGGATTTCCCATGGCACTGAAATTGCTGTGCATGAGCCGACATATCGTCCTTTAGCATGTAAGGATGTGTTGCATCTGCGGTAACCCGTCTCCCGGAGGTCGGCTCTTGCAATCCAGGAAATGCGACTTGCTGCCCATTTGTTAAAACTTAAAAAGGAGGAGTACCCATGAGGAAACTTATCGCTGTAGGTTTGATCCTGTTTTTCGCTTTTAGCGGAACGGCCATGGCAGCCGATGACACTGTCCGGATCGGTGTTTTTCTGCCCTTGACGGGCGCCAACGCCTATGGCGGGCAACTCGAGCTGGAGGGCCTGCAGATGGCCCACAAGGAGTTCCCCACGGTCCTCGATAAAAAAGTGGAGCTGTTTATCGTGGATAACAAATCCGATAAAGTGGAGTCGGCAAACGCCGTCAAACGCTTGATCAGCAAGGAAAAAGCCCACACCATTATCGGCACTTACGGCAGCTCCCTGGCCATGGCCGGTGGCGAAGTGGCCGAATCGGCCAGGATTCCCATGGTGGGCACCTCCTGCACCAACCCGCTGGTCACCCAGGGCAAAAAATATGTCTTCCGGGTGTGCTTCATCGATCCCTTCCAGGGTGCCGGTGCCGCCACCTATGCCTACAAAACCCTGGGCCTGAAAAAAGCGGCCATGCTGGTGGATGTGGCCAATGACTATTCCGTCGGACTGGCCAGCTTCTTTAAACGATCCTTCGATAAACTGGGTGGCGAAGTGGTTACCAACCTGAAGTATCAGTCCGGCGACCAGGATTTTACCGCCCAGCTGACCGAAATCATCAGCAAAAAACCCGACCTGCTGTTCATCCCCTCCTACTTTGCCGAAGGGGCCATTATCATGAAGCAGGCCAACGAACTGGGCGCCGCGTTCAAGATTATGGGCGGAGACGCCATGGACAACCCC
>NZ_JBFELV010000476.1:0-3784 GCF_041551955.1 Desulfosarcina sp.
CCTGATCACGGCGGCCATCCGCAGCCATATCGACAACGGATGCGACCTGCTGCTGCTAAGCGGCGGCATGAGCGTGGACCCGGACGATGTGACCCGCAAAGCCATCCGCATGGCCGGTGCTCAGGAGATGCACTACGGGGCCGCAGCACTTCCGGGGGCCATGTTTCTGGTGGCCGCCATCGACGACGTCCCCCTGCTGGGGGTTCCGGCCTGCGGGCTTCATCATCGGATTACGGTCCTGGATTTGGTGCTGCCGAGAATCCTGGCCGGGGAAAAGATTACCAAAAAGGAACTGGCGTTCATAGGTCACGGGGGCCTTTGCAAGGATTGTCCTGAATGCAGCTACCCCCATTGCCCATTCGGCAAGGGAATATAGAAAGGGGACACCATTTCTCCCGCCTGAACCAAGTCCGCATGGGGTGAACCCGATGGCATCGATCAATAGTTTCGGAAGGACCTGTTTCAGATCACTTTTACCGTATCCAAAATTCATCGATGAGATCGACGTTGTGATCTGTCTTTACCGGTTGAAAAGGTGATCTGTTGGCATGGAATATGTTGCCGGTTACCGATAGCCGTCTAGGTGAAGCGCTGAAAAGGATGCTGACTCAGGAAGAATCATTTTGCAGCAAATCCCCAAGCATCTTTTTCAGATCAAATACTGAAAAGGATATGTTTTGATATTGGTTAATCGGAACCGCATCTGAACAAACGACCAAAGGCAACCGGTAATCTTCCGGATGATGGCTGCCATGAATCTTCCCATGACCGGCATGATCGCTGGTGACGATTATCAGATAGTTTTTATCAACGCTTATCAATTCGATCAGCGAAGAGAGATAGTCATCGATGTAGGACAGCTCCTCTATATACGCCGGTGACAGCCATCCAGACTCCGGTCCCACTTGATCGAGACCGCTGACGTGCAGAAAAACGAAATGACGGCCAGGGGTTTTTATGAAGGCTCCGGCGGAATCGATGGCACTGTCCCGCGACCATTCGTGAACATCCACAGCGTCGTTGACCAGGTATCCCAGCTTCTCTTTGGAATAGAAATATCCGGTCTTGAAACCATTACGCTGAGCGCTGTCGAAAATAGTCGGTTTCTGGACAGTCGCCTCCCCGGTTATCCAGTCGTTGTCCACTTTGCCGTTCTCCCCGGGCGCCATGCCGGTAAACATCGCCGTGTGGGCAATCAACGTCTTGGGCGGTTCGGTACTGCGACCGTCAAGCGTATAGGCACCGCTTTGCATCAGTTTTGATAGGGTCGGGATCTTGGCCTGCCGAAGCGCATCAGGATGCAGTGCATCGATGGAAATGATTATGACATTGTTCAGGTGCGGCGGATTTCCACCCGCATATGCGGGAATCAGCGACATCAGCAATAAAAAAAATGGACAATTATAAATGGTTTGTGAGTTGACATGAACGGTCCTTTACCAGGGTATGCCGTCAGATCCCACGGAAAAACCAGCCATGTAGGCATCCAGGGATCGTTTGGCTTCAGTGGTCAATGGTGGGCAGTCCTCGCTGCCCTTTGCCCCCTCCACCACACGGGTGGCAAACACCATGCAAGTCGGCTCACCGCACTCACGGCAGTTCGTCTTCGGCAGGCATTTTAATATCTGGATCACCTGGGGACGGGGCATGCCCTCGTAACGGGGTGTGACGGTATCCCGGTTTTCCCAGATGCCGTTGATCTCACGCTTGAGCCATTCGACAACCTTGCGGGCTTCACTTTCGTTTTTAAGCGCATTTACGGCAATCTTGCGCCCATATACCGTGAGCAGCTTACCGTGCAGCTTGAAAGTCACCGACGGTGGTTCTTTGATGTATTCAAACCCTCCCAGTTCGGCGTTTAGAAAGGGAAGCGCCGTCGAGACATCCTGATCCAGGTGGGCGAAACACTGCACGGTCATGGCACCGGGCATGCACGCGTTGTTGAAGATTTCCAATCGATAAGATTGAAGCAGCATGTCAAGCCTCCTGTTGAGATGAAAATCATGCCACTGGGGGGCCGCGAGAACAGCCGGACAATACAACCCAATCCGGTTGACGGCCATCCCGGTGCCCCTGCGAAACCGTTTACCTTCCTTCTGCCAGGCTATTTTTTTGTATGTCTTCCCGGCAGCGTCATCAGGCTATGGCTTGACGCCTAACTGGCTCAGGGTTTTTACGATATCGTCTTCCGACATGAACCCCACGTGCCGGGAAACCTCCTGGCCCGTTGCATCGTAAAAGATCTGCGTGGGGATCGCCCGGATGCCGAATCGTCCTGCCTGCTCCCGATGTTCCCACACGTCAATGAAGACAATGGCCGCCTTGCCGGCATATTGCTTCTCCATCTTTTCCATAATCGGCGCCATCATCTTGCAGGGAATGCATTTCTTGGCCCCAAGATCAATCATGGTTACCATGCCCGGCACCGGCAATTGAGCTAAGTTTGCCGGGGTTGATTCGGAAGCAGGCACGGGGGCCGCCGTATTGCAGATCAGCAGTATCCCTACGAAAATCGACCATTTCGCGCTTGTCATGAATTTTCCTTTCATCGTGTCAGTCATCTTTAAATATCGCATCCTGCTCCTTTAAGGTGCTGATCGGTTTGATAAAAAAGTTTTCACCGTCAGGTAAGCCGACACCACTAAAAAACTCACATCCCGGGCCACGGTCCACAGATCGGCCGGGCCTTCGGTGGTCTCTGTTGAAAAACAGCCGCAATGAACGTCGAGCCCCCGAATCTGATTGAACACCAGAGCACCAATAAAGACAGCCAGCAGCGTGGTGCTCAAGACAGTCGTTCCCGGCAGCCACACTCCGGCGACCAGGCACAGCCCTAAAAGCAGTTCCAACCAGGGCAGAACCAGGGCTGCCAGATTGATGAGCCCGTCCGGCAGGATCTGGTAGTTGTAAACGGCCTGGGCAAAGGCCTCGGGATGCAGAATCTTATCGTAGCTGGCATACAGGAACACGGCTCCCAGGAGCAGGCGCAGCGCATGGAACAAAAGCGGCTGTATCCGCTGGCGATTTTTGGCAGGAACCGAATCCGCCCCGTCCCGGGTTTTCGAAATACTGCCGCCTATGGCTCCGTTGCAGGCCATTTCACACAGCAGGGTCCCCTGACCGCAGTCTCCGGTTTCAAACTGCAGTACCGGATGATCGATGCGGAAACGGTGCAACAACTCATGTTTGATCCTTTCGGATAATTGCCCGGTGCGACTGACCGGCTGGTCGGGCACGACCACATGGCAGGAAAAAGCGGTGCTGGAGGAAGAGACCTGCCAGGCATGCAGATAATGCACATTCAAAATTCCCGGCAGATGGCACAGATAGTCACGAACCTTCTCAAGTCTGAGGTGGCCGGGCGTGGCGTTCATCAGCACGGCGGTGGATTCCTTGAACAGATTCCATCCATTTTTCAGGATAATAATAACAATGAGCACTGACAGAAGCGGATCTAACCAGTACCATGGATAATACAGCAGCAGCAGGCCGTTGATCAGAACCGCCACCGAAGTCAGCAGGTCACCAACCATGTGCAGAAAGGCGCCGCGTACGTTCAAACTGTGGGCCGCGTCACGGTGCAGCAACCATGCCGACAGGCCGTTTCCCACAACGCCCACCCCCGCCAGGACGATCACGATAAGGCCGTTGACCGTTTGGGGGTGCAAAAAGCGTTGTACGGCATGGTATAGGATAACCCCAGACGCACCGGCAAGCAGCATCACGTTGATCAGGGCCGCCATGATTTCGGCCCTTCGGTACCCGAACGTATTGAACACCGTAG
>NZ_JBFELV010000477.1:0-3776 GCF_041551955.1 Desulfosarcina sp.
GTTTTTGGCCAAGTCATTGGTAAAGGCCTTGGGGGATTTCAAAAAAGCGACCAGCGATCTGAAAGAGAGCATGCAGATCGATACGGAACTCAAAGAGGTGAAAACCGCCTTTAACGATCTCGCCAAACCGGATAAAAAAGAGACCCAGGGGTCCTCCACCCGCGATATGGATGAACAGGCAGCCAGTTCTGCCGTACCGGAGGAAACGCCCGCGGCCGATAAACCGGAAGGCCGCGATGGCGATGCCGTGGATAAATTGAAGGCGGCTTTTGACCGCCGGGATGGGGATGATTCGAATTCCGATGCGGGGTCTCCCACCGACGGCGAGGTGTCACCCATCGGCTCCGACCCGGATCCTGAAACGCGCAAGGGGTAAAAAACGTGGCCGATCAGGAAAAGGATACGGAAGACAAAATCCCCTTTACCGCGCACCTGGAAGAGTTGCGAAAGCGCCTGATCACCTGCTTTGTCGCCGTTGGCATCGGTTTCGCCATCTCCTATGGGTTCAAGGAAAAGCTTTTTGAGATTCTTACCAACCCGCTAATTTCAGTGATGAAGCAGGGAGAAACCCTGATCTACACCGGGTTGCCCGAGGCCTTTTTCACCTTCCTGAAGGTTTCCTTTCTTTCCGGGCTCATGGTCGCCTCGCCGGTGATCATCTATCAGTTTTGGATGTTCGTTGCGCCCGGCCTCTATGATCGGGAAAAGCGGCTGATGGTTCCCGTCGTCCTGCTCTCGTCAATTTTCTTTATCGGAGGAGCCCTTTTCGGCTATTTCATCGTCTTTCCCTTCGGATTTCAATTTTTTCTGGGGTTTGCCACAGAGACCATCCGCCCCATGCCTTCCATGAAGGAGTACCTGGGTTTTTCCGCCAAGTTGCTCCTGGCCTTCGGATTGGTGTTTGAACTTCCCCTGGTGCTGACCTTCCTGGCGCGTCTGGGCATCGTTTCCGTTGAATTTCTAAAGAAAAACAGGAAATTTGCGATTCTCGTCTTCTTTGTCGGAGCGGCGATATTAACCCCGCCTGATGTGGTGACTCAGATCATGATGGCGTTGCCGCTGATGGTGCTGTATGAGATCAGCATCGTCGGCGCCCGGATTTTCGGCAAGAAAAAAGAAGCGCCGGAGCCGGCTGCAGGAGCCGAAAGCGCCAGCGATCAATGAACCGCTTCGAAATCGGCAGGCCCCGTTTCCTGACAGACTTAAAACCGATTGTTTCATAACGACTTGATAGCAAGCAAGTTGAAGTTGGTTTCAAATCCCATTGACAGCGTACATGAGGATTGATAGAAATTTTTGCTGTAGTGATGACGGGTGATTTAACCAATCATGCAAGAGGAGAGTAGCGGTTATGGGCAAAAAAAAGGGTGTCGTATTAGCAGTCGTTGGTTTGGCTATCATGTTTGCCGCGGGTTCCATTTATGCGGGTACTGCGGTCCAGGACGTGATCAAGATGGAGCACAAGGCTTACAGTGAACACACCAAGGGCATTGTGGAGTTCAGCCACAAAAAGCACAATGAAGATTACAAAATCGGCTGTGGCGAGTGCCACCACGATGACCAGGGAAAACCCTTAAGCAACCTGAAACTCGGCGATGATGTCCAGGGCTGCATCGAGTGCCACAAGATTCCCGGGCAGATGCCGGGCGATCTGAAAAAAGAGATGAGGGAAAAAAAGGTTTCCAAGAAGGAAATTGCCGCGAAAGAGATGGAATACCACGCCGAGGCCATCCACGAAAATTGCATCAGCTGCCACAAGAAATTCAACAAAGCCAACAAGACCAAGGCGGCACCCCAAACGTGCACCAAATGTCATCCGAAAGAAAAATAATTTTCCGGATTCATCCTATCGTTTGATCAAGCGGGGCAATGTCGCAATCACCGACACTGCCCCGCTTTTTTTCAAGGGTGTGCCGACCAGGCAAAGCGGTATCTTCCGTTTTTCACCCAAGACCAGCCAGACACCTATTTCCTCTCCACAGGGAAGTAAATTTTTTCAAACCTGGGCCTGTTTATTCTTGGGCGAGGTGACATCCGATCCTGACATTGACAGCGAATGGCGATAATGATAGAAAATAACATTATACACGCTCGCCTGCTGCGACATCCGTACTCCTGCTTCGATAAAATGACCACAGCGCTCAAACAGAGCAAGTCCTCCACGCGGACGCACGCCTTTCTTTCTGAAGTTGATTGAGAAAAAGTAAATCCCCCTCACGATTGAAATATTTTTTTTAGCCCAAAGCGCTTCCAACTTACATGATCGACGCAAACCCGCCAATGGTGGTGTATTCCATGCGCGGGTATCGATAATCGTTACCAAGGGGCTAACTGGCTGCTAAACTCAACAGACTCAGGCATTGGCGATGTCTCGATCCGTAAAAACAATCGGGATCAGTTTTGGCGCCGGCTTGCTGGGCGTCATCCTGTCCTTTCCGCCATTCTCCCTAGAATTAGAAGAGCATTTCGGGCTAAAAATGCTTTTTTCCCTCCGGGGCGCGCGCCGCCCCCCTTCGGCGGTGCTGATTATTTCGATTGATCGAGATTCTGCAGAGGCGCTCGATCTTTCCAGAAAAACGCAGCAATGGCCGCGCACACTGCATGCGCAATTGGTTCAAACCCTTTCCCAGCAGGGCGCGGCGGCCATCATCTTCGACATGCTGTTTGACGACGCCCACGACGCCGATGCGGATAGGGCGTTTGGGGCGGCCGTTGCCGATGCAGCGACGGTCGTTCTCTGCGAGTCCATCCGGCAGGAAAAAGTTCCCATCTCCGATTCGAGAGGGAAGTATCTTGCGGATCTGAATATTGAAACCCTGGTTCCTCCGATTGCTCCCCTGGCTCGGTCAGCCTTGGCCCTGGCCCCTTTTCCCCTGCCCAAGGTTCCGGTTCAACTCAGCCAATTCTGGACGTTCAAAGTCGGAGCAGGAAATGCACCCACGCTGCCGGTGGTGGCTTTTTTTATATATGCCTCCGGCCACTACGGCTCTTTTTACCATCTTTTCGACAGGGTGTATGCCAATCTTGACCCAGCCATACGCCCACAATGGAATGAGATCGAGTTGCAGCGCGGCGTAGAAGAAACATTGATCGCATTCCGTGAGCTATTCCAGCGTGAACCACTGATCGCCAATGAGATGCTTAACTTACTTGACGCCAAAGAAAAGCCCATCCGGGACCCCATCGAGCGGAGAATGTTGAGCGGTCTTATTCGGATGCTCCAAGGCAAGAACAGCCGGTATCTGGATTTTTATGGCCCGGCCGGAACCATTCAGACCCTTCCGTATCACAAAGCGTTGGTCGGCCAAGACCGTCCCGGCAACGTGAACGGCCATGCGACTGACAGGTCAACGGGATTTGAAGGCAAGGTTGTCTTCATTGGTCTCTCCGAAAACCTGCGACCCCAGCATCAGGATGGCTACCACACGGTTTTTTCGCAAAAAAACGGCATCGATATCAGCGGCGTGGAGATAGCGGCGACGGCCTTTGCCAATCTGCTGGAAGACCGCCTGTTAACGCCATTGGAATGGCCCATGCATCTGTTTGTTGTCTTCTCGTTCGGATCGTTGCTGGGGCTGATCTGTTTTTCTTTGTCGATGGGCATCGCCACCTTAAGCGTTATCGGCGCCAGTGCCCTTTATCTGGCCTCGGCGATTATTTTATTCAACATGCAGGCCCTCTGGATTCCGGTTTTCATTCCCCTGTTCATCCTGACACCGTCGGCACTTTTCGGAACGGTCGTCTGCCGCTACTGTATTGCCGCCAAGGAGCGTGAA
>NZ_JBFELV010000478.1:0-3770 GCF_041551955.1 Desulfosarcina sp.
CAGAATCCAGAATGGATGATAAGGCCTCTTCCAGAAGATTCAGGGTAATCGGTTTAAAGAGGGCATGACTGATTCCACTGCCTTTGAGCCGGGGGAGAATACGATCAGGAGATTCTCCGGTAAGGGCGACGATTGGCAGGCCGGGTTGGAGCGCCTTGACACGAAGCGCAAACGCCCAGCCATCGATGATGGGCATGTTGATGTCGGTCAGCACCAATTGAAAACCATTAACCGATTGGATGAATTCGAGCGCTTCAATCGCATCCCGTGCCGATGTTGTTGCGTAACCTATTTTTGAAAGCATCAAGCAAACCAAATTTCTGATAAACGCCTCGTCATCAACAACGAGAATGCTTGCTTTTGAATTCATTTTCATGATGTTTCTGTATCGGCGATCCAGAAAAAACACCGTCCTTTGATTTACTCTACAATTTCGAGAATCGTTCTCTTCTTTGTTTTTGCAGATACTGCATTCAATATGGTTCGCATGGCTTGAGCGGTTCGGCCCTGCTTTCCGATAACTTTCCCGATATCTTCCTTGGCCACTTTCAATTCTAATACCAAGGTATTGTTGCCTCCCACTTCTTCAACGGTCACTTCTTCCGGATTATCAACCAGTTCATGCGCAATGAATTGAATCAGTTCTTTCAATGTGAATCATCCTTTCTGGAGTCTCAGCGTCGGACCCTGCAGTGAAATCAACGCCACGGCGAGTCTATCTGTTTTTCGATGGAAGCTTCAGAACCATTTACTTTCCGGCTCGTATTTGAAATCGATACTTTCTTGGCCATCGGTATCGGTTGTATTGATAACCAGCACCTGACAGACAAACGCTTTTTTTGATTTGATTGAAAACGCCAGTCGCTGTTGCTTTGGATATTGGGTAATAATTGCTTCAGCAGGCTGAGAAATAATAAAATTAAAGCAATGCTTACAAAAATAACATTTTATCTCTTGGGCGTGAGATGAATTAGTATATCTTGCTTTCTCTCCACAAAGTGGACAAGTTTGTGAGCGCACCATGGTCCTCCGGCAGTAGGTCTTTCTTGGACGATGAACCGCGACAGCGAACCCATTCACCGCGGCTCGTCGTGGGGAGTGTTCACTGGCACGAATTCATGAGGTTGCACATCATTTCAGGTCAGAAACAGCGCGCTCACTGGCTTGGCGGGGCTACCTTATCCCAAGACAAGGAAATGATGAAAGGCACAGGCCTTTATCCCGTATTATCAATCGGGTGGTTCAATCTGACAAGACGGGACGAATGGGAGGAATATGTGGGGGAAAAACTGGTACTATGACAAAGACCGTAGATATGATTGCAGGTTGGTCTTTTTGTGGGTCAGATTGAGTCTGCGTCGAATGTTGAGCCGGTGAAAATCAATCGTGCTTTTTGATACACCCATTTGCGCGGCAATTTCTTTGGTGGTCCTGCCCTGGCGGATCAGGCTGGCCACCTGCGTTTCTAAAGGCGTCAAGTGCCTGCCATCGATGATGAAACGCCTGCTAAGGGGCGATGCGATGTCGTCGATGCCCCGTTGGACGGTATCCAGCAGGAGCCGTTGCCGCAAGGTCAGTTCCCCGGACGCGATCGTGGCAAGGTGGGGGCGGATCAGATCATTGAGGTTGCAGACGACTTTTTCTTCAAGCCTGCGACGTTCATTTTTAACCTCTTTGAGCAGCACCTTCAGGGCGGCGTTGGCCGATTCCAATCCGTCAGACCGTTCTTTAAGTTCTTCGGCTTTGTGCACCAACTCGATTTGGACTTGTTTGCGGGCTTCAACCTCCTTTCGAAGCCGCTCGTTTACCTTACGCAGATCAGCCGTTTGTGCGCTGACTTGAGCTTCCAGCTTGTGGCGCGCCGCTTCGAGGGTCTGCTCGATCTTCTTCTGGTCGCTGATGTCGATGAAGGTCGTTGCCAGGCGTTGATCGTCCAACCGAAACGCCGACATTTGAAAATGCTTGCCCATTTCCTGATGCAATCCGGCCACCGTGATGGGTTGCTCGGCGACCAAGGCCTGATCCAAATTTTCGAACCAGAACGCTTCTGTCTGCGGCCAAATCTGGCGGATCGATTTACCCACGGCGCGATGGGTCGGGATGCCGGTCAACCGCGCAAAAGATGCGTTGACATCCAGGAAGCGGGCATCGACAATGCGGCCCGAATGGTCGCGTTCTGAAATCTCAAGTACGGTCGCACCACTGATCATATCATTGAAAAGCTGCCGGTATCTCCTTTCACTGTCCTGCAAGGCGATTTCAGCCTCCTTTTTCAAAGCGACATCCACCATCACCATCCGCCACTGAATCACGGTACCCGTTTTGTCCCGATCCGCCTGGATATCCAACCGAACCCACGCCGGCTGATTTTTTTCTCGGTTGAGTACAAGTTCGACACTCTGTTTATTTCCGGTTTCACCAGCTTTTTGCAATGCAGCCCGATATAGGTTTTGCCAGCTCGAGGCAATAAATTGGCTGAAACATGAGTGCGGCAGAATTTGTCTGCCTTTTCCAATGAGGTCGGCGCCAGTCAAGTTAATGCGTTGGATGATCCCCTGGTTATTCATCGTGATATACCCGCACGGGGCAAATTCGTACAGGTCTTCATATTCTTGGTGCAATTCAAAAATTTCACCCTGAGCCCGTTTGAGCTCTTCGTTTTGGATTTCAAGCTCCGCCTGGTAAATTTTCAATTCGTGGATGAGTTCCAGGATATTCAGGGAGGAGGAGGGCGCGGTCTCCGGCCGCTTTTGGATCAGCGCTTCAGCCTGATTCCGAAGTTGTTCGAACTTTATGGATGGGGAGTGGTGTGACGTCATCTTGTTTTGCATTCCACCGGTTCACATGCATACCGGATAAACAATCAATATATGGCAATAACTGCAGTTAATATAAGACAAGGGGTGGATATACGCAACTTTCGATGTGCAGAGAAAGAGTTGACAGGAGCATTTCAGGCGCGTGAACTGACAGGCCATCAACCGGCTGCGCATGGGTCGGGTGTTCACCGACACCTTGTGTTTTCCTTATATCTTGCTATAATTTAATGGATTGTCACCCCTTACATTATTGAAAAGGCAATGTCATTAACTTAAGCCTTCGTTGGTCTAAAAACGGCCCTTTCGGAGTCGACATCGCTATCGTGTTTGGAATCGAGACACATGCCATGATCGTGTTTGTCGATTTCGATAGCGATCCTGATAGCGATTTCGATGGATGCTCCCAATATGAAAAGGGCTTAAGGTACCGACATGGATTGAGAAGGGGTTGATTCACCATCTTCAGTGAGAAATGGGTATGCCAAAGAGAAGCTCGACTACCGAAAAACCGCCAGAAAACACAACACCCGTAGCATCGGTTGCTGGGTAGGGAAACGGGGACGCGAGTGCCAGGAAACTGCCCATCATCGGATTGGGTGCGTCCGCCGGGGGGTTGGAAGCGCTTAAATTGTTTTTTGCCGAAGTGCCTGAACACAGCGGCATGGCCTATATCGTCGTGGTTCACATGAATCCGAAGCAACCCAGCATATTGCCCGATCTGCTCCAGAAGGTGTCACGGATTCCGGTTTCCATCGCCAAGGACGGTTGCCCCGTTGAACCGGACCACGTTTACGTCGTCCCACCCGACAAAGAAATCTCCCTGTTCAAAGGCAATATCCAGCTGTTGGATATCCTTGAAAAAAGGGCCGCCCTTCCTATCGATCTGTTTTTTCAATCGCTCGCCCAGGATCAGGGACGCAACGCCGCGGCCATCATCTTGTCGGGAACCGG
>NZ_JBFELV010000479.1:0-3761 GCF_041551955.1 Desulfosarcina sp.
ATAATTTAACCCAATTAAGGCGAATTATTTTTCTTGACAAATAAAATTTAGATATGGTAACCATGAATTAAATCTTATAAAAAATCCTACAAAATAAATTATTATTCTTCATGTTGGAGGCCGTGATGGATGGCTCGCATGCGCTCGTAGAAATGCTGAAAGCCTACAAGGTCGAGGTCATTTTCGGGGTGCCGGGTGACACCAGCATTCCTTTATATGAAGCCTTGTACGACGCCCAACCGTCGATCCGCCACGTGATGGCGCGGGACGAACGTTCTGCCTCGTTCATGGCCGATGCCTATGCCCGCCTGAGCCACAAGCCGGGGCTCTGTGAATGTCCTAGCGGCGCAGGTCCGCTTTATTCGGTTCCGGGTATTGCCGAAGCCAATGCGTCCTCCGTCCCCGTTATCCTCATCACCTCCGATATCCCCTTATCTGGCGAGGGCAGACAGACCATCACAGAACTCGATACCCAGAAGCTTTTTGAATCCATCACCAAGTGGTCAAATGTGGTTAAGCATGCGGAAAAGATTCCAGAGGTTATCCGTCGCGCGTTCCGAATCGCCACCACTGGCCGGCCGGGAGCAGTCCATCTCGCTTTGCCTCATGAGGCATGGTCAGGATCCATTCCAGAAGCTTCTGCTGAAATATATGCCGAAGATGAATGTCGCCGATATCCAGCTTATCGCACCCGTGGGGCCAGGAATGTGTTGGAGCGGCTTGCCGATCTGATGACTGCCGCGAGGCGTCCGGTGATTATCGGCGGCGGTGGCGCCAATCATTCGGATGCCAACAAAGCCATTATGGCCATTGCCGAATGGATGGGTATACCGGTCGTCACGACGATTTCCGGCCAGGGCTTGATGCCGGATGATCACCCGCTGGCACTGGGCGTTATCGGTGACAATGGGTTTCATCCCCACGCGCACCGGGCCATGGAAGAGGGGGACACCCTGCTGTACATCGGCTGTAAGATGGGTAGCGTCTCCACGATCAATTGGACCATGCCGGCGAACGCCGGCGAGCGCACCATCATCCAGATTGACTTGAATCCCGAAATGCTGGGGAACAACTTTAAAAACGCCTTGAGCGTTGCCGGTGACGCCCGATTGGTCACCGAGGACCTGGCAGTTCTGCTAAAAAGCCGAACGGCTCAGCGGGAGCCGTCTGATTGGGTAACCGCTTTGAATCGTCAGCGCGCCACGTTTTGGAGGGATGCAGAAAAACAATTCGCCCTTGCTGATGTACCGTTGAAGCCACAACGGGTTGTCGCTGAGCTGAACAAGCATCTGCCTGGCGACGCCATCGTCATTTCTGACGCAGGCACCCCGACACCCTATATTACCCGGTATCTCAAATTGAGCGGCCAAGGCTCACGGTTTATCATCCCCCGCAGCTACGGCGGACTGGGATACGCCATTCCGGCAGTGGTGGGGGCTCATTTTGCGCGTCCGGGATCGCGCCTGGTGGGGTTGTTTGGTGATGGCAGCCTGGGTATGTCGGCAGGCGAGCTGGAGACCATATCGCGCCTGAACATTCCGGCCGTGTTGATCCATTTCAACAACAGCACCTTCGGATGGATCAAGGCACTGCAGCGCCTCCACAGCCAGGAGAAATACTTTTCCGTGGATTTCAATGCCAACGATCCTGCCAGGGTCGCTGAAGGATTTGGCTTGTCGGCTCAGCGCGTCAATACGCCCGAAGCATTGAGCGAGTCATTGCGTTCCGCTTTTTCAGGAAACCAACCGGTATTCATCGATGTCGTTACCGAACCTGAAGTCGAGAACCTGCCACCGGTATACACGTGGCTGAAACACGCGAGGACGAAGCGGAGAGACTGATATCTGACCTTTGAATGAATCCAATCAACCCCAAAGAAGGAGGATTTTCATGCAGTCGACACTTTTCAAAACAATGGTGGTCCTGACACTGGCAGTCGGTCTGGCGTTCGCTGTCCCCAACCCATCGCGAGCGGAAGAACTCAGCCCGGTGACCCTTACATGGGTGGCGGGCGCTGTGGGTGGAGGATGGTATGTCCAGGCCGGCGGTATCGCCGCGTTAATTTCGGAAAAAGAACCCAAACTGACGCTGAAGGTGGTCCCGGGTGGCGGCTTGGTCAACCCGGTCCGGGTGTCCATGGGCAAGGACGATTTGGGATGGGGGATAACATTTGTAGACAAGATGGCCTTGGGTGGCATGGCCCCCCTTTTTCAAAAACCCAATCCGAATGTCCGATCCTTGGGTGGAATTTTTGGGACCTATTATGTTCATTTCATGGCTGCTAAGGACCAGGGCGTTCAGACGGTCTCAGACATGGCGGATATGGTCAAGGGCGGTAAAGCCATCAAGGTTGCCATGCCGATGAAAGGCACATCGGATTTACCCCTGATCGAAAATATTCTGAAGTTTAATGGGATCTCTGCGGAGGATATCGACCGGGCGGGTGGCAAGGTATTTCAGGCCAACTACGCGGATATGGTCAGCCTGTACAAGGACAGGCATGTCGATTTTGTCTTCACCCATCTGGCGCTGCCGGCTTCGGCAATCACTGAAATGCTGGTCAGCCGTTCCGGCACCCTGCTTCCGATCTCAGACGATTGCATCGACGCCCTTGCAACAGATCTGGGGACCCTGCCGAGATCTTCCGGAAAACAGATCATCCCCAAGGGCACATACGCGGAACAGGCCAGCGATGTACCGACCGTCGTCAGTACCGGCGAGCTGTTGATCGGCAGCCATGTGTCGGATCAGGTGGCTTACACGATCACCAAAATTTTGTGTCAACATGTGGATGAACTCCACAAGATCAACAATGCCAATCAGACATTCATTCCAGAAAAGGGCTGGATCAACGTTGCGGTTCCCCTGCATCCGGGTGCAGAGAAATTCTACAAAGAAGCCGGATACAAGCAATAGCCTCCGGCTTTCCAAGGCCGCACGTCCCTGGTGCCGTAAGCCGGCGAGGCCCCTGCTGCCTTCAGCCATGGCACATGAGTGAGAAACAGCAAGCACGGGAAAGGAGACAGACCGTTGAGAGAATTATCCGGTTGGAAAGGAAGGGTGGTTGGCTCATGGTTGACCGGGGTCTCGGTGTTTGCAATTTACACAGCAACCTTCGGTGTCATGCAACCGAGGATTCAGCGGGGGATTCATCTGTTGTTCCTGTTGCCCATGGCCTTCATTCTCTTCCCGGCCAGCAAACGAGCGTCAAGGGGGGCCATCCCCATCTATGACTGGATCATGGCGTTGCTGGCGCTTCTTCCGCCGCTTTATCTGATTATCAATAGAGATGCCCTGAGCATGCGGCTGGAGTTCATCGATCCCCTCTCCAGCATGGAAATGGTTCTGGGTGCCCTGAACATCCTGCTGCTGCTCGAAGCGATCAGGCGGGCGGTGGTCCCGGCCATGACCGTCCTGATTGTATCATTTTTGGGATATCTTTACATCGCCCCCTATCTCAGTGGCGTTTTCTTTTCCAAACCCCTGCCCTTGTCGGAGCTGATTGAAATGCAGTTTATGCTCACGGATGCGGGCATATATGGCTCGATTACGGGCATATCCGCTACCTTCGTCGCCCTTTTTGTCATTTTTGGGGCCTTCATGGAAAGTACAGAAACCGGTAAATTCTTTACCGATCTGGCCTGCAGGCTGGCAGGCAAAAGCAGGGGCGGGCCAGCCAAGGTGTCGGTGATCAGCAGCGCCTTTTTCGGATCCATCAGCGGAGTGGCTGCTGCAAATGTCTATGCCACCGGAACCTTCAC
>NZ_JBFELV010000480.1:0-3707 GCF_041551955.1 Desulfosarcina sp.
GGAGGAACGGGAACCGGAGGAACGGGAACCGGAGGAACGGGAACCGGAGGAACGGGAACCGGAGGAACGGGAACCGGAGGAACGGGAACCGGAGGCCACGGCAACCTGCTGTTTCAGCAGCTGGAAGTCATGCGCATGGAAGTGGACAAGCACCTGGAGGGCAAAGGCGACGTGGCCATTGCCGATCTGGCCGGTGCCGTCTTCGACATGAAAAAACAGCTGCGGGAAGGCATCGAAGCCCAAAAGGCCCTGGGTGTCGCCTATGAAAACGAGGCGGCCATTCTGGAGAATGCCAACGAACTCACCGATCGGGTGCTCATCCAGCTGGTCAAGGACGAGTACCAACAGGGCAAGATTACACCGGCCCGCATGGCCCATATCCTCAGGCGGCTGGTGCCCGAAGCCGCCGAACTCAAGCGCCTGCTGCCCAAAATTAAAACGGCCCTGTTGGAGGAAGGCATGTCCCACACCCAGTACCTGGAGCTGATACAGGCCTTGGGCAAGGAACTGCAAAGCGAGGGTCTGGCCAATATCCTTCAGGAGAGCGGGGAAGAGATCGGTGTTGACGGCGATCAACTGATCGAGGAATTCAAGAATAATCCGGAGCAGGCGGCCCAGTTGATTTACCTGGCCGCCGAGATCCGCAAAGGCAGCGGTGACGAGGATGCGCTGGCCGATATTCTGGCCGGCTACGTGGAGCAGATGGGCGGCCAGATGGCCATGGACCAGACCGAGGAGAAGGACGATCCAGAGCATCTGAAAAAAGTGGTGGGAAGCATCGAATCCACCATTGTCAACCAACTGGGCAAGATGGATGTGGGGGGCGATGTCATCGCCAAGCTGGAAGACCGCCTCAACGCCCGGATGGAAACGGTCCTGGACCAGATGCGCGCCGAATGGCTCAAAGCCAAAGGCCAACCGGGTGAAGGTGGCGGACCCGCAACGCCGCACAAGGTTCTCAGCGTGCTCCAGACCCTGGAACAGAGCGTCAGCGAGCACGATGAACTGGGGGAGATCCTCAAGATCGTCCGCACCAAGGTCGAAGCCGGTGAGATCGATGAAAACGACTATAAAAAAATCCAGGATGAGATCGCCCGTCAGAAGCAGATCATCAAAGAGAAAGAGGCCAACCGGGTTATGCCCACCGGGATAATCAAAGCCAGCGCCATGGCCTTCATCCTCGAAAAGGAAATCGCCCGGGCCAACCGCTACGACTACTCCTTTTCCGCCCTGGCGTTCTCCATGGTGCGCATCAAGCCCCGGACCAAGGTGCCGGCCGGGGCTATCAACAACGAAATTCTCATAGAAGCCGTGCTGGCCCTGTTGGCCGAAACATTTCGCGAAGTGGACATCGTCGGCCAGCTGGGCAAAAACACCATTGTGGCCGTGCTGCCCCTGATCGGCCGCGAAGATTCCAAGAAAGCGCTGAACCGGGTGATGAAAGTGCTCCAGGACGAGCCCATCGATGTGAAGGGCATCCCCGTGGACTTCAAATTTGCCGGCATTGCCATTAGTTTTGACGGAGAACACACCCCAGACGGCAAAAGCTTTATCCGGGTAATGTCGGGTCGGCTGCAGGATATGGCCAACCGCTTGAAAAACATCCAATCGTTCATGTAACCACGAGGATATAGCTGTTAAAGATGGCGCCATCCAGGCTGCTGCTTGGAAATAGTTGCGAAACAATAATTCCCAAACTCACGTCGAGTTTTACCATTTCACGCCTGCCAGGAAATAAAGTATGAAAAAAAATCACATCCGATTTGTTTTCTTATCAATATTGATCCTTTCCTTTTCAGGAATCGTCATGGCAGCCGGCGGGCAGCCGGCCGATGCGCCAGTCTTTCCGCCCAGTCTGGAGAGCTATGGCGACAAGGATCTGGGCAGCATCGTCAGCAACCTGGGCAACCGCATCCGCCAGGAGCCGTTCAATCTGTTGGCGTCCCTCATTTTTCTGTGTGCCATCATCCACACCTTTCTCACCGGCCGATTCATGGTCATCGCCCACCGATGGGCCCATGACCACGAAGAGAAGATCAAGAAAGGGCTGGCCCCCCGCGATTCGGTGCACCACGGTGCGGAAGCCTTCCACTTCCTGGGCGAGGTGGAGGCCGTATTCGGCATCTGGGCCGCCGCCCTGGTGGGCGTCATCGTTCTGTTTTTCGACTGGCCCACGGCCAAAAGCTATATTCTGTACAAGGTGAATTTCACCGAACCGATGTTTGTCGTCGTGATCATGACCCTGGCCGCCACACGCCCGATCCTGCAAGTCACGGAACGGTTCATGTGGAAAGCCGCCAATCTGCTGGGCGGCACGCTCACCGCTTGGTGGTGGGCCATTTTGACCATCGGCCCCATTCTGGGCTCCTTCATCACCGAACCGGCGGCCATGACCATTGCCGCCCTGCTGCTGGCCGACAAATTTTATGCCCTGGCGCCCTCCAATCGGTTCAAGTATGCCACCTTGGGTCTGCTGTTCGTCAACATCTCGGTGGGCGGCACCCTGACCAGCTATGCGGCGCCGCCAGTTCTGATGGTGGCAGCGCCCTGGAAGTGGGATACGATGTTCATGCTGACCCATTTCGGCTGGAAAGCGGTATTGGGCATCCTCATGGCCAACCTGGTCTATTTTCTGATCTTTCGCGGTGAATTGAAATCTCTGCAGGAGGCTTTTGCTATGCGAAGCCTCAAGGATGAAATCCAGCAGCGCTTCCTCAAACGGGCCGACGTGGAAGACTTAGTGGACGAAACCGTCAACCGGCTCGGCGACCGCTTCAAATTTATTGAGACCTTTGCCGACCAACTCAAAATTGCCAGACAGGAAATAAGCCGGCGACTGGAAGTCAAGGTGATAGAGGAACTGAAAGGCAAAGGCATCGACCCGGAAACGGCCCGGCAAGCCTTTGAGGAGCGCAACCAGGAAATCCAGCTCAGACGCATGCGGCGAGCCCTACCCGGACTTCTTCCGCCGGAGGACCGCCCGCCGTTCATGGACCCGGACTGGGATCACCGAGACGACCCGGTGCCGTTGTGGGTAACCCTGGTGCATATCGCTTTCATGGGATGGACCATCATCAATGCCCACTATCCACCGTTTTTTATCCCGGGGCTGCTATTCTTCTTGGGGTTTGCCCAGGTCACCTCACCCTATCAGAACAAACTCAACTTGAAGCCAGCCCTGCTGGTGGGCTTTTTCCTCGGCGGCTTGGTGATCCACGGCGGACTCCAGGGCTGGTGGATCGAGCCGGTTCTGGGCAACCTGACCGAGATCCCCCTGATGCTGGGGGCCGCCATTCTCACGGCATTCAACGACAACGCGGCCATCACCTTTTTAAGCACCCTGGTACCCCACTTTTCTGATGGAATGAAATACTCGGTGGTGGCCGGCGCCGTGGCCGGCGGCGGGTTGACCATCATCGCCAATGCACCCAACCCGGCAGGGCAAAGCATCCTTTCCCGGTTTTTCCGCGATGGGGTTTCACCGCTCGGGCTGGATACACCAAAGCCTTTCACGTGCACGATCTGATCCCCTTCGATGATCGCCAGCGATGCGCCGGGAATATTTAGCGCGTCCAGTTGTTTTTCGATATAGGCATCGATCTCTTCATAGGAGCCGCTGTCGAAGACCGGTTTTGCCGAAGCGGGCTTAGCGAACAGCCGAAGGGTTAGCGCCAGCACTGTGCAAACGAGCAGCGATGAGAAAAGGA
>NZ_JBFELV010000481.1:0-3706 GCF_041551955.1 Desulfosarcina sp.
CAGCAGGATGCTGCCGGTCATGCTGGCCGCACTGACCACCATGATGGGCATGATCCCGCTTTTCCAGGATCCTTTTTTCATTTCCATGGCGGTGACCATCGTCTTCGGCCTCGGCTTTGCCAGCCTGCTGACCCTGCTTTTCGTGCCGACCCTTTACGCCACACTTTTCAAGATCAAGTCAGGACCGGGAAGCTGACCGCCGAAACCGGCATGCCCTTAACCCACAGCCACACAGGAGTACCCCTATGAAACGCCGATTGGTATTTGTTTTGGGCTTGATCGGCCTGACCCTGATCTTCTCCGCCCTGGTCCAGGCCAGAACCGTTCGCATCGGCGTGGTCTACGACGGGGATTCACAGGGTTTTCCGGCAGCCCGAGACCTGTTTTTCAATGAAATCGAGAGCATGACCCGTGGCGCCCACACGGTGGTCTTCCCTGCCGAGACCCAGATCAGCGGCAACTGGAACGTCCCGCAGATCAACCGGGCCATCGACCGCCTGATGGCCTCCGGCCAGGTGGACATGCTGCTGACCCTGGGTCAGGTGTCCACCCATGAGGTCTGCCGGCGCCGCCGTCTCAGCAAACCGGTGTTCGCCGCCTATGTGGTGGATGCGAAACTGCAGGGAATTCCGTCCAAGAAAGGGACCAGCGGCATCCGCAACCTGAACTATATCAATAACCTTAGCGACCACAACCGGGCACTTCAGCTGTTCCGCAGGATCGCGCCCTTTTACCGGATGACCATCCTCGCGGACGATTTCCTGCTGGCATCCATCCCCCAGCTCAATACCGTGGCCCGACGCCTGGCCAACGAATTCAGCATCAAGGTGACCGTGGCCAAGGTGGGCGACTCGGGGGCCGGCGCCCTGGAACGGATTCCGGCGGACACCGATGCGGTGTTCCTGTCGCTGCTGCCGCGCCTGTCCGACCCGGAGTTTCAAAAACTGGTCGACGGCCTGACCGCCCGCAAACTGCCCAGTTTTTCTTTCCGGGGGCGCACTGATGTGAAAAAGGGCATTCTGGCCGGCACGATTCCCGAAGACAGCCTGTTGCACCTGGCCCGCAGCGTGGCCATCAACGTACAGGAAGTGCTGGACGGCGCCGATGCCGGCGACCTGTCGACCACCTTTGCCGCGGGAGAAGAACTGGCCATCAACATGGCCACCGCCCGGGCCATCCATGTCTACCCCGGCTGGGACCTGCTCACCGAGGCCGACCTGCTGAATGACGAACCCATTGGCATCGGCCGGCGGCTGAACATCCACATGGCCATGCAGGAGGCCCTGGCAGCCAACCTGGACCTGGCCGCCGCCAACCGGTCGGTGGAAGCCGGAATGGCCAGGGTGCAGGAGGCCCGCTCGCCGCTGCTGCCCCAGGTGGGCGTCAACACCCAGGCGTCGGTGATTGATGACGACCGGGCCCGGGCCTCCTTCGGCATTCAACCCGAGCGATTGTGGACCGGCTCGCTGCAGGCCAGTCAGCTGATCTATTCGGACAAGGCCTGGGCCGGCTTCACCATCGAACAATATCGGCAGACCTCCCGTGAACAGGGGCGTGATGCAGTAAGGCTTGACATCCTGCAGGCAGCCGCCGGTGCCTACCTCAATGTGCTGCGCGCCAGGAGCATCGAACGGATCCAGAAAGAGAACCTGAAGCTGACCCGGGAAAATTTAGAGCGGGCGCGCATCCGTGTGGAGATCGGTGCCGGCGGACCGGAAGAGGTCTACCGCTGGGAAAGCCAGATCGCCGACAGCCGCCGCAATGTGCTGACCGCTCAGTCCATCACCCTGGATGCCATCAGCGCCATGAACAATGTCCTCAATCGCCCATTGAGGGAGATGTTTGCCCCGGTGGAGGCTGACTATACGGAACCCATGGGCATCCTGCCCGATCGCCGGTTGATGGCCTACATGGACAATCCCATGGAACTCGGCATCCTGCGGGACTTTCTGGTGACGGAGGGACTGGATGCGTCGCCGGAACTGCAGCAGGTCGATGCGGCCATCGCCGCCCAGGAACGCGGCATCACCCTTGCCAAAAGGGAGTTCTGGGTACCCACCGTGTCCTTGTTCGGCGATGTCACCGAGACCTTGTCCAAAGGCGGGGAGGGATCCGGATCGTCGTCCATCGGCACGCTGAACCTGCCCGAAAAGGACGACACGGACTGGACCGCCGGGGTCCAGGCCACCCTGCCCCTGTTTGCCGGCGGCGGCAGAAGCGCCACCCTCAAGCGGTCGCGTGAGGAATTGGCCCGGCTGCGCTACGACCGGGACAACACCGCCAACCGCATCGAGGTGCGCATCCTCAACGCGGTCCACCTGATCCGCGCCTCCTACCCCGGCATCCGGCTCTCCACCGATGCCGCCGATGCGGCCCGGCGCAACCTGATCCTGGTGACCGATGCCTACGTGCGCGGCATCAAATCGATCATCGATCTGATCGACGCCCAGAATCAGGCCCTGGTGGCCGACCAGCAGGCCGCCAATGCCGTCTACGATTTTCTCATCGACCTCATGGCCGTGCAGCGCAGCACGGGCAGCTTCTTCCTCTTCGCACCGGAGGAAGAACGCGATGCCTGGATGGAACGCTTGAATCGCTATGCCATGGATGCGCAGCAGCGGGCAAGGCAGGGTTGATGACCGCGCTGCCCAGCCGAATAGACAGCCGAGCGGTTTGTAAACGAAGCGAAAACCGCTTTATCACTGGATGCAATGAAAACGGTGATGGGTCGGGGCGGGCTGGATCGACCCCTGCCATCGAGGCAAGAACGAATGGTGACATGCGGACGGTCGAATGTGCTGTCGACGTCCCCTCGCCCCTTAGGGGAGAGGGACAGGGTAAGGGGAAATTTTTTCAGGTTTCAGTGAAATTAATGCAAAGTGCTCAAAAATGAAGAACGGAGAACGAAATGTATTGAACCCTTCCCACGGCAAGCCGCGGGGAGGGTTCACCGTAAGGAATAAAATCGATTTATAGTTCGCTCGCTAACCCTGCCGCAAGCGGCGAGGAATGCGCTCGCTATCGCGGTTTAGTCGGTTTTATCTGATCTGGGTCATCCGGTTTCCGGCTTCCGATATCGGACCGCAGACCTCGGTCCTCAGTCATCCGATCCCTGAAAGCCATCTATGACACACCTTTTCACAAATGCATATATCGTCGTCGGCAGCATCTGCGGTGCCGTCAGCCTCCTTCATCTGCTGATTTTCGTTCGCCGGCGTGAAGAAAAAATCCATGCCGTCTTTGCATTCATGGCCCTGTGTTGTGCCGTAGCGACCGTCATGGACATCCGCATGCACACGGCGACGACGGTGTCCGATTTTGTTCGTTTCTACAAAACCACCAACACCATTCAAGCGTTTCTCTGGGTCGCGTTCGCCTGGTTCATTCAACTCTATTCCGGCAGCCATCGACGATGGCCGGTATTCCTGGTTTCCGGTCTCTATACCCTTGCCGCGGTATTGAACCTAACATTTTCCCACGGCATCCTTTTCAAGCGCATCGACGACCTGAATCGGGTCACGCTGCCCTGGGGGGAACAGATCGCCTTTGGCGTCGGTCCGTCCAATCCCTGGCGCCTGCTGCCCGACCTGGCCTGGTTCATCGTGCTGGGCTACGCCCTATTCGCATCGATCGGGCTGGCCCGACGGGGTAATCGTCGGCGGGCATGGTTCTTCGGCCTCAGCATCTTCGCCTGCCTGGGCATTGG
>NZ_JBFELV010000482.1:0-3697 GCF_041551955.1 Desulfosarcina sp.
CCTGTCATTCACGCCCAGCGGCACGCTGTTCAGATCCTCGATGCTCTTGATATAGCCCAACCCCCGCACCATGAACTCGGTCTCGCCCATCTCCACCAACCGGCCACCCACGTCATTGTTGCTGCGCTTGATGGCCATGCGGATCTTCTGGATGGGGATGTTGTAAGCGCGCAGCTTGTTGGGGTCCACGACCACCTGATACTGCTTGACATATCCACCGATGGACGCCACCTCAGACACACCCGGCACGCTGGCCAGTTCGTAGCGCAGGAACCAGTCCTGGATGGAACGCAGCTGGGCCAGGTCGTGGCGGTCGCTCTCAAGGGTGTACTCGTAAACCCAGCCCACACCGGTGGCATCTGGGCCCAAAGAGGGCGTAACACCCTGGGGCAGGCGGCCGGCCACAAAGTTCAGGTACTCCAGCACGCGACTGCGAGCCCAGTAAAGATCGGTACCGTCATCGAAAATAATGTAGACGAAAGAAAGACCGAAAAAGGAATACCCCCGAACCACTTTGGCAAACGGTACCGACAGCATGGCGGTGGTCAGCGGGTAGGTCACCTGATCCTCGACCACCTGGGGTGCCTGACCGGGATATTCGGTAAAGATGATCACCTGTACATCGGACAGGTCGGGAATCGCATCCAGGGGTGTGCGGGCGATGGCATATATTCCGGCGGCAATGACGAACAAGGTCGCCAGGATCACCAGGAACTTGTTTTTGATGGACAGTTCGATGATATTTGCAATCATGGCTTAGTTTCCTTTTCCTGGCCTTGCGTTTCTGCTGAACCGTCTGAATCCATGGTCAGGTCTTTCATGTCCAGGTCGTCATCATCCATGGTCATGCTGTCCATATCCAGATCGCCGCCACTGTCTGCTTCTGGGCTACGAACCTCGAGCATCTTTGCGATGGCCTCCTTCAAGCGGCTTTCCGAATCCAACATGAATTGGCCTGAAAGAACAACCTCCTCACCTTCGGCCAAGCCGTCGATGACTTCAAATTCATAATCGTTTCCTTCTGCACCAATAATTACCTCCCTGGGTTCAAATTTTCCCTTGCCACGAGAAACAAACACCCGCTTTTTCACGCCGCTGTCGATCACCGCCTCCTGGGGTACCACCAGCCGATTGCCGGGCAGGACGCTCTGCAGATAAACATTGGCGTACATCCCCGGCTTGAGTTCGTCTCCAGGATTGGGAAATGAAAGCCTTAGCCGAGCCGTCCGGGTCTTCGGATCCAGGAAGGGGTAGATGAAGAGCACTTCACCCAGGTATCGTTTACCGGGAATGTAGGCCAGGTCCATTTCAGCAGGCATGCCTTTGCGAACCCAGGGCAATTCGTATTCATATATGTCAACATCCACCCACACGGTGGACAGGTCGGCGATTTCATATTGATGTTCACCGGCTTTGACGTAGTGGCCCTCCAAGGCGGTTTTCTTGACCACCACACCCGAGGACGGTGAGAAGATCGTGATTGTTTTCTGGATTTCATCGGCGGTTTCCAACTGGGCGATCTGTTCGTCGGTGAAATCCCAGTAGGCTAGGCGGGTACGCGAAGCATCCAGAAACCGGTCGGTTCCCTTGGTGGCGTCCCTTCCCCGCTTTCCATTTAGTCCTTTTCGCTGTTGAACGGCGATGAGGTATTCCTGCTGGGCAGTGAGTAGATCGGGACTGTAGATGTCGAACAGCGGCTGCCCTTCTTTCACTCGTTCGCCCACAAAATCTACGTAGAGCGTTTCGATCCAGCCGTTGAATTTGGTATTCACCGAATAAAGTCCGGTTTCGTCGTAGGTGATGGTGCCGAAGGTGCGGATCGATTTCGAGAAGGCTTTCTTCTGCACCCTGCCCAGTCGTACGCCCATGTTCTGCTGGGTCACCGGATCGATACGAATGGTTGAGCTGGGTTCCTTCCCCTCTCCTTCTTCCTCGTACACCGGCACCAGGTCCATACCCATGGGCGATTTGCCCGGCTCGTTGCGGATGTAGGTGGGGTCCATGGGCGCTGCCCAGTATTTGATCTTCTTGCCGGTCTTGGGGTCCACCATGCCGGCTTTGAGCGCTTCTTCAGCATAAGCGGTAGCCGGCCCCAATAAGGTTGAAAGAGTTATCCTGTCCTGAATCAATTCCGCCGGTATGTTCAGTGCAACACTGATAACCGCTGCGGTAAAGGCGATGATGATTGGTTTTGAATACATGAGACGTTGTCCTTTCTGGTTTATCCCTTGGGCCAGGGTAAGGGGACACCCACCCAGCGTACCAATTCTGCTCGTGTGACGCCGATATCACTATTTCGTCGTCGACTGGCCAGGCTCACATCCAGCCAATCAGTATAGGAAGTGATGACATCGGCAAAGGAGATATTGCCGGATTCATACGCACGGGTGGACACATCCAGGGATGTCTGGGACAGTTCCAGCAACCGGTCATTGTACAGTGCCCGTTCCCGTATGGCTCGGTCCAGATCGAACCAGCTTTTCCGTACCATAAGACGGGTGCGTGCCTCGGCATCGTCAAGATCAGCCCGCAGAGCATCTAACTTTCGGCGGGTTTCGCGAAGGTATGTGTCTTCGGCGCCAAACCAGGCATTTTTAGGCAGTCCTGCGCCCCGGGTTGGCGAGACCGTGGTGGCAAAGGTCGGCTTCATCCCGGCGCTACCCGATTGGAGAACGGCTTCGTCCGTGTAGAGCGAATAGTTCTGGGTAAAAGCCGGTTGAATCATTGTCTCGGCCATCTCTATCATGCGTTCCATCCTGCCCACCATGGCCCGCATGCGATTCAGCTCCTGGCGGTTTTCTAGTGCCAGGGGATAAAGTGCATCCAATTTGAGCGGCGATGTATCAGGAGTAAAGGTGTCGGGCCAACCGATAGAATTTTTAGGTTCAAGGTCCATCAGGGACAACAGTTCAGTTTCCAGATTGATCCGCTGCTCATTCAAGGTTCTGACCTGTTCCTCCAACTTCTCACGGCCAATACGGATCTTGATCACATCCTGGTAACTGGTTTTTCCGGCACCGTAACGAGTAGTGGCCACCGATTCCAGTTGGTTTAACCGATCAAGCATTTCGCGGGTAATCCGAAGCGCCTGATGGGTGTAAAGCAGATTCCAGTAGGCCTTGCTGCCCTGGGCCAAGATATCGCGCTGGACCAGATCAAATGCCTGTTTTTCGGCTTCCACATTCAATTCCGCCACTTGCCCTTTCAAAGCAGTCACACCTGGAAATGGAAATTTCATCTGGATGTTGTCGAGACCTCGCATGGGCCCCACCCCGGCCATCACGCTTTCCGTGAATGCCGAGTACTGCCGCAAGATTTCGTCCAGTTGAGCAACCTGGTCAAAGCCTTCCAAGGCAGCTTGTAAGCGGTCCTTCGCACCTTTAATTGACGGGTTGCGCAACACGATCAGGGCCATAGTCGTCTGGAGGGATAACCGGGGGCGGAGCATGGCAAGGGTTTGCGCATCATCGGAGGCTGCATCGAATATTTCCGGGGAGATAACGACATCACCAGTGGGGACCACTTTGCTGTCTACGATTTTTTCCCAACGGCGCCGAGCATTTTCGATGTTTTTTGTTTCGACATCAAAAGCATCCGGCTCACTATCGGCAATAGCTTCCGACATTTCCGGTTGATGGAGCATGGCCGGTGGTGCATAGGCCTCCATGTCGCGCTTCAGATCTCTGTATCCGCCCAG
>NZ_JBFELV010000483.1:0-3677 GCF_041551955.1 Desulfosarcina sp.
CAGGCGTGCACTGATCGAGGAGAGCCCTAATGCGCTCTGGGACTGGATGTAATCGATGCCGTCGGCTGCCGCGATGGCCCGCTCCAGCGGGATGGTGACAAACCCGCGCACCAGGTCGGCGCTGGCCCCGACATAGACCGTGGTCACCGTGACCACGGCGTTGTCGCTGCGGGGATACTGGCGAACGTTGAGGGAGCGGATGGCCTGGAGACCGGCGATGATGATCACCAAGTTAACCACCAGGGCCAGAACAGGCCGTCGGATGAACGGATCGGTAAGCTTCATATAACGGTTTTGAGTTTTATTGGTTAAATTGGTTTTATTGGTTCGTTGATTGGATTGGAATCGTTGAATTCGGCCTCAGCCAGCTGAATCGTTCAATAACCAATCAAACCAACTAACCAATCGAACCAACCAATCGGTTAACCTTCTTGAGGGTTGGGGGCCAGCTTGAACTCGGGAGACAGCGTGTTGTCCTCCACCACCGCCTGGCCGTTGCGCAGTTTGAACGCCCCGGTACTCACCACGGTCTCGCCTTCTTTCAGCCCTGACAGCACGGCGATAAAATCCCCCCGCTTTTCTCCCAGACGAACAAATTGCTGGCGGACGACGCTTTTCAAGGTGTCTCCGGTGTCATCGGGTTTGTTCTCCACGATAAACACCGAATCACTGTATGGGGCATACAGCACGGCGGTGGAAGGAATCGTCAGCACCGATTGGACGTCCGGCAGTGCCAGGGTTACGTTGACGAACATACCGGGGCGCAGGTGCTCCCGGGTGTTGGCCACCGTAGCCTGTATACGGATGTTGCGGGTAGCGCTGTCCACCTGCGGGTTCACGGCGGTGATGGCACCCTCGACCGTCTCGCCGGGCAGGGCGTCACTGGTCAGCCTTACCGGCAGCCCCTGGCGGATTTTGGCCAGCTCCTGCTGGGGCAGCTGGAAATTGACGAAAATCGGGTCCATGGCCTGAAGGGAAACGATGGTGTCGCCATCGTTGAGCGTCTGGCCCAGGTTGATCAGGCGCAGCCCGAGTCGGCCGGCAAAAGGGGCCCGGATCGTCTTTTTGGCGATGGTGGCGCGAATGGCGTCCACCTGTGCCGCCGCCTGCTTGAATTCGGCCTCGACGCTGTCGTAGCTGGAGGGGGTGATCACTTTCTGGGGCAGCAGTTCCTTGGCCCGCTCCAGGTTGAGTCGGGCCAGTTCCATGGAGGCCTCAGCCGAGCGAAGCTGAGCGGCCTCCGATGTCGTGTCCTGTTGAACCAGCAAGTCCCCTGCCTTCACCGCGCTGCCCGGTTCGAAGGCGATCCTTACTACCTTGCCGGTCAATTCGGCGGTGACCATAACTCCCTGAACCGCCTCGAGGGAGCCCACCGCCGTCAGCACGGACGGCCAGGTGGCCGACTGGGTCGTTGCCGTGGTCACGGTCTCGGGTGGCGGCACGTATTGTTTGCCCTGGGCGATCATGCGGTTGATCTGCAGCCCTTTGACGCCCCCGAGCACACCGATCAGAACGATCAATCCAATAATGGAAAAAATAATTGTTTTTTTCATTAGATTCCAACCTGTTGTCTTCTCCCTCAACCTTGACATATGCGTTGACTGGCGAGGAGTAAAGACGTTTATGAACCAACGAACTAACACTAAAATATTATTACGACAGTTGCCAAAGTCAATGCATGGCGACAGGGTCAGAACATTAAAATTCCGACGCCCTACCGTTCGCCCGGCGAAAGCCACCGCCAAAACAAGTCGCAGGATTCCATTTTCCTAACCCGCGTAATTGTACTATAACAGGCCTGTGCCCATGGCCGCATCATCGATGCGTCTGCTGCCGGGGCCGACAGTTTGCATCGGCAGACTGGACCGCAGCCCCTTAAGCCAATCCGTTTACGGGTAGAGGAAAAAATGAATCCAAAAGCATATTTTCGGATGGGATGTTTTTTAGGCTTTCTCGGCTTCGTCGGATTGTTCATCGAGTGGGCATGCCCCCCTGTTTACGGTCAGGATCGGGGTCGCCTGGCGTCCATGGTCCATCAGTTCAAAGATGACCCCCGGGGGCCCTGGGCTGCCATTCGCTGGTTCTGCCCGGATGGCACCGTTCTGCCGGCCAGCTCCCGCTGCAGCAGCCCGGGCGGTATCCAGCACGCGGTGCCCAAGACAACGGTCCAGCGCCTGGCCGAGGAAGAGGGGCTTTATTGGGGACAAATACTCGCCGGCACACCGGTGAACGATTTTCTGGATGCCGATCGCTACTTCAGCCGGCTCAAACAATACCAGATGGAACGGTATCTTCAGCGGGTGGATGACGGCTGGATACTGCGCAAAGCACGCTATTACCGGGGCGCCATCCAGTTCGAAGACGAGTCCGCATGGGGGGTGGATTTCCTCCAGAACGTCCTCGCTGACAACCGACTGGTGGAGACCCAGTTCTTTCTGCTGCGGCAGGCCGTGCGCGACATCCCCCATTTTGTCGACGACAACCGCTGGCAGTTAATCCGATCCCAGTCCCAGACCATCGCGGAGGCGTTCCCGGATTTCATGCCCCTGCGGATCAAGCTCCACGGCCAGCCCGAACCGGACGATGCAGCTCGATTGAAGGCTTTTTTGGCCGACCGCAAGACGCTCGACCCTCAGTTGCGCAGCGATATCCAAGCGCTGACCCGGGCGCTTGAGGAGGCCTACGGTTCCGATGGCAGCGAACGGCTTCGGGCATTGGCCCGGCGGCTGCCCAAAAATATTCCCAGCCGGAAACGGCTCTCCGACATCCTTGAACAGCAGAACCTTTCGGTCGGCGAAAGCGACGTCAACCGCCTGGCGGACCGCTGGACCCATCTGGCCGACCTCCTGACCCACATCCGCCGTGACATCCGCCAAATGCCCACACCCACCCATCGGCTGGCCCTGATGGATCTGTCCCTGGCCGTGGAAGAGGTCCTGTTTCTGGAAACGACGCCCTGGCGTCCGGCAACGGTCGGAGAACTGCTCCGAAAAATCGCCATTGTCGCCCGGGGCTGTGCGGGCGCCGGCTATCTGGAAATGTGGGAATGGCGGCAGGTGGCACCGCTGTTCGCCGGCATCGAGACAGAATCCGGCGTGGATTTGAACGCCCTGGCCGCCATCGCCGACATGTCGCGCCGGATCGTCGAGTGGGGAGCAGCCATGACGCGCGCCCATTACCGAGCCACCGTGGAGCGCTATGAAACCTTCGAGCCGCAGGCCAGAGGTTTTGTCGACGATCGTATACGGGCGTCCCTGCTGCTGCCTCTCGGGGAGGCCGTGTCGCAGCTACAGGGGGTGATTGCCGCCTTCGGCACCTCCGCTTCTTATATGATGGACCTGTCTGACACAGGCCGGATGCGGGGACTGAACCCGGGTTATGCCCTGGGGACGCTCAGGGTGCTCGATCGGGTCGATGTCCATACGATGTTCTCTGAAAATAGTATCTATGTCATGCCCCACGCGCCGCCGGATCTCAAGCCGGTGGCCGGCATCGCCACCGTCAGTGAAGGCAACCTGGTTTCCCACGTTCAATTGCTGTCGCGCAACCTGGGCATTCCCAACGCGATCCTCTCCGAGGCGGATCTCAATTCACTCCGGGCCTATTCCGGACAGACGGTTTTCTATGCCGTTTCACCGGGCGGTACGGTGATCATGAAACCGGCCGAGTCCATGACC
>NZ_JBFELV010000484.1:0-3672 GCF_041551955.1 Desulfosarcina sp.
AAAATAATAAGTTTAATTTGTAAACACTTTGTTTTAATATTTGCATAAATGAAACAAATCGTCTTGACCCTGGTGGGAGGAATTAAACCATGACCGAAAAGGCAAAACGCGTCCTATTGGTCGATGACGAAGAAAAATTGCTTAAATCCATTGCCCAGCGCATGAAAGTGCTTGGATTCTTTCCGATCACGGCAACCAATGGCATGGCGGCAATCGATATTGCCATGAAAAATACCATCGACCTGGCCATCGTCGATCTTCAAATGCCCGATATGGATGGTCTGGTGACGATTACCAAACTCAAGGAAATCCATCCTGACATAAAAACCGTCCTGCTCACCGGGCATGGCAACGAAAAGGTCAAACAAGCCACCGAATCGCTCAACGCGCTGTATTTCGAAAAAGATGAAATGGGGTCGTTCTGGGGCTTTATCAAGAAACTAAATGCCGATGGAAAGGTTGTGGTCATCCGTCCCACGGCGGGAGTGTCACGCGCACCGGTCGGTGTCGCCAACCCCGCCAATGAGATCGAGATCCACCCCCATCGTGATCCTTTCGACACCGGTGATCGCATCGAAAGACGTTCAACCGGCACGAATCGATTCGCCGACATAGACCATTTGCGCATTGTTGGTGAAACACCAGCCATGCAGGAGTTACGCAAAGATATCGAACGCGCGGCATCGTTAGACTGCAGGGTCACGCTGCGCGGTGAGCCGGGCACCGGCAAGGAACTGGCAGCCAGAGCCATTCACGCAGGGAGTCTGCGCCGGAAGCATCGTTTTCTGGCCATCAATTGTGCAAACTTCGGCAACGAGAAACTCGCCAGGCAGCTGTTGGGATATAAAAGCGGGAATCTTTCAGAGGCCATCCGAACCCGCGACGGTATTTTCGGTGCCGACCAGGTGGGAACACTCCTTCTCGACCAGGTTGAAGAAATGCCTCTCTCGATGCAGGACCAGTTGCAGAGCATCCTCGACATGGCCGACAGTCAACGATCCGGCAGTGCTGCGGATACAAACATCGATATTCGCATCCTTGTCGCCACCGATACGGATCTTTCCAAACGGGTCAAAGCAGGATCATTTAAAAAAGCCATTTATGATCGCCTAACACTGTTCGAACTGACCATTCCGCCGCTGCGCGAGCGTCGGGATGACATTCATCCCTTATTGCGGTACTTCTTCGACAAATACCGTCAGGAACTGGGGAAACCGGTCAATTCAATTTCACCGGAGGTCGTCAAACGCCTTATGGATTACGATTTCCCCGGCAATGTCCGGGAATTGGAGCACATCGTTGAGCGGGCGGTGATCCTTGCCGACGGCAACACGATTCAACGAAAACACCTGCCGGAAAGATTTCTCGACGATCCGACATCGGCAAGACCATTGGCGCCCAGGCAGTTTTCGACGCTGGCGGAGATGGAAAAGCATTACATCGTTGAAGTCCTCAAAGCCAACCACGGCAACAAATCCAAGACATCAGAAACCTTGGGCATCAGTCGCGCTGCCCTGTGGCGCAAATTAAAACAACTCAAGGCCGAACAACCCGGTTGATGATCCTTCCCACGGTATCGCCATCGCCGGCGAGTGAAATTATTTTTGAATCCGCTCCGCGGCAAGCCGCGGGGGATGTCCTGCCTGAACCGGCAGTGCTGCGCAGCACCGTAAGGATAAAATCGATTTATGGTTCGCTCGCTAACCCCGCCGCAAGCGGCGATGAATGCGCTCTCTATCGCGGTTCAAGTCGATCATACAACCATTTTGAATTAAAACTTTCAAAGGGACTCCTGACAATTCAGGTGCAAAGGCGTGTTTGGTGAAAATCGTCATTGTGGGTGCCGGTGAAGTAGGGTTTCACATTGCCAGCCGTCTGGCGCAGGAGAACAAGGATGTAGTTGTCATCGACCCCAAACCCGAAGCCCTGAAGCTGCTTTCGGAAAGCATTGATGTTCAGACGATCAACGCGTCGGGGAGCAGTCCACTGGTATTAGAGGAGGCTGGTATCCAGGAGACCGAAATCTTGCTGGCCGTCACCGATTCAGACGAGGTGAATCTGGTAGCCTGTTTGGTTGCCGACACGCTGTCACCGGCCACCAAGAAGCTGGCCCGAATACGGGGGGGTGATTTTGACCCCTATCATGACACCTTCAAGTCAAGCGCGCCGCATATCGATACGGTCATCAACCCCGACATCGAGGTGGTCCGGACCATCGAACGGCTCATGAGCGTGCCGGGTGCAGCGGACGTGGGCGAATTTGCCGACGGCCGCATCAAGTTTGTGGGTGTCTATCTTGAAACCGGTTCGCTACTGGCCGGTGTGCGTCTGGCCAATCTGCCCAACCTGCTAAAGGGAGATCGGCCCCTGATCGCCGCCATTGTCCGTGACGACCGGTTGGTCATCCCCAGGGGGAACAACCACCTGCGCGCCGGGGACCTGATCTACTTTATCAGCGAAGAGAAAAACCTGTTCAAACGCCTCTCTGTTTTCGGCAAGCACGCCACACCTATGAAGCGGGTGCTGATTATCGGTGGCGGTCTGGTCGGCTATCGACTCGCCCAACAACTTGAAGACAAATCCCTCTCCTGCAAAGTCGTCGAAAAGCGCGCCTCCCGGTGTGATTTTCTGGCCACCCATTTGAATCGGACTGTTGTGCTCCATGGTGACGGGTCAGACCAGAGCCTCCTGGTGGAAGAGAATGTACATGAAACCGATCTGGTGGTAGCCCTGACAAGCGACGAAGAGACCAATATTCTGGCCTCCCTATTGGCCAAACGGCTGGGTGCAAAAAAGGCCATTACCCAAATCAATAAATTCAGCTATTTTCCCATCATGTCGACCATCGGCATCGAACTGGTGGTCAGCCCCCGGCTGTCCGCCATTAACAGCATACTGCAACATATCCGCAGGGGTAAGGTGCTTTCGGCGGTCTCTATCAAAGGAGAAGGGGGGGAGGTAATGGAAGCGCTAGCCTTGCACACGTCCGATATCGTGTCCAAACCTTTGAAAAAGATTGCGTTTCCAAAAGGATCCATGGTGGCTAGCATCATTCGTCAAGAGAAGATAATTATTCCTACTGGTGATAGCGTTATCGAACCTGAGGATCGCATCGTCATCTTTGCTACCCGTGAGGCTATCCCAGGTGTCGAAAAAATATTGGCCGTTAAACTTAAACATATTTAATTCTGGGTCATTGCCTGTGATAGCCTCATCACGCAATCAGGCACATGATTGAGGAGCCTGGCATCTGTTGTGAAAAATGAATCCATGCTGGTAAGGTGCCGGAGATAATAATAGAAAAAATGGATAAGGATTCACTGATCTCCCGGATGTCCATTCACCTGCTCCGATCGCCGGCGCGCATGTCGATCTTAGGATTCGCCCTGCTGATTGCCATCGGCACGGCCCTGCTCATGCTGCCGGCATCAGCCGCAGGTTCGCCCATGGGGTTTGTGGATGCGCTTTTCATGTCCACCTCGGCCAGCTGCGTCACCGGCCTGTCTCTGATCGATATCGGCCGGCAGTTGACCTTGTTCGGCCAACTGGTGATCCTTTCGCTAATCCAGGTGGGCGGATTGGGGATTTTGACCATCTCCACCCTGCTGCTGATGATGATGAAAGGGCGGCCCACCCTGTCCGGACAAGCCATCATCAAGGACACCTTCACCT
>NZ_JBFELV010000485.1:0-3647 GCF_041551955.1 Desulfosarcina sp.
ATAAAGATCAGCATCAGGACGGAAAGCCCTCCCATCAGCCATGCCAGCGTTTCGATATCCGGCTTGCCTTTCTTACGGCCCCATCTAAACAGTGCATACCAGCCATAAAAATAGAGGCCAATCCCAATTGCTTTCCACATATCCCATCTCCTTTAGGTAGGTCACGTTGGGGGGTCCACATTCGTTTCACGTCTTACCTGGGTTTTTAATATCAAGGCGTTTTCGATTGATGGTGCATCGCAACCTGTCACGAGAGCAGGCTAACAGAGAATCTCTCCGCATGCAAACCATTGGGACCCCCACGCCGCATCCAACCCGTGCGCCGGCAGGCGTTCCCGTCAAGGCAACAAATGACTGGATGGGACATTTCTTGAGATCATAGGAGACCGGATCGGGCATGACGGACATGCGGCTATTTCCAATAAACGATAAAACCCCCATTTCGTAGAAATCGGAAAAGGGGGCGTTTCTGTTAATGGTGGAATGGGCGCTATTCAATGACCCGGTGATGCCAAACAAACTTTTTTTTCGGTACGATTTATGGAAAGGCGGGGCCCAATGGCAACCGCATCAGTTTAAGAAAAAGAGGAGAGGGTCGCTCGCTTCGGGTGTGTTTCCGCATCCGAGAGACCCATGGATGAATGGATGGGCCGGTGTCTGGGCGTGGGGAAATTGAGCCCTCCCCGCAGTCCCGATGGCGGGAACGCCGTTTCGCTTCGACAAGCGGCGAGGAATGGGTTCGCTATCGCGGTTCAAACGGCCATCAGTTGAATCTGAGCCACCAGATGATCCTTGCTCTGCCTGACGTCCTCCAGCGCTTCTTCCGGACCTACCCGGTCTATCTTGAAGTTCATGTACTCCGTAACGACTGCATGTGCCCGGCCTCCCGGGATCATCAGGCCATCTTCGTTCAGTATCGTCATGATCTTAATCATGGCTTTGGATTTATCCATCATGATCGCTTTCTCCGGCAACCTGTCCGTCCGAGGTCACCGGCAAGAATGAAGATTAAGGTAGATGGGTCTGTGAATACCGCCGTTATGGTACAAGATGTTGTTGTCTGTCAAGTAGCTTTTTCTATATATGGTGGCTTAGTCGGAAATTATTTTTTACTGCCGGATCCGGCGGGTCATCATTTTCTGTTGCGAGGTAGGCGATGGACCGTGACAAGGGCAGGATCCCGATCTGCGATTTTTGGCCGCGCTTCGGATAGAACTTGATTTTCGGAATGAAAACAAAATCGATGTTATCCAGCATACTGCGCTTTTTTCACAGCCTCAAGCAGGAATTCATCAAACGATGAACCCGGATGGAGGCCGGTTGACTGATAGGCGAAAACAGACACCCCCAGGCGCAACCGTGTACCACCGAAGACAGACTGTCGTTTGTTGAGAAATGAGTGGTTGACCCGGTCGACCCATTCGGGTCGCTTCTCCAGAACCAGCCGCGCCGCCATCTCCGCTGCCTGTGCCGTCAGCCCGGAACACTGCTGGAAATGGGCTTTCTTGTCATCCCTGACCTTGTTGGAAAACACTCGACGGCATGTGGCACCGTTGGTTGCCTTGAAGGCACCCAACGAACTTACCTCGCTTTTAATCCGTTTTCAGCCGCTTTGCGGAATCAAGACAGATGACCCTGTCCTCTTTCGATCTTCGAGGTTCTGGTGCGCGTCCCCCGCGTTGACCACTGGTAACGTGTTGGTAATGTTGATCTTGGCGGCACCGCTGCCAACCGCACCAAATCATTCTTGGGCCGCACGTTCGAGCCAGCCTCGGTCTGCCGTGAAGTGAAATAACATGGGGTGAGTCAAACGAAACAAACCAAGGACCATTGACGCTGTTTATCTGGCATTTTGTTTTACATTCAGCTCACTCTGTGATCAGTACAATAGCATGTATTCCCCGTCCAATAGATCACTCGGCTGAAAATGTTCAAGTTTTTATCCCTTCGACCAATAATTAGAGAAATGACTGTTTTTTTCTTAGGAGGGATAAATGCTTAAAGAAGACGCCAACAAAATATTACTTATTGTCGCTTTCATCATAACTACCACCTATTTTGCGATTCAAGATCTGCCTCTCTTATTTTTAGGCTTTTGAGGCTCAGTCCCTCTAGCAGACCGAAGCGACAAAACTTAAAATACCGACCCAACCCATCGTTTACTTGGTCGCGGCTAATTGATGTTTTGGCTGTTGAATAGCAATCGGAGCGGTATCGGAAGACCCTTTCTGCTGGGGTGGATGCGGCTTCCAGAATAAAGCGATCCTTGAATTAACTGCTTGCGCTGGTATCATTAGGTGATTTAAATCTGGACGCGTGTCCGGCTAATCATTAACTCAACTTTCGGGGTTACGCCAAAACCGTCACTCCGTCGCTCTTTGACACGTCGACATATTGCATTGCGTTTTCAATGATAACATCCAATATAGCTGATGCCGTTTTCTCACAATAACTGCCGATTTCTCTCAACCGTTCACCCGCAAGTGTTAGTATCCGGTAGAGGGCTTCGATAAAGGAAATGTCCGCCATCTCATCGCAGCAAGCATAAAACAGATCCCCAAATGTACGGTGGTCTGTTTCTATGCGGCTTTGGTACGCCAGAAACATGTAACGCATGAATACGATGCTGGTATGGGCAATCAATGCATCGAAGTCCCGACATTGAATCTCTTTGGCCAATTTCAGATGCTGCTTGGCCATCTTGAAGAACACCTCGATGTCCCAGCGCTTTCCGTAAATACGGATGATTTCTTCGCTGGCCAGTTCAAGGTCCGTAGACATCAATGCCAACCAATCCTTCTTACGCCTGTCTTGAACGAAGACCAGTTTGACGTTGGGTCCATCTTTTAGCGTTACGATGGTGCTGGCCTTGATTTTGGCGCGACCACGGCGCTTCTTGAGCTTCCGGTAAATGGCCATCAGGTCCATTTGATGCCCGCTGTAGCCGTAATGGATCTTGGTCGTTTTTTTCACCATACCGATGACGTCAATATGGTCTTTCAACGCTGTGACGGTGGCCGGCATGGTAAACCAACTGTCCATGAGCAGGTATTTTGCATCAACCCCTGCAGCCAGAATGCGTTTGACCATCGCTTCCAGATGATCAGTCGCCTTAATGGTCGCCTCCTTTCGGCGCTGCCATGCACAGCAACGTTTGTCCATGGATTTATAGCTTTCACAAAGCCGCTTGTTGGCATCAACCGATGACAACAGGGCAAAGTCCAACGGCAGGCAACTGCCACCGTCAGACCAGCAAACCGTGAGCATGCGAAACCCTTTGAGGAAACGCCCGCTGCTGTGATCCCACACCCGGGACAACAGTTCCACCATCTTGGACCGGGAACGATCGTACGGGCTGTCATCCACAATCAGCACCGAATCGCGAGCGTCATCGGTCAGCCGGTTGAAGAAACCATGCAGCCGGGTTCCCAACAGCAGCAACAGTCGTCGCCAGTTGGATGTGCATCCTTTGAGAAGTTCGTAAGCAGCATCTTTACCGAACGCCAGTTGATCATTGACCACAATGCCCCGGAAGAAATTCTTGCCAACAAAAGGCAATGTGAAGATGGTCATTATCAAAGAACGCACACTGAGCCCGCGACGTTTTCGGATCCCACAGCGATGCATGGAAGAAGCAATGTTGAATC
>NZ_JBFELV010000486.1:0-3646 GCF_041551955.1 Desulfosarcina sp.
CAGGCCGTTGATGATCTGCACCCGGTCGATCACCTCGCTGTTCTGAATGATTTCCAGGCAGGGGCGTTCGATGACCAGGTCGTCCAGGTCTTTTTCCATCAGGTCCCTTGCACCGATTTCGGGGATGAATGCGGCACTGGGTTGTTTTTTTGGATCGGCCGTGTACAGGCCGTCTTCATCTTTGATGAACAGGATGGTTTTCGATCCGATGAGGTCGGCCAGAATGATCAATCCCACATCGGTGCGATGGATCGGGATGCGGCCGGTTTTGGGTTTGATGGCAAAATAATCATACGGCGGCATGCCGTGCATCACCGGGATGATGCCTTCGGCAAAGTAGGTGGGCAGCTTGACGATGTCCGCATGGGACATCTTGATGCCCCCCCAGGGGGAAAGCAGCGTGGCCACCATGAGGGCGTTCTGCTCGGAAATCATGCTGCCGAACTTGGCGATGATGCCCGTGGGCATGCCCATCTCCAGGCCGATGGTGTAGATGTGTCGGCTGCGTGTGCCACCACCGGTGGTAAGCACCATCTTGTGCTGTTTGCGGATGTTGACGAGTTCCTTCAAGATGGCGGGCAGCGCCTTGACCCCCCGGTCGCATATGGACTGGCCGCCTATTTTGATCACCGCCACATTCGGATAGAGCCGCTCCTGGGGAGCGACGTCCAGGTTGTCGATAAATTCCTTGCTCACCAGGCTTTCGCCCATCAGCCGGCTTTTCACATGCAGGCGCTTGCCGTCCTTGTCCCTGACCAGAGGCATGGTGTCTCCTTGCTACTCTTTATCATGTTTTTTCTTGCCGCCGCCTCCCTTGAGTTCCACCAGGTTTGCACCGGTGGCGTCGGCAAGCTGCTTGAGTTCGCCCATGCGAAGATGATCCGCATACACCTTGAGGTCCACGCCGGCCACCGCCGCAATCCTGAAGCGCGGGGTTTTCGAACCGTCTTTGACTTTTTGTCTTTCACGATAAAAAATTTGTCCGCTCATGATTGTCTCCCTTACCAACGAGGTGGATGATGTCTGTTGTAGTGGCAGACAATGATAAGACAAAAGAAAGGCTGTGTAAAGAATCGGCAAAAAAGCCATATCCTAGATCCAAGCAGACATCTCGCCGAACAAAAAATGACAGTCGTTGTTTGTATTTTCTCGTCGGCTCCTTCCTGGTTGGTCTCACAACCCTGGCAAATGTGTGCAACGGCGACCTGGATGGCCCCGGCCTTTCCGAGAGCATTTCTTGCTTGACGATGGCGCCCTTGTCCCGATAGTATTTTTCGGAAGCGTACCTTTCTGATATCCACCGGGGTAACCATAGCCGCCGCCTTTTTCCGCAAACGGCACGGGTGCACAACACGCCTGAGCGCAGCCTGTCCCGCGTGGTGCGCATGCAATCGATCACCAATGGTGGTTTCATCTTTACGGCGCTCATGAAGGCAGCGCCGAGCGGGAGGCGCCCAATGAAACACGTAATTATCGGTAACGGTATTGCCGGCGTATGTGCGGCCGAGGTCATCCGTTCGATGGATGCGACGGCCGACATCACCCTGATCGGAGACGAAACCTTTCCACCCTATAGCCGCCCCATGATCAGCCATGTGCTGGACGGCTCCCAGCCGCACGGCAAACTTCCCATCCGTTCCGAGCATTTTTACGACGACCAGAGGATCACCCCGTTGCTCGGCCGGCGGGCCGGCGGCATCGATGTGGCCAACCGCCAGGTCCTGCTGGCCGACGACACCCGCATCGATTTCGACCGGCTGCTGATCGCATCCGGTGCCGATCCCAGGCCGCTGAAGGCCGAGGGGCTGGACCTTAAAAACATCTTTTACATGCGTACCCAGGACCATGCGCGCCAACAGGTGGCCGCGTTGGGTGGCGCTCGCCGGGCCGTGGTCCTGGGCGGCGGTTTGGTGGGGTTCAAAGCCGCCTACGGGTTGCTCAAGCGCGGCCTTGCGGTCACCATGCTGATCACCTCGGGGTATCCCCTGTCCATGCAGGTGGACGAGACGGCTGGCAGCATGATTCTGGACGAGCTGGTACGCCATGGCCTGACGGTCGAGGTCGGCGTCAGCGTCTGCGCCTTCGAGGGCAATGGATTGGTCCAGGCAGCCGTCACCGATGCCGGCACCCGCCTGCCCTGCGACATGGTGATCATCGGCAAGGGGGTGCTGCCGTGCCGGACCTTTATTCCCAGGGGACAAATCGAGGTGGATCTGGGCGTGGTGGTGGACGAACACCTGCAGACCCGTGTACCGGGCATTTATGCCGCCGGCGACGTGGCGGAAATGGTGGACATCGCCAGGGGCTGCCCATGGGTCAACGCCCTGTGGCCGGAAGCCGCTGGTCAGGGGCGCGTGGCCGGCATGAACATGGCCGGGCGGCCGGTCGCCTATCCGGGCAGCCTCAGCCGCAATGTCATGCGCGTCTTCGGCCTGGATGTACTCACCGTGGGCAATGCCAATCCGCGCAAAGAGGCGGGTTTGCGCATCCTTCAGACCGGTGGCGCCGCGCAACCGTATTACCGGCGCCTGGTGCTCAGGGACGACGTCCTGGTTGGGGCGGTGATGATCAACCGCATCGAACAGGGGGGTGTGCTGCGGGCATTGATCGAGAACCGCATGCCCATCCGTGTGCCTCCCGAGAGCCTGATGACACCTGGATTCAACTTTGGCCGACTCTTGGGCTAAGTATTGATGATATCGTGAACAAAAAGGAGGGATCATGAAGCAAGTCGTCGTCCACCCGGAACGATGCGTGGGCTGCATGCAGTGTATGCTGGCCTGCGCCACGGCGCATTCGCGCAGCCTGACACTCTTTGCCGCGGTGCAGGAGACCCCGCAGCCCAAACCGAGGATCCACGTGGGAGCTGGACGCTTCAACGAAGGTTTTCCCAACCGCTGCCGCCACTGCGATCCGGCACCCTGCCAGACGGCCTGCCTGGCCGGCGCCATCTACCGGCGCGACAGCGTGGGCACCGTGATGGTTAATCCGGACCGCTGCATCAACTGCGCCTCCTGCGCCATGGCCTGCCCATACGGAGTCATCCGCTTCCATGCGGACCCGCTGGGTCCGCCCGGGCACGCCATCGCCGTGAAATGCGACAACTGCAGCAGCCGGGTGGCCAAGGGCCAGACGCCCGCCTGTGTGGAGATCTGCAAGGCCGGCGCCCTGACCTACGAACGGATGGATGTGGCCATGCGCCGCAAAACCCGGGAGGTGTCCCGCAGCATGTCAACGGATGGGGACCAACCGGCCATCCCGGCCGGCGTGGCCCTGTTAAAGTCCATCAAACAATCTGAGTTGCAGCTCAGCGGAAGCTGAAGCCATATCAAGGAGGACGCCATGTTTGATCCCAGAGAGAGTTTGTCGGTCACCCAGGATGGGGACCGGCTCGTTGCCAAGGCCCGGCAGGACGGTGTCGAAACCGTGTGGGAGCGGCACGCGGCTCAGCAGCCCCAGTGCGGTTTCTGCGACATGGGACTGTCCTGCCGCATCTGCATCATGGGGCCGTGCCGGGTGGATCCGTTCGGCGAAGGGCCCCAGACCGGTGTCTGCGGCGCCGATGCCGACATTATCGTGGCCCGCAACCTGTGCCGCATGATCGCCGCCGGCGCCGCCTCCCATTCCGACCACGGCCGTGACCTGG
>NZ_JBFELV010000487.1:0-3643 GCF_041551955.1 Desulfosarcina sp.
AGATCGCCGAGATCATGCCCAGGGCCATGATTCCAAGAATGCCATTTTTCATGCTGCAGTCACTTTCAGTTCGTCTTATTCCTCAAATCCGCCCTTATGGTCCGGCGGATGCCTGAAAGCAAGGCCATTGAGACGGATTGACACCCGTCAGCAGTTTTTTTTGGCATATTGGATCTGCCATCCAGAGGATCGGAGCCTTGCCGCACCCATCATTTTCGTTTATAATCCGTTTAGCTGTTGATTTCTACGGTCCCTCACCCTTGCATCGAATGCCGCGCCGGTATCGGCAAATGGCTGTTCAACCCTTTTTAGCGCCTCGTTTAACCTCTTTCTCTTGTTGCCATGCGTGCAGATCTTTTCAGCTCGGCCCCGTATGAGACGACCTCGAACCGACTTGCGATCTTAAAGTCTATATGGAATCGACTATTTTTCGTCAATCACCCATCCTATTCAAAGGAGGAAAAAATGCCGATTTTCATGATGTTTGGAAAATACACGACGCAAGCCATGCAAAACATCAGCCCGGAAAGGACCGAAAAGGCCGTTGAAGTGATCAAGGCCAACGGCGGGAAAATCGTATCCATGTATGCGGTCATGGGCAAGCACGACCTGGTTTTTACGCTTGATTTTCCGGATGCGGACAACGCCTTTGCCACGTCGGTGGCCCTGAACACCTTGACCGGGATCTCTTTTACCACCTCTCCGGTCGTCGAGGTTGAAATGTTCGACAAAATGATCACCAAGGTAAAAAAGATGTGATCACCGGACCTGGCGAGCGTGCTCACATGCGACGGGCGCCGGCATTAAACCGGTTTTTTGCTGATCTTTGTATGTCTATTCATATTCGTAAATCTCGTACTGGGTCTCATCTCCCAGCAACTGGTCGATGTCGGCCTGCAGGGCTGCGCGCTCCCGGCTCGCATGCCACTGTTTCCAGTAGAATTGGGATTGCCATTTCGATATCACCAGAACCTCACCCGGTTGATCGATCCGTTTCAGCGTTTCGCCGGACACATAACCGGGACTGCCCACGATCGTCGACCGCATCTGGTTGATCAGCGTCATCAACGCTTCTTCTTTGTCCTCGGATACACGCCGGCGGATGTGGATTCTGATCATTGTTACCGCTCCTTGTCTGAAGATTCAGTATTAGGTGGGAAATCACACCTGCATCGGTGCACGGGCGCCACTCCGTTCAAAAGGGGGTAAACCCTCGGAATAAATCCCGTTTTCGCCAAATTTAACCGAGTCGTAGCTGTACTCATGACGTTTTTCAACACCCTGTTAGACCAGGTCAACGGATCCATGTACGACCGGAATGGTGTTACTTCTCCTGCCATTGCGGTTTGCGTTTTTCAAGAAAGGCCGAGACGCCCTCTTTGGCGTCTTCGGAGGAGCACAACCGGGCGAAGGCTTCGTTCATGTAGGCAAAGGCCTTGTCGTAATTCAGGTCGGCGGCGGCATAGAAGGCTGACTTGGCGTTCTGAACGGCCACAGGACTCTTGGCGGCCAGCACGGCGGCCCAGCGCCGGGCTTCCATCTCCAGATCATCCGCCGGCACGACCTTGTTGATCAATCCCATCTCCATCGCCGCCGGGGCCTTGAACAACTCCCCATAGAGCAGCATTTCCATGGCCCGCTTGCGTCCCACGGATCGGGTGACCGGAATCACGGGCCCCACGCAGTTGAGGCCCACATTGATGGCGGTCAGGCCCATGCGGGCGTTGTCGGCAGCAATGGCCAGGTCGCAGGCAGCCACCAGGCCGGCACCATTGGCCGCAGCCACGCCGTGGACCTGTGCCATCACCGGTTTTTTCATGCGGCTGATCGTCTCCAGGGGGGTTTCCATGTGGGTGATCCACTCCCGGTATTCCAAAGTACTCTTGCCGAAGAAATCCCCCACGTCGATGCCCGCGCAAAAGGCCTTGCCGGCACCTTTGAGGATAATGATCCTCACCGCCGGTTCACCGTCCAGCCGAAGCAAGGCCGCATTGAGTTCCGACGCCAGGGGCATTGTGAACGTATTCAGGCTCTCCGGGCGGTTCAGGGTGATTTCACCGATGTGATTCTCCAACATCTCAACGATAACCGTTTCGGCCATGTCTGTCCTCCTTTGGTGGTGAGGGGTTTAAACGGTCATGCAAGAACAATTATTTGTCCGATGGCCGCCGGTCAAGAAACTGCCGAAGGGCGTTCACAGGTTCAGGGTTCACCGTTCCGGATTTATTGTCTATGGGTTGACCTTGTCTCCAGGCAATCGGTAATCCCACCTTTCCGCTATATACCAGAAAAGCGTTCTGGATGCCTCCCTTTTTTATACCTGGCAAGGACATATTAAAGCGCGGCTACACCCATCTTTACAATCTTCGCCGTTGATGCTAATGCATGCCTTTGCGCGGTTTCAGGGAGGTTTCACGAAAATTCGCCAACCAGGCAACAACAGTGATGGAACGATCAGATGGAATTCACCCCAGTTATCGGTTTGGAAGTTCACGCTCAGCTGAAAACCCGCACGAAGATTTTCTGCAGTTGCTCCACCGCTTTCGGTGCACCGCCGAATACCCACACCTGTCCGGTGTGCTTGGGAATGCCCGGGGTGTTGCCGGTACTCAATAAAAAGGTGGTCGATTACACCATCAAAATGGCCCTGGCCACCCAATGCACCATCCAGGCGGAAAGCCGCTTCGCCCGCAAGAACTATTTTTACCCTGACCTGCCCAAGGGTTACCAGATCTCCCAATACGAACTGCCCATCGCCACCGACGGTCACCTGGACATCGAGATTGACGGACGGTCCCTGCGTATCGGCATCACCCGCATTCACATGGAAGAAGATGCCGGAAAGCTCATCCACGATCCGGACCGCCCCATCAGTCGGGTCGACCTGAACCGAACCGGTGTGCCGCTGATGGAAATCGTCAGCGAACCGGACATTCGCAGCCCCGAGGCCGCCGGCGAATACCTGCGCCAACTGCGCGCCATCCTGCGATACCTGGATATCAGCGACGGCAACATGGAGGAGGGCAGCTTCCGCTGCGACGCCAACGTTTCCATCATGCCCCAAGGGTCAACCGTCTTCGGCACCCGGGCCGAAGTGAAAAACCTCAACTCCTTCAAGCACGTGGAAAAGGCCATCTATTTTGAGATCGCCCGCCAGAAGGAGATCCTTCTCGATGGCGGCCAGATGGACCAGGAGACCCGCCTGTGGCAGCCGGACAAGGGGCAGACCGTGTCCATGCGCGGCAAGGAGGATGCCCATGATTATCGCTATTTCCCCGATCCGGATCTGCTGCCCCTGGTGATCGACGAGGCGTGGATCGAACGCATGCGCGCCCAGATGCCCGAGCTTCCAACCCAGCGCCAGGCCCGCTATATGGCCGACTACGGCCTGCCATCCGCCGATGCCCGGGTATTGACCGGAAGCCGCGAGCTGGCCGACTATTTCGAAGCCTGCCTGGCCGAATTCGATCAGCCCAAAACGGTGGCCAACTGGGTCATGGGTGACCTGCTGGGTCTGCTCAACGCCAGGGGACTGGACATTGCAGACGCTCCGGTCTCGCCGACACACCTGACCGGGCTGTTGAAGCTGCTGGACACCGATGTGATCAGTGGCAAAATCGCCAAAACCGTCTTCGAAGCCATG
>NZ_JBFELV010000488.1:0-3606 GCF_041551955.1 Desulfosarcina sp.
ATTTGTTGGTCGACTCATTCATCGTGCTCAGGGCGGTGGGGGCTCACGAGATTGAAAGATTTGGCCCTCGACCCGATCGGCCGCTGCCGTTTTCAATGGCAATATCCGATCCCGGAGCCTGCCGGGGGTATCGATCACACACGGTTGCCAGGGTTATCCACTGCGAACAAATTGACACTGACCCAATCCGTTTCGGAGTCGGCGCGAAGTTATTGATTCTCTCCGAATGATCCTGAACATCCACACGCTAACTTGGCATAACCGACGGCTGATGTCGCTCATTGTGCCGAGGTAATAATTAGGAGGAAAAAACCATGAAAAAAATGCCATCAAGAGATACCACCGGCAAGTGTAGGGGTGAATGTCGCGATCGCGTCCACGAGGGTGAAGTGGAACGGCAAAACCAGATCAACCATGTCGTGAAACAGGTTAATGCCTCCGCTTGAGGCCCCCATCCTGAACATCCGGACGCAACGATCCGCCCGGGGCCACGGGTGGCCGAATACAGACCACCCGAATAGTGCAAACGGTTTTGTCGGGATTTGGATCTCGGTCCCAGGAGTAGGCCCGAGAGGCCCGCTCCTCCCCTTTTTCGTTGTCTTGGATGAATGCACTGAAGATTTCGAAATGGAAAGCACAGAAATCAGCAACCTCGTGCTGACCGGCATCAAACCCACCGGCCGGATTCACTTGGGCAACTATCTCGGCGCCATTCGGCCTGCATTGGAACTGGCGTCGAAGCATCGGGCATATTTCTTTATCGCCGACTATCATGCGCTGACGACCATTCAGGATCGCGCCAGATTCAACCGGCGAATCGAGAAGTTGGCCGCCACGTGGCTGGCCTTGGGGCTGGATCCAGAGCGGGTCGTATTCTATCGCCAGAGCGCTATACCTGAGATCTTCGAGCTTATGTGGGTCCTCGGCTGCATTTCCCCCAAGGGATGGTTGAACCGGGCCCACGCTTACAAAGGCGCTGTTGAGGCCAATTTGGCCGCCGGAAGGGATGCGGATGCCCAAGTCAACGCCGGTCTGTACAATTACCCGGTTTTGATGGCAGCCGACATCCTAGCCTTTCAAACTGATCTGGTGCCCGTGGGCCGAGACCAGCGGCAACATGTGGAGATGGCCCGGGAGATGGCCGAGGCCTTCAACCGGGCCTACGGTCCGGTATTGAAGCGTCCACAGGCTCTGGTGAACGAAGCGGTGCATACCGTTTCCGGCCAGGATGGGCGCAAAATGAGCAAATCCTACGGCAACGAGATCCCGGTGCTGGCTCAACCCGATGAATTACGGCGGCTGGTGATGCGCATCGTCACCGACAGCCGCCCACCCGAAGCACCCAAGGATCCAGAACAGTGCAATCTATACGCACTGTATCGCCATTTTGCCGACCATACCGACGCCCTACGGCTGCGAAAGCACTACAGAGAGGGCGGCGTGGCCTACCAAACTGTGAAGCAGGCGCTTGCCGAGACGCTGATCGACCATTTTAAACCGGCCCGGGAGCGTTTCGCTGCGCTGATGGCGGATGGCGATCAGATCGAGAAAATCCTGGACAACGGTGCCGCCAGGGCGCGTGAGGTTGCTCGAACCACGTTGATGGCTGTGCGACAGGCCGTGGGTATCGACCGGATGCGCCCTTTATGAGGCGACCGGTTCTTAAGTGCCACATGCGGAGGAGATGACGATGGGAAAAAATGTAACCCAAAAACTGATCGACGCCCATCTGATTGAAGGCAAAACGGACATCGGTGAAGAGGTCGGCCTGCGCATGGATCAAACACTGGCTCAGGACGCGACGGGAACGATGGTTATGCTGGAATTCGAGGCCATGAACGTCGATCGCGTGCGCACCGAACTGTCCGCCCAGTACGTCGACCACAACCTGCTGCAGACCGACTACCGCAATGCCGACGATCATCTCTTTTTGCGCAGCGCATGCCGAAAATTCGGCGTGTGGTACAGCCGCCCAGGCAACGGCGTTAGCCACCCGGTGCACATGCAGCGATTCGGCGTGCCGGGTAAAACCCTAGTCGGTTCGGACAGCCACACGCCCGCGGCCGGCGGGTTGGGCATGCTGGCTTTCGGTGCAGGCGGCCTGGAGGTGGCCACTGCCATGGCCGGTGAACCCCTTTATATCACCATGCCCAAAGTGATGGGCATCCACCTGGCCGGCCGACTGCCGGACTGGGTCAGCGCCAAGGACGTGATCCTGGAAATGCTTCGCCGCCATGGCGTAGACGGCGGCCGGGGCAGAATCATCGAATACTTCGGACCGGGTCTGGAAGGCCTGACAGCGATGGATCGTCACGTGATCGCCAACATGGGCACCGAACTGGGTGCCACCAGCACCGTTTTCCCCTCGGACGATGCCGTACGACGGTTTCTGGTTGAGCAGGGCCGTGTGGATTGCTGGCGCGAATTGGTGGCCGATGCGGATGCCGGCTACGATGAAACCGATGAGATCGACCTGTCGAACCTGGAACCGCTGATCGCCCTTCCCAGCAGCCCGGGGAACGTGGTGCCGGTGCGCGAGGTGGCCGGACGCCCCATCTACCAGGCCTACATCGGCTCCTCGGCCAATCCGGGGCTGCGCGACTTTGCCGTGCCTGCCCTGATGGTCGCCGGCAGACAGGTGCCGGACCACATCTCCTTCGACGTGAACCCCACCTCTCGTCAGCTGATCGAGAACATGATCGAAACGGGGTTGATGGAACATCTGATCCAGACCGGTGCGCGGTTTCACCAGGCCGGCTGCAACGGCTGCATCGGCATGGGGCAGGCCCCGGCCACCGGAAAGATCAGCCTGCGCACCGTGCCGCGTAATTTCCCGGGCCGCTCCGGCACCGTGGAAGACCAGGTTTATTTGTGCAGCCCGGAGACGGCCGCGGCATCGGCCCTGACCGGCGTGATCACCGACCCGCGAACCCTGGACATGCCCTGCCCGCGCTTCGAACCGGCATCGGCGCTGAAGATCAACACCGCCCTGCTGGTGTCCCCGGAGTCGAGCGATGGCGACCACGAACTGGAAAAAGGGCCCAACATCAAACCGTTGCCGGTGTTTGACGCCCTTCCCGATCGTCTGGAGGGCCCCGTACTCCTCAAGGTGGGCGACGACATCTCCACCGACGAGATCATGCCCGCCGGCGCCGAGGTGCTGCCGTTGCGCAGCAATATACCCGAAATCAGCCGATTCGCCTTCAGCCGCATCGACGACACCTATTACGATCGAGCCATGGCCTGCCGGGACAACGGCGGCTCCTTTGTGGTGGGGGGAAACAATTACGGCCAAGGGTCCAGCCGCGAACATGCCGCCCTGGCACCTCGATTTCTGGGCCTGCGGGCGGTAGTGGCCAAAAGCTTTGCCCGTATCCATGCCCAGAACCTGGTCAATTTCGGCATCCTTCCACTGACGTTCGAAAACCCGGAGGACTGGGAAAATATCCGCCCGGAGGATATTCTGCAGTTGAAAGACCTGCGAAGGTCGCTGCCGGCGGGCCGACAATTGCGCCTGATCAACAAAACCCTAAACGAGTCCTATACCCTGGTCCACAGCCTCAGCGGCAGGCAACTGCGCATGGTGATGGCCGGCGGCTTGATCAA
>NZ_JBFELV010000489.1:0-3596 GCF_041551955.1 Desulfosarcina sp.
CGTCCAGGCCGCCGAGGGCCGGCCTTCTTTTTTCAGGCGGGATCGATTCGATGAGCACTTTGCGCATCAATCGGCTCAACTTTCCCCTGGAACACCCGGGGTCGGTCAAAGACGGCATTTTCGCCTTTGGGTTCGACGTGCGCTTCCAAGAGACCTTCGACGAGATGGTGGATTCCTTGTCAGAAATCCTCGAAGAGACGGGTATCACCCTGCTCCCCTTCTCTTCAAACCTTTATACGCACTATTTAAAGCTGGATGATGACAACCTGATAAACAAGAATCCGGGTGTGTGGCAATACCAGTATCAGGGCGGTGCCCTGGCGGGTGCTGCCCATCTATTCACCAATCGGCTGGATGCCGTCAGGATCGCCAACACCTACGATATTGCCAATTTGAGGCCCTTTGGCAATCATCCCATGATCGAGCCCAATTTCAGCAGCTATGACCTGCGGATTCACCATGATGGCATTACGCTGTCCAGGCTGGACAAAGTGAAATTGATCGCCGATTGGGATGTGGGGTTGCGGACGATCAGGGTCTGCAACCAAATCACCGTCTGGGATGAAAAAACCAAGAGTTTCCGGGAACGCAACCCGTTTGCACCCGGAGAGCTGGATTGCTGCCGGTGTTGGAAGTGTGTCGTGACCATGCTGGCCCTGATGATCGCCGGTGCCCTGGACAAGGCCTCGACATTCCCCAACAAGGATATTTCACCGGAGTTGATCAGAAAGAGCTTCACCCCCAACGATCAAAACCTTTGCGACTTTCTCGAGTTGATCGACCCGCTGAAAGAGATTGGCCGCGATGATCTGGCGAAGGCGATCGAGGATAAAATCGCCATCTACGAAGATCGCGAGCCAGGCTTGAAAGGACTGGTCAAACGGGTTGATCGCAAATACTTGGACGGCAACCTCGCACGGTTGAAGCGTACGATTCCTAATCATGGCCCCAAGCGTTGATTACCGTTCCAGGGATAAACAAGATGAACGTCGCCCCCTGGAATCCTCTAATTCTTAACCGTTCATGTCTTCTCATTAGAAGTTCGACGTTGGACGTTCGATGTTCGACGTTCATCTTTTTAATTCACTCGGCCCCTTGAACCCCTGAACCCAGAACACTAAACGATGATCATCGACGCACGCTCACTGCCTAACGGGCACAGTATTGACGCGGACATCTGCATCGTCGGCGCCGGCACCGCCGGATTGACGGTGGCCAACGAATTCGTCAATCAGTCCTATCGCGTGTGTTTGATTGAAAGCGGCGGGATGAAGCCGGACCGGCAAACCCAATCCCTGTACAAGGGCAAAAACATCGGTCATCCCTACTACCGCCTGGATACCTCCCGGTCCCGCTATTTCGGGGGATCGACCAACCGGTGGGATATCGCCGTGGGTGGCGATGACTGCAGTCGGGCCAGAATGCGGCCCTTCGACCCGATCGATTTTGAATGCCGGGACTGGGTCCCACACAGCGGGTGGCCCTTCGACAGGGCTCATCTCGACCCTTATTATGATCGTGCCCAGGAGCGCTGCCGGATCGCGCCGCCCGGATTCGGTGTCGAGGATTGGTCAGACCCCCAAAATACACCGCCCATCCGTTTCCATGGAGACCGGGCGAGCACGGTGATTTTCAAGTTTGGCTCGAAGTATCCGTTCATTAGAGACCACGCCGGAGAAATCACCAGTGCGGCCAACATTTCTACTTACCTGCATGCCAATGTGATCGAGATTGAAATGGCGGAGTCGGCCGGAACGGTCCGGCGTCTGCGGGTCGCCTGCCTGGACGGAAAGCGCCATTGGGTGTCGGCCCGGCACTTCATCCTGGCCACCGGGGCGATCGAGATTCCTCGTCTGCTGCTGGCCTCCAGAGCGGTGTGCCATGCCGGGGTGGGCAACGGTCACGATCTGGTCGGCCGCTATTTCATGGAGCACATTCATTTCTCCCTGGGTGTCTTCGTGCCCGCGACACCGGTGGTCTTCAATGCCATGGGGCTTTATGCCAACATTCACCACGTCAACGACGTGCCGATCAAAGGCAAGGTCTGCCCGACGGAAGCCGTTCTTCGGCAAGAGCAATTGTTGAACCTCGTGGTCGAGTTTATTCCCAGTATCGCCTTGGCCACGCGGTTGGACAATTTCTTGTATCCCCGCATCCAGTCCACCAGCTTCGAATCGTTGAAGGTGCTGGTATCGGCCATGCGCAGGAGCCGTTTGCCCGACCAGGTGGGCCAGCATCTTTCACGGGTGGTTTCAGGGATCGACAGCTTGTCTGTCGACATCTATCGGAACCTCAAGAAAAGGGCCCGCCGGATGTTTTGCAAGAAGAGGATCCAATATTTCGAGCTGGAAAACATGTCTGAGCAGTCGCCCAACCCGGACAGCCGGGTCGTCCTCGGGCAGGAGCGCGACGAACTCGGCATGCCTCGGGCCAATTTGGACTGGCAGGTAAACCGCTCGGATCTGGACAGCGCCAAACGCTGCCTGGGTATTTTGGATGAGGCGTTTCGACGGGGGGGATTGGGAAAAATATTGGTTGACCTTGACGAGCACACCCCTCCTGAGCGCTTTATTGGCGGCTGGCACCATATGGGAACGACCCGGATGCACAATGATCCCAAGCAGGGTGTCGTCGATCGGAATTGTCGTGTGCACGGCATCGACAATCTGTTCATCGCCGGCCCGTCTGTATTTCCCACGGGCGGCTATGCCAACCCGTCGCTCACCATTGTCGCGTTATCGCTGAGACTGGCGGATCATCTAAAAAAAATATGCGGGAGCGCACTTTCTTGATGGTTTTAAAACCACCTCCCATATCGTGTCATACCCACGAAGGGCTGAGTGGTTGCCTGATCCGGCCACCCCACCCGGGTTGTGAAAGCGTTCCCTCGCCCCCCGGGGGAGAGGGACAGGGTGAGGGGAATTGGACTCAGGTTGCCGTGAAGTTTCATCCAAGGAACCATTCGAAGAGGCGCTCGTCATGACCCACTGGGCAATGGTGATCGATATCAACAAGTGCATCGGCTGCGAGACCTGCATCAAGGTGTGTACGGGCGGCAATGCCATTCCCCAGGGCGGCACCTGGCGGCAGGCAGCTGTTCAGCCACTGAAGACCGAATCGGGCGAAAGTGAATTTTTCTTCACCTTCAGTTGCATGCACTGTGAAAAACCGGCCTGCTTGAAAGTTTGCCCCACATCGGCAACCCATCGCCGGCCCGATGGGATTGTGGACATCGATGAAGACCGGTGTGTCGGGTGCAGTGCGTGCATCCAGGCGTGTCCGTATGACGCCCGAAGGATCGCCAGGGTCGATACCATTTCGTTTTGCGAGCCCGAGAAGAAGCATCCTGGTGCAGGCGGTTCAGATCGGATCGGACTTCCCACCAAATGCGATTTCTGTTGTCACCGCATCGACGCTGGCGTCCGCGACGGCCTGTCGCCGGGTGTCGATGACGCGGCGACCCCGCTTTGCGTGAGGCATTGCCTTGGCGAGGCACTCCATTTCGGCGATTTGGACGATCCCGACAGCCATGTTTCCAAAATACTGAAAGATCATCGGAGTTTCAGGCTCCGCGAGGATCTGAAGACAAGACCATC
>NZ_JBFELV010000490.1:0-3567 GCF_041551955.1 Desulfosarcina sp.
AGCTTTATTTAATAAGGGCAATAAAATACTCATCAAAGATAATCTTTATAAATGATGAGGTAAAAGAAAAAGAAGGCAAAGAAAATAAATTTCTACACACTGATGCCGGAATCGCTTATTTCCTGCCCTTGCGTTTGCCGGGTCTTGAAGAAAGAGGGTGGTGCGACCCTGACCGGGGCGGCTTTTTTCCGGCCTTTTCATTTTTCCTGCCGGATCGGGATCTCGACCCCGGCGCAGCATGTTTGCCGGAGCCAGTCTTTTTCGTTTTACGGGTTTTCGATTGCTCTTTTGAAGCAGTTCTTCTGGCGACGATCTCCTTGAGGTCTTTGTCTGCCTTTTTCTGGCTGGACGCGCTGTCCGGGCGAAGGAGAACATAGTCCGGAACGTCGCAGCCCTCGGTATACCCGTCGACTTTTTCCACCGGGATTTTTCGCTTCAGCAGTTTTTCAATGGCCTGAAGATAAGGCCTTTCTTCGGCACTTACCAGGGAAACGGCAATGCCGCTTACCCCCGCACGGCCGGTGCGACCGATTCGATGAACATATTCCTCAGGGCTGCCCGGCACATCATAGTTGACCACATATGGCAGATGGCTGATGTCCAGGCCCCTTGCGGCCACATCCGTTGCCACGAGGATGCGGATGTCGCCGTTCTTGAAGGCGTCGAGGGATCGTGTCCGGAAAGACTGGCTCTTGTTGCCATGCATCGCTGCAGCTCTAATTCCGTGGGCGGCAAGTTTCTCCGTGAGCGTGTTGGCCCCGTGCCGGGTGCGGGTGAAGACCAGTATCCGGCTCCAGTTTCCGCTGGTGATCAGGTGGATGAGAAGCGCGCGTTTATTGGATCGGTCCACCCGGTAAACCTTCTGGACTACCGATTCCGCCGCCGTATGGTGGGGCGTTACCTCGATATATGCAGGATCCTGCAGCATTCTTTCGGCAAGATCCCGGATCTGCTGCGTGTAGGTGGCCGAAAACAGCATGGTTCGGCGGTTTGTTGGAACCAGATCGAGGATCGCCGAAATTTCCTCGCTGAATCCCAGGTCCAGCATCCTGTCCGCCTCGTCAAAAACCAGGAATTCTATTCGAAAGAGATTCAAATGCCGCTGGCCGGCGAGATCCAGCAGGCGGCCCGGCGTGGCCACGAGAATATCGATGCCGCGCCTGAGCCGATCGATCTGCGGATGGATGCGAACCCCACCGTGAACCACCGTGCATCGCAAAGAGACCCGTCTTGCGTACGCTTTGATGCACGCTCCCACCTGAAGGCCCAGTTCTCGCGTGGGGGTCAAGACCAGGGCGCGGGGGTGTCGCCCGCTGGTGTTTTTCCGGCTCAGGATCTCGACCAGGGGAAGGGCGAAGGCATCCGTCTTCCCCGTTCCGGTCTGGGCGCGGGCAAGTATGTCCTGCCCGCCGAGGATAACGGGAATGGCCTTGGCCTGAATGAGGGTGGGGGCGGTGTAACCCCTGTCCTGGACCGCTTTAAGCAGTTCGGCCCGAAGGCGCAGTTGATCAAATAGCATATGGCAGTCCTGAATGGTCCCGGAAATAAAACCCTCCCCCCGGCAAGCCGCGGGGAGGGTTCTACCTGTACCGGCAGCGCTGCGCGTCACCGTAAGGAAATATATCGATTTCCAGTTCGCGCTTGCTTTCGCGGTGCAGTGGTTCAACATGTCGGGGCGGCCGGTGGGTACTTCCCCCTGATGCAATTTTACTTGTCAATTACCGGTTTCGCTCACCAGTTTAACACTGGCTTACCCATACGCCCACGTCCATGCTCGAATCCCGTGCCCCCACGAAAGAGCCCGCTATGGGCGGCACGGATTCGGGCAATCGGGCTACTGCGACGGCGATGTGATCCGTTCCGGCGATCTTTCCAATGGTGGGATCGAATCCCTTCCAGCCTGCACCGGGCAGGTAAACCTCGGCCCACGCATGGGTGGCTCCAATCTGATCAGAGAGCAGCGGCGCGTGAAGATACCCACTTACAAAGCGCGAAGCAAGCCCCAAGCACCTGGCTGCATCCATAAAGAGCGAGGCAAAATCACGGCAGGAGCCGGTGCGGCCGGACAGGGTTTGTCGGGCAGTTTGTACGCCGGGTTCTTCCCTTACCCGGTATGACAGGGTTTGATAAATGTGCGTGGCAAGCCGCTGCAACAGCGTGTAGGTTTGAATCGCCTCACCGGGTTGCCAGAAATTGGCAATCCATTGATGCACCTCGTTGCGTGTCTCTTGCTCCGGCAATGCCATATAGGGGGCCAGCAGAATTTGGTCATCCGGTTGGTAGGCAAACGGGTATTCGATGGCGTAATCGGTCACCATGAAGTTGAGCGGGGCTTCATTGAACTGCTGAATGATGACTTCGCTCTCAATCACAAGCTGGTTGGTGGGCAAATCGAATTTTGCTATCGCGACCGAATTGCCTTCCACGTCCCGGTGCCAAAGCAGGGTAGCCGTGGGTGTGATCTTCAGCGCCAATGACTCGATGCGCAGTTCGTGGTCTTCTCTCGGACGCAGGAGCAAGTGATGCGGTCCGAGCGTCACGTCACCGGAATAGTTGTAGTAAGTGCGATGAATAATTTTATAGCGCTGCATCCTTCACCCCGAATTCGCGGCTCAAGCGGTGTTATGGGCACCTTGGATCGTTAGGCGATGCAAGGATCGATCCCATCCCCGCCAAACGATGGCGCGACCGTGGGGTCTGCCTCTCATCACTCATGCCGCCGCGCTTGGCATGGTGTCAATGGTTAGGCATGCGCTGTCCCTGATTCGCTTTGCCTGGAAACGCTTTGCGGCAGGATGCAGCGTTGCGTCTTTCCAGCGCGAGGAACCTGCGTCAGGCGCCGCGGGGGGTCAAGCGGCCTTCACAACCGAAAAATACAGCATTTGGGCATGCAATGATACAAGAAAATCACCCGTCTTTCCCGGGCGGTTTCAATCGAGGACGCCACCGGCGCACCGATTTGCAGTATCTTTCATAGGTGTTTCCAAATTTAGTGCGCAGGAAAGGTTCTTCAACGTAGACGACGACTAAATGGAAAACGACGATCCACCCCAACAGATAGTAAATCATCTCTAAGGATCGAAACAAAAGCGCTTCCCCGGCGAAGATGAGAACCGCTGAAATATAAATCGGATTTCTCACATATCGATAAAGCCCTCTAACGATAAGGTCCTGCGTGTCCCCGGGTATTGGTGAGCCTTTGGCGTCAACAATGAAATTCCAAAAACAGGCCAAATATCCAATTACGCCGGATGCAATTAGGAAATAACCCATGAAGTGAAATCTTCCGATCCCTGCGATGTCGGTATGGCTTTCAGCGGTGACGATCTTATAAGGGATGTAGGCTGCTACGAACACGACAATAAATGCGAAAAAAAATGTCTTTAACGTATTTTCGATGAATTGGCTGCGTGACATGTCCGTTCTTAAACCGGTTGTCCAACGCTGCAGGTCATCCCAAGTTGGTTGCTCTGCAACTATTTAAAAAAAGGAATAATCTTCCGATCCGCCTATGGCCGTTCCACATTTTCAGGTGCGGTCCGCCAGCTTCAACTGCTGCGTTTTCCG
>NZ_JBFELV010000491.1:0-3557 GCF_041551955.1 Desulfosarcina sp.
CCGAAGGCGATGGCAAAGGCTGCATAGCCAATGAAACAAGTGACAACATGAACCGTCAGCCAGTTGCTTTTCAATGCCGGTAATAAGGGTTGGATACGATCGCTGATGTTCGGCGATAACGATGCATAGGCGATCGATAGAAATGCAAGGGGCATGGCGAATACGCCGATAGTCTGATGACGATATTTTCGTTCTATCACCAGATAAATAACGGCAATCATCAATGAGAAGAAGACCAATGACTCATAGAGATTCGAAAGGGGTATCCGGCCTATGCCCATCGTATAGGATTCTACCCATCTGATTGCAAAGCCAGCGGCGTTTCCAATTATCCCCGCTGATGCGACCCAGGTTGCCCACCGATTTGTGTGGGGTTTGTGAAAGATCCATGCAACGAGATAAAGGGTCGCTGCAAGGCCATACACGAAGGTAGTGACCGACAATATGAGGGAGCTATTCATGATAAATTCCTATAATTTGCTGAGTTCTTCGCTAAGTTGATGACTCGCCATTTCAAATCCGACCCGGTTTCGATTGGTGGCACCGTATACGCTGACACGGCTGCTGTTGGTGCTCGGCTGCAAGTCAACAACGATCTTTTGATGAGACATGAAAAATGCAATCCAGCAACCGACAATTAACAGAACAAAACCGAAATACACGATGGGAACGCCAGGGTCTTTGGTTACCTGAAGGCCGGTGTAATATGCATCTTCATACCCATCGACAGATATGAACCAAGCGCCTTTACGCATCTTATCAAAGGTTGGAAAACGAAGCGGCAAAGCAACTTCTTCTGGTTCTTTTCCAGGTTTTTCCAGAATTCCTACAATTGCCTCACCTATCATCTTGCCACGGAAACTGTAGTTTCCAGTGTACCTTAAAAAAGTGAACTGACCTGTTTCATCAGGCAGGCCCACAGTTTCTCCCATAGAAAGACTGTGCTGCTGGTTTTCACCTGAATTTGATGATGTGAACCTAATCTGGACTTTTTGGGGAGGTGTTTGGCCGTAACTGGATTGAAAGAAATTAACCCCTTTGTATCGCAATGGGTCATTTACAATAATATCCTTCTCAGCTACTTTCTCTCCATTTTCCAAAATGGTCAGGCTTGATCGAAACTCTTTGGGAGAACCGGAATCGTAAAAGCTGACATCGAAATCTTCGCATCGGACTTCAAAACCCAATGGCAAAGTTGCATCGCTGTTACGCAATCGGATGTAGCTGGCACTTTCTCCCTCAGGTATGTTGACGAACCCATCGAAACCCAAAAACGATCCAATCAGCGCACCGGCTAAGATGATGACAATGCTTAAATGCACAGCCGGAACGCCAAGCCTTGTCCAGCGTCCTTTTTCAGCGATGATCGTCATGCCAGGCTTCTCCGCGCTTATTTCTACTCGTCTGTATTTTTTCCCAATGTAAGCTTTGTAGAGCGGCAACAACTTATCCGGATTGCGTGAATCGGAAAATTCCCCAATCGGTCTTTTTTTCTTGATCGATTCTACCCGAAGATTTTTCGACGAGACAATTTTCCAGATCGCAGGCCATCGTTTAATCGTACATACCGTTATATTAATCGCCAATATTCCGATGAGGGTCTGGAACCACCAGGAATAATACATGTCTAGGATGTCGAAGACTTGCATCAAACGATAGGCGAATTCACCATAGGCCCGAATATAAAAAGATGGATCTGCTTTCTGGGGAATAAAGGTTCCAAGCACTGAAGTCGCCGCTAAAAGGGTAAGGATCACAACGGTAAGCTTCACGGACGCAAAAAAATCCCAAAGCACGTCAAGCATCCGCTTGGACTGGGCAGCAGTTTTCATTAAATGAACTTCCTCATTTAGAATTTTATCGGTCATGACCGTCTTTGTAATGCTTGATCATCTGGTCCACACTTTGATTATTGCCAGCCATAGCGACCGGATTGATCTCCAGCAAATCTTCCCACGTTTGAATTGCGCCTTCGCGGTCACCCAAATCGTGCATCAGCACGATTCCCTTGTTGAATCTTGCAGTTTCATGGTTCGAGTTTATGGCAATGGCCATATCAAATTTTTTTATTGCCTCTCTGGGTTGACCGCTTCGGCGATACATGATCCCCAAGTCTGTTAATACGTCAGCATTGTTAGGGTTTTGCTCAAGCGCTTTTTCATATGCGGCAATAGCCTGATCATATTCATTCATGTCGAAATAAGTATGGCCCAATTGAATCCACGCACTGGTATTGCCGGGATCATCTGCCACTTTCTGTTTTAGAGTTTCAGCCCGTTGCCTATTGTCATTGTCCGTGTTTGCAGGCTTTGAAGTGGTAGTCGAAAAGTTTCCGGTTTGATAAACAGCCACACATATACCTGTAAAGAATCCAAGAACGAACATTGCTCCTGCTATAATTATCGTTTTCCGTTGTCCGAATCTTTTAGATTGGACAGCGCCCTGATTTTTCATAGTACACCGCACAAACATAATTGGTCGCTACTACCAGCAAGTGATCGTCCACTCTGGCGAGAATGCAGCGAGATACATTAAAAGATGAGAAGACTGGGATAACAAAGAAAGGCCAGTCATATGTCCGATGCCAAGATTGCGATTAAACAACAATGGCAGCGTCGTTAATGACGTGGCTTAGTGAGGGAGAATCAACAGATAATTGATTGCGTTAAGAGATAGATCGGTGCAGATGCCTTACATGTCAGTAGATTATTGAAACCATCGGTGGTTGTTTGGCTATTTTTTAAATCTTCATCGCATTCTGCTTCGTTATGCCGGTAGTCGTCCCAGGATACAGAGGCACCGATATAAATAGATTGGCCAGATGCCGGACAATTACCGGACTCGCAGCAGGTTGCTTCCGCCCCTAAATCATTCTTACTACTTTGAAGGTCTGGATTGCTTCTATAGTGGTGGGACGGTGAAGGTAAGCAAACTTCCCGGCTATTAAGATTCACTGAAAGTTGATTTGATACAGAAAGACAAGCATTATCAATTTTAACACAACATGCCTGTTGAGCGGCAACCAAACTGTGCAGTGCGACAAATGCACCCACCATGGCCAAACTTGTGTAAATGAATTTTAGAATAACTTTTTTCATTGTATCTATTTGCCCTTCGCACGCCATATCCCACATTGTGACATCACTGTCAACCGCAGAATCCCATACAGCCACTCATGTTCCAATAGTATCTTGCGCTCCAATTATTATGTTCAACTCCTTCTTTGATACATAATTTTATTTCATTTATTACGGGTGGTTACCTCATTTGACAACGTGCGGTTCCAGCGAAAGTGGGAACTAAGAAGGCCTTGACACCGTATTAATATATTATTATATGTACATATATTGATACAAATCATCAAAGAGAGGCAACATCATGACCTCGGTTCAGCAAAAACCAAAGCTTACAACAGTTGAAACCTGCATGACAAAGGGAATTCATGGTGAAATCGTTAAGTCGGTAAAACGAAAAATGCCTGATCCCGTAGCACTCTATGAACTCTCTGATCTGTTCAAGCTTTTCGGAGACAGCACCAGGCTTGGGATCTTATGGGC
>NZ_JBFELV010000492.1:0-3545 GCF_041551955.1 Desulfosarcina sp.
CAGGGCGGCGGTGCTCAGGCTGGTGATCTGGCCCTTGACCATGGCATCGATGAGATTAGAATCGATCACCGCTCTTCCGGTAACACGGATGTCGATCGATGAATGATCGATGGTGGCAATATACGCCTTTATCTGTTCAACGATTCGTTTTTGGCCGCTGGAACTGTGCTCGGAAATCCGCACGGAGATTCTGGCGTGGTCGTAGTCTCCATTGACGAAATCGTCGATATCGTCGGAATCATACACCAACATATATTGAGAAACCATCTCGGCACTAGACGGGATCTTGTAGTAACGGATGTTTTCGTCATGGAAAGAGGCGTTCATGTCCTTGAGGAAATCGACGAAGGACATCGTCTTATCGACATGTTCCACCGAATCGATAAATTGTTGCACACTTTCGATGAGCCTTAGATTTGCCGGCAATTTGAAGGCGTCCATGGTGTCCGCCTTGAATGAAACGTCCAGCGTTCCCACACCACTTAACCGCTTTTCTACAAAATCCAATGATTTTCTTACCGGGCTTGATTTTTTAAAAAAATCGATCAAATTGGTTTCCACCCGGACCAGACTGGCAGACCCCACAGACAGAATAACGACCAGGCAGCTCATGACCGCAATCGGTCGGTGGTGCCGGCGGACAGCCTTGCCTAAACCCTCGATTATTTTTCTCACGCCCTTACGCGATCCATTTTCTCGATAGATCGTCTCCGGCTGAAAGCACAAAAGCAGCGGCGGCAGCAAGAAAAAAGAGAAGATGAACTCGAATACCATACCGGCTGAAGCAACCCAGGCAAATTCTTTGATGGGAACGATATCGCTGAAAGAGAGGGACAAAAAACCAACCGCCGTAGTAAGGGTGGTCAGAAAACATGGCAAGGCAACCTTTTTAAGCACCTGGGCGAGCGCCTTATTTTTTTCTGGATATTTCTTCAAAATGCTTTTGTCCAGGTGTGAAAAAATATGGACGGTGTCGCACAAGGATAGCGCCATGACCAAAGGGATAACGATGCTGGTGACGTTGTTCAAGGTGATGCCGGTCAGGCCAAGCAATCCACGCGTCGCTGCAAGGCACACGGAAATATTGATCACGGTCAGCAGGGTTAGGCGGACATTTCTGAAGAACAACCAGGTGGTCAAGGCGATCAGCAAATAGGTGGCCGGGACAAAAACCATCATGTCCGCTTTTAGATATTGACTGAGGCTGAAATTGGTGGTGGTCCAGCCGCCCAGGTAAAAGGCCGGCACCTCGGCCTGATATTTCTTCAGCACCTGGTCGGTTGCAGAGAGCAGGCGCTGGCGATAATCTTCATCTTCGGGCCTGTCGTAGGCTTCCACCACAATCGCCGCCGTCCTGGCATCTTTGGGCAACAGGTTATTCACGTAAAGGTAGTTGTTGACGGCCTGCGCCCGCAAAGATGCCAGCACTTCCGGATCATCGGTTATCTCCTCAAGAAATTTACGCACCTCGAAGTAATCCGATTCGCCGATGATGTCGTCGACATTGGCCAGACTGGTGACGCTCTCTATCTCTTCAATAGCCTCAAGATCCCTGGTAATCCGGTCAAGCAGGGATAAATAGGGTTGAGAGAACAGAGGGTCGGCGTCAAAGGCGATGATGAAAAATTCGTCATTGCCGAATACGGTTTTAAATTGTTCGTAAAATGCCCGGTCCGCATCGTGTTCAAGTTTGAAGTAGTCAACGTTATTGACCGTTTTCACGGATGGGTTGTACACGGCAAACACTGCCGCAAAAATACATGAGACCACCAGAAATACCAACGGGTAGGAACAAACGGTGTCAAAACTGAAAAATGGGGGTTTTGACGGCTTGGATGGGTGGCTGATGTTTTTTTGGGCCGGGGTGGTTGGCTCGTCGATGGCCTCATCATAAATCCCGAGTGCCTCGAGTACAGCACCGACTTGGGCTTCATTCGCGGAGTCGGATGGAATGACGCCCCCATCGCCCACCTCATGGTTGCGCTCAAACGACCCCGATTGCCTTTGTATCTCTTCACATCTTACCTCGAACGCCTCGATGCAGGCATCTAATGCCTGTCGCACCGACGCTTTCAGATCAGGATGGCTTTTCAGGTAAGCGCGGGAATCCTTGATAAGTTGGCTATAAATCTGGTGGGCGTTTGCAAACAGTCCCTGCTTCAGGTAAAGTTCAGCTTCATTGACTTTTTTTTGGATGGCTTGGTTCAAGGGGAATTAGTCGCTGTTGGGCGGTGGATTATGGTTCATATCTGTTTACCCCAATGTTGCATAAACAATATTGAAAAAGGGTGCTAACCCGTGTCCGTCCAGAAATAGGCCAATTGGGTCGAGATCAAGGTTTACGAAAATTTTACCGGATTTAAAAAACGTTGGTATTCCCGGGCAGTGCCCGTAATTTTAACCCATCTGGTCAAGATGGTTAAGCCAGTCAGATTTGACGGCTCCGTAAGAAGTTCAATTTTTCACCATGAAGCGCCTGAAGATCATGAAGGAAATAAAAACATATAATCATACCAACTTCATGTTCTTCATGATGTAAATGAGAAATGATGCTTTGGCGACTTTGTACGGGTTCATCAGATTTATTTCCAAATCATTTTTTCTTTCAACCGTTCTATATGGGTGACCTGGATCGTCTCGGCACCTTCCCAGTCCACCAGTCCGTCCTCGGCCCAATGCGTCATCAAGGCTTGCATCTCCTTGCCACGGAATCCGCACTGGCTAGCCAGCCATTTCAGACTCACCGTTCGATTCGCCTCCCGAGACGCATCCAGGATGATGGTTGCCACCAGGGCTTCATGCGACTGATTTTTTTGATATCCTTCAACTTCCGTTCTGAGACGGCTGGCCAATATCTTGCAAAGTTGAATGGCCTTTTGATGGTCTGCACCGAGCTGCTGAAATAACTGCTCCCGGGTCCAGACCATCAGGTCAACCTCTTTGGAGTGGCAGATCACCGTGGCCGTCCGCGGGCCACCATCCATCAAAGACAGTTCACCGAACACTTGCCCCTGGCCCAGCAGCGGATTGCCTTCCGTGCCATCGCCGACCCCATCGACGCCGGCCCGCTGGGTCTGCTGGACACCGGGGTGCGCCAGGACCTCCACGGCACCACGCATGATCAAAAACGCGTCGGTACCGGGCTTTCCTTTCTCGATGATCGTTTCCCCCTGCCGATAAATACGCCGCTGGTTGCTGTCCTCAAAGAGGATTTGAAACGGATCCTGGGAAAACTCTCTGAGCCCCGGCGGCAGGTCGCCATAGTTGATGTGGATGGGCACCATGGACACTTGCAGTTCTTCAGAAAAAAAGGCCTCGGCGACCGCTTTGGCACCAAACCGCTCCAGCAGAGGCAAAATCGGGGGGTGCAAGGGGGCGATCAAGTGCTGCACGCCTCTTTTCTTGGTCTCACGAACGATCATTTTAAACAGCGCGGGTAATATGCCCCGGTGCCTGCGATAGCGTTCGGCGATGCACAACCAGCCGATGCTGGCAAACTTACCGGCAGCCCCTTGCATCAAGGGGCGGAAATCGTAATGCTCCAG
>NZ_JBFELV010000493.1:0-3542 GCF_041551955.1 Desulfosarcina sp.
AGGGCCGCGCCAGTCTGCCTCTGCACTTTCTTCAGGTGATAGAAGTACTGCTTGTCGCCCGCCATGAAAAGGGGAATTAATCCATATCGACTAAATGGTATTGCCCTGAACCAACAAGCATCAATGAAGCTGATTGGCTCATTAATTAGGAGGTAAGTTATGACTGAACAGAATCACCCCCCGGGGGGATCGACGCTAAATTTGGATGACGTGCTGGAAAAAATTCAACAGCAGTTAAAAAGATTCAAAGGCGGTCCGCTCCTCATTCTTGTCGCCGGTGTGGTGGTGGTGGTGGTCTTATGGACTGCATGGTTTACCGTCCAGCCGGAGGAGACGGGGATTGTACAGCGCTTCGGCAAGGTCATGCGCACGGCCGGTCCGGGTCTGCATTTCAAATTGCCTTATGGTATCGAAAATGTCCGTCTGCTGCCCACGGCTCGCGTGCTCAAAGAAGAGTTCGGATTTCGGACGGTCTCGGTTTCCACCGTTCCCGGTGAAAAGACCCGCTATGATACGCGCGGTGAATATAAAGACGAGTCGCTGATGCTCACCGGGGATTTGAACGTCATCGATGTCCAGTGGATCGTCCAGTACCGCATCGAAGACCCGATCCGCTACCTGTTTCAGGTTCGCGACACATCGAAAACAATCCGCGACACTACCGAAGCGGTCATGCGCCGCGCGGTCGGCAACCGTCTGGGCAGCGATGTACTGACCACCGGACGGGTGGCGGTGGCCAGTGAAGCCAAAACCGAAATCCAGAATATCCTGACATCCTATGCGTCCGGTGTGCGTCTGGTGACCGTGGAACTTCAGGACGTAACGCCGCCGGATAAGGTTAAACCGGCTTTCAATGAAGTCAACGAGTCGCGTCAGGACAAAGAGCAAACGATCAATAAAGCCCAGGAACAGGCCAATCGGGAAATCCCCAAAGCCCGAGGGGTGGCTACGCAAAGCATCAGCGAGGCCGAAGGTTACGCACTGGAACGCGTAAACCGGGCCCAAGGAGAGGCCACCCGTTTTGAGGCCATTTTAGGGCAATACCAACAGGCGCCGCAGGTCACGCGCCGGCGGCTGTATCTGGAGGCCATGACCGGTTTCCTGTCAGCCATGAAAGGGCTCTATATCGTGGATAAGGACCAGAAGGCCATGGTGCCCTGGCTCCCATTGGAATCCGGCGCGCAACCATCAACAGAAGGGAGACAGCCATGAAGTTTACCTTGAAAGCAGTAATCATCGCGATAGCGGTGGTGATCGCGATCGTACTCTATGGCGGTCTATATACATTGGAAGAAGGGCTGCAGGCCATTGTCGTTCAGTTTGGCCGGCCTGTTGGGGATCCGGTAACCGAGGCGGGGCTGCACATGAAACTGCCCTTTGTGCAGGAGGTCCGGCGATTCGAAAAGCGCCTGCTGGTCTGGGACGGTGATCCGAACCAGGTTCCCACCAAGGGGCGCGAGTTCATCTGGGTGGATACCACTGCCCGATGGCGGATCGCCGACGCGAAAAAATTTCTGGAGAATGTGGCCAGCGAAGAGGGGGCCCAGTCGCGCTTGAACGATATTCTTGATTCGGTGGTGCGCGATCAGGTGTCGAGCAGCGAACTCGTGGAACTCGTGCGCAGCGCATCGTGGGAAGTGCCTGATGGCGAGGCCCTGAAGGAGGTCCCAAAAGAGCGCGAAGAGGAGCTTAAAAGGGAGATTGCCCGCGGCAGGGAGGAGATCACCCGAACGATATTGACTGAAGCACAAAAGATCATCCCGCAATACGGCATCGAACTGGTGGATGTGCGCATCAAGCGCCTGGATTACGTGGAAAGTGTCCGTGAAAAGGTCTATGAACGCATGATTTCCGAGCGCAAACGGATCGCCGCGCAGTTTCGCTCCGAAGGCGAGGGACGCAGCGCCGAGATTCTCGGTACAATGGAAAAAGAGCTGCGCCAGATCCGTTCCACCGCCTACCGCCGGGTGCAGGAAGTCCAGGGCAAAGCCGATGCCGAGGCGACGCAAATCTACGGCCACGCTTATAATAAAAATCCGGAATTCTATGCCTTTTTGCGCACCCTTGAAAGCTACAAAGAGAAAACCAATACGAACTCCGTATTGATTCTCACCACTGACAGCGACTTCTATCAATATATCAAAAACGCGGATCCAAGCCAAGTGCGGACCCCATCGGCTCCTTCGCCATAGGGAGATTCGCCGCCGGAAGGAGACATCATGTCAGAATACTTAGAATCCAAGGATATCAAACAATTAATGGCCGAGGCCGATAAACTGGTCAAACGGATTGATGCCGATGCCGTTAAAAACATGAAAGAGGAGCATCGCCTGCAGGTTGAAATACATGCGCAACACCTGAAAAAGATCAAAACAGCAGTTCAGGACAGGATCGAAGAGAAAGATGCATCCAAAAAAGACCACGGTGCCGAGGGCATGCATGAGGCGATCCAGGAAATTACCAAGGCCATGGGAGCGTTGAAAAAATATATCTCCGGTGATTGAGCAGACGCCGTTATGTTAAAGACAGGAAATGAAAATGGCACCCAATGCAAATAAAGATCCCATGGGCACGCTGATAGACAAGCTGCGTGCCTTCTTCGGTTTTGGCGATCATCTGAAAAACAAGAACACGCTGCCACCGAAGAGGCGTTTCAGCATCTGGTATTTCTTTTTGGCCATGCTTTTTCTTTCTTATGCTCAACAGTTTTTCGTTTCTTCAAAAGTGGAGACGATTCCGTACAGTCAATTTAAACAATCCATTGCCGACGGGACCGTGGACAAATTGATCATCGGACCTGAAAATATTACCGGAACGCTGAAGGGCTCCACCGGTCAAGCGTTCAACACCATTCGGGTGGACGATCCGGGTCTGGCGAAGGAACTGGATGAACGCAACATCAGTTATTCCGGGAAATATGAAAATAGATTTCTGGGCATCATTCTCTCATGGGTTCTCCCTTTGGGCTTTTTTTACCTGATCTGGCGATTTGCCATGAAAAAAATGGGGCCGGGCATGGGGGTGATGTCCTTCAGCAAGAGCAAGGCCAAGATATTCGCCGAGAGCGAGACCAAGGTCACCTTTGCTGATGCCGCCGGCATCGACGAAGCCAAAGAAGAGCTCCAGGAAGTGGTCGAATTTTTAAGCACCCCGGAAAAATCCCAGAAACTGGGGGGAAGAATTCCCAAGGGGGTGCTTCTGGTTGGCCCGCCGGGAACCGGTAAAACCCTTCTGGCACGGGCGGTGGCCGGGGAGGCCAAGGTACCGTTCTTCAGTATCAGCGGTTCGGAGTTTGTAGAGATGTTTGTCGGTGTGGGAGCGGCCCGCGTACGCGACCTTTTCTCTCAGGCCGCGGCGCAAGCCCCCTGTATCATCTTCATCGATGAATTGGACGCCCTGGGCAAGGCGCGGGGCATGAATGTGATGGGTGGCCATGACGAACGCGAGCAGACGCTTAACCAGCTCCTGGTGGAGATGGACGGGTTCGAAACGAATAAGGGTGTCATCATCATGGCCGCCACCAACCGGCCGGAAATTCTCGA
>NZ_JBFELV010000494.1:0-3524 GCF_041551955.1 Desulfosarcina sp.
CCTCCCTTGGTCGGCTGGTAGTGGGCAGGGTTAAAGTCCCTGATATAAAATACATGCGGATTGGTTCCCAGCTGTTCGCGAAGCCGGAAGGGGCGGAATTTACCCAACAACTTACTGACTTCACTGTTGGGATCCGATATGTCCCCAAACACGCGCGCATCTGAGGGGCAGGCATCCACGCAGCGGGGCAAAAGTCCTTTCTTGACCAGGTGGTCGCAGAAGGTGCATTTCTCGACCACGCCCTTGGGGCGGATGCCGGCAAGCGTCTCCTCCCGTTCCGGGTTGTAGTAGGGGACGACATCGCCGCCGGCCTCGCGGGTCATTTCGGCCGGAGAGAAGGTGCCTCCCTTGATCAATTCGGTTTCATCACGCCAGAAGGGATGCGCCTTGCGCCAGTTGAAGTAGATCACCCCGTAAGGGCAGTTGAACTCGCAGTACTTGCAGCCGATGCATTTTTTCGGGTCGTGCATGGTGATCCCGTTGTCCAGCTTGTGCATGGCCTGCGTCGGGCAGCCTCGCACGCAGGGGGCATTGTCGCAGTGGTTGCACAGGGTTGGAATATAGTGATAGCGAACGTTGGGAAAGGTTCCGGATGTTTCGGTGATCTTGTTGGACCAGTAGATTCCCTCCGGGACATTGTTTTCGTTGCGGCAGGCGATGCTGCAGGCTCCGCATCCGACGCAACGTTGCAGGTCGATGACCATGGCGTATCTGGGCATTGAATACCTCCTATATCTTTTCGATTTTGACACGAGTGCCGGCGTGACGAACAGTGCTGCCGCTGAGCCGGTCATAGACCGCAGGAATCAGGTCGTTGTTACTGCCGCCCCGGGGGACTTTGCCGAACACTTTAGCGGCCAGCCGCCCGTAAGCCCAATGACCCTGGCCATAACACTTGGCCACCGTTCCCGGACGAACCCCTTCCCACAGCTTGGCCGTGCATTCGATGCTGCCCGTGGGTGATGTGAGACGAATTTGATCTCCATTGTCGATGCCGAATTCCTTGCCATCCAGCGGGTTGATCTTGGCTACGTCCCCCCAGGCCTCGTCACCGGGATCCACATCCTTGAAATCATAGTACCAGGGGCAGTTGGCTGAACGGCCTTCGCGGTTGAGCCGGGATTTGTGATCCACAAACAGCAGCGGATACGCTTTGGGGTCGCCTGACGTCCAGGGTTCCTCATAATGGGGAATGAACGCCTGTTCACCCCGCGCCTGGTAATCGCAGACCTCCATGACATGATCCACAGTGGTGCTGTGCTTTTCGGCATGTTTCTCCAGGGCTTCTTTCAAGGTTTCGCTGTAGAATTCGAACATCCCGGTTTTGGTTTCCATCTTGCCCCATCGCTTGCGGAAGGGGTAAGGATCGGAATTCCATACACCGACCTTGCTGAATTCCGTCCATCCATTGAATTTGTCGCCGCCCTGGTGTTCGGCAGGATCCCACAGTTTGTGGGTGGCGATTTTCAGGGCAAAAAGGGCGAATTCATCTTCATTGGTTGGCTCTTTTCCGGTTTCCGGATCCCTGTAGGATTTATAGTGGCGCAATAGGTTGTCAAAGCCGCGTTCGGCCAACTTTTCGGCAATCATCCAGGTAAATTCGGATTCGTCCGTCTTATAGTCTCCCACCCGCTTGATGATGGGCTGCATCAGGGTGACGTGACGGTAGCCGTTGCCATGGGATTTTACATAACCATATTTTTCAAACATATGATGGGTGTTGGGCAGCAGGATATCCGAGAACCAGGAAAATTCCGACGCGTTGGTGGTGATGTGGACGACGAAGGGGATCTTGGACAGAGCCCGCTCCCAACGCTCAGGTTGACCGCAGGAGAAGGTAAAGTTGTTCATGTATGCGATGGCCACCTTGATGTCGTTGGGGTCGTCGTTGAGGATGCCGTCAGCAGCATTGTTGGTCACGACCCCGCCGCCGGATTTACCTTTATTGAGCGCCGGGAATTCGAGCCGCCCACGATGATCGATCTTTCCGTGCTTTTTGCCTTGCTTGGCGATTTCATCCATGAAATCGTCGGGTTCGGGGAATTTAGAAGTGTACTCCTTGTTGGCTTTCAATGTTCCACCAACATTGTCCACTGCACCGACCAGGCCGTTCAGGGCGTGGCAGATCATACTCGCATAACCGCCGCGCACCTGCATGACCGGGCCACCGCCGACCCATGAGATGGCATGGGGTGCAGCGTTGCCGTAGTCGAGTGCAACCTGGCGGATCTGGTCGGCGGGAAGGCCGGTCTTTGATGCCGCCCACTCCGGGGTTTTATCCTTGAGTTCCAGGTTCCACCATTTGACCAGACCGTGGGTGTATTTCTGTTCGAAGTCTTCTTCTAGGACATCCTGCCCGGTCTTGAAACGATTCTCGCCGTCTTTAAAATCGCCAACAAAGTCACGGTACCAAAGCCCCTCGGTGAGGATCACATGGGCAATGGCAGCTGCCAGAGCACCGTCATGGCCCGGTTTTATGGGTAACCAGACATCGGACTTCGCCCCTGTAGCGGAAAGCCTCGGTTCGACAACCGCTATTTGGGCCCGGTTGACAACCGTTCCCCACGCCTTCGAATAGTAGGAGACCTGCCGATTGGCGGCCAGCGGGTCTGCCCCCCATATCAGGATGTAACGGGCGTTCTCGACGTCGTACTGGCGGTAATCCCACAATCCTTCGGTAAAGTAAGGGCCGAACTTTTCGGCTTCGGCGCAAATGGCGCTATGGGAGATGTTGTTGGGCGAACCGATGATCTTGGTCATGCGGTCATAAAGAATGTCACGCATGTAGGTATAGCGGCCGCGCATGAGCATGTATTTGTGGGTTTCGTGGTTGTCGCGCAGTTCCATGATTTTGTCTGCGATCGTGTTGAGCGCTTCGTCCCAGGAAATAGGCACGAACTGCGGGTCTTCTTGGCGACCTTTTTTGGGGTTGGTTCGCTTCAGGGGTGTCCTGATCCGGTCCGGATCGTAGACCTGCTGAATAGCCAAATGGGATCGCGGACATCCGGCGCCCACATTTACCTTGGAATGGGGGTTCCCCCTCACCTTGATGGCCCGTCCGTCGATTACATAAACCTGTTTTGAGCACCAGGACGTGCAGCCCTGGCAGGTGGCCGGCAGCCACTGCCCTTGCCCATTACCCTGGGCGCCGGTTGCAGCTGCCAAAGCCTTAAGCTCAAATGACAAGCCAGAACCCGTGGCGACTGCGGCACCTGTGGCGGCTGACGCTTTGATGAACGATCTTCGCGACAGGTTGATGTTGCCGAGAAAATCCTGCATCAACGTTTTGCGTTCCCTTTTTTTTCTGTCCATGGTCACTCCTTAAGTTTGATCGATCATTCCTAATCGGTATGGTTCCGGAAACGAATGCGGGTCCCGAAATTTAAATTGATCCGGCTGGTGGTCCTCTTGATTCGGTCTCGTTGTCGCCGATACATTTCAAAAAATAGTTGAGTTCATCCGGATCGACAGGTTTGTGCAGGCAGGCGAAAAGATGACAACTGATTGCATCCTTCAAATCCGGA
>NZ_JBFELV010000495.1:0-3513 GCF_041551955.1 Desulfosarcina sp.
TCGGGGATTGTCCTGTCCGGTGGCACGGCATTGCTGGAGGGCACCACCGACATCGCCGAAGCCATCTTCGGCGTCCCCACGCGTCTGGGTCGGCCGCGTGGGATCGGCGGCCTCACCGACGTGGTCAACAATCCCATGTATGCCACCGGTGTCGGGCTGGTCATCTACGGCGCCAGAAAGGAGCCGGAGAAAAAATTTCGGATCCGGGACAGGAATATCTTCAACAGCCTCATATCCCGGATGAAAAAGTGGTTCAAGGACGTCATTTAAGAATATAAACCAAGGCGTACAGGCAAGCGCCAAAATGGGCAACTCAAACAAAGGGGGAAATTATGACTGGTATGTTTACGTACATGGAGAGTGACCGATCGGCAAAAATTAAAGTGATTGGCGTTGGCGGTGCTGGCGGCAATGCGATCAACAACATGATCGCGAGCAATCTGCAGGGCGTCAGGTTCATTTCCGCCAACACGGATGCCCAGGCCCTGGATGTCTCCCAGGCGGAGATGCGCTTCCAGCTGGGAACCAAGATTACAGAAGGCCTGGGTGCCGGCGCCAACCCCCAGGTGGGGCGCGAGGCGGCCCTGGAAAATGCGGAAATGATCAAGGATGCCTTGGCCGATTCCCACATGGTGTTTATCACCGCGGGTTTCGGCGGCGGCACCGGAACGGGTGCTGCACCGGTAATCGCGAGGCTGTGTAAGGAAATGGGCATCCTTACCGTGGCCGTGGTGACCCGGCCATTCTCCTTCGAGGGCAGAAAACGGGCCAAACAGGCAGACGAAGGCATTCTCGAATTGAAAAAAGCGGCCGATACGGTGATCACCATTCCCAACGATCGGCTGCGCGGTCTGGCTTCGAAGAACGCCAAGATGGTGGATATGTTTAAAAAGGCGGACGAAATCCTGCTCCATTCCGTCAAGGGCATCACCGACCTGATCATGATGCCCGGCCTGGTCAACCTGGATTTCGCCGACGTGAAGACCACCATGTCGCGTGCCGGTATGGCCATTATGGGCATCGGCATTTCCAGCGGCGAAAACCGGGCTCTGGAAGCGGCTGAACGGGCCATCTCCCATCCGCTATTGGATGACATCAACATCTCCGGCGCCAAGGGCGTGCTGATGAACATCACCTCCAACAGCGACCTCACCATGGAGGAGATGACCGAAGCCTCCGAACGCATCTACAATGAGGTGGGTGAAGAGGCGGAGATCATCTGGGGTGCGGTGATTGACGACAGCGTGGGTGACGAGATGAGCGTTACGGTCATCGCCACCGGTATCGGCGAGAAAGGCAAGGAGAAAGAGACCGGCGCCAGAGCGCTGGACCCTACCTACGGCGGTAAGGTGCGTGACATCACTCCGGCGGACCTGGCACGGTCCACGGAACTGGATGAACCCACCTTCATCCGCCGACGGCAGGCCGTCAATGCAGGGACGGCAGGGCCTGCAGGAGCGGCCAGTGAGCTCTACCGGGAGTACAAAGGGATTGTCATCGACAACGACGATCTGGACGTTCCCACGTTTTTAAGAAGAAAGGCGGACTAATCCCGTCTCCGAAGGAACCGGATCAACGCGGACCAGCAGCGAAAACGTTGAAGCGGAGGACCGAAGATGCAGCCCAAACGATGCAGCGACCAGCTGACCGGTGGACGCAGGATGGGTGGTGATCGGCGGGAATATTCATATGCCTGCTGCCTTCCCGAAAGACGCAGCGGCTTGGATCGCCGCAGCGGGAGAGACCGCCGCCAGCAAAGCCGAATTTCCTCGATGATGGTGAATGACGATGAGACCGCCACCACCGCGCCGCGTCAATTATTAGCCGCAATGGTCTGAACGGCGTGCGGACAAAGGTCTGCAGAAAACCATGGTACCAGGATCTCCACATCACCCCAGCGGGCGTGAGGCGGCTGAGCGCGGCGTCATCCGGAAGCCGGTCGACGGGCGAATTCGCGTGGCCCTGGTCTATCCCAATCTTTACCATGTGGGAATGTCCAACCTGGGGTTCCAGACCGTGTACCGGCTCTTCAACGACATTGACCATGTGGTTTGTGAGCGTGCTTTTTTACCGGAACAGGATGGCGGTAAAATCCGCCGGGTGTTGACGGTCGAGTCCCAGAAGCCCATCGAAGACTTCGACATGATTGCCTTTTCGATCTCTTATGAGAACGATGCACCCGGTGTTCTTACCATCCTGGAAGCAGCAGGACTCCCCCTGCCGGCCGCCCAGCGAGGCGCGACCTTCCCCCTTGTGCTGGCAGGGGGAGTCTTCTGTTTTCTCAACCCTGAACCATTGGCCCCCTTTGTCGACGCCTTCCTGTTGGGAGAGGCCGAGGCCCTGGTATCCGGATTTTTTCAAATCTACGATCCATCGGCCGATAAGCAGGAAAATCTGCTGGCCATGGCCCGCCGGGTTCCCGGCCTGTATGTTCCGGCTTTCTACCGACCCCGTTACGATGAGGACGGCACCCTGGCCGAGATTGAACGGCTGGCGGATGTGCCGGTTTCCGTGGGTCGATTAATCGTTCCGGATCTTTCGGGCCTGCCCACAGCCAGCACCATTTTAACCCCGGACACCACATTTGACGACACCTATCTGATCGAGGTCTCCCGCGGTTGTCCCCATGGGTGCCGCTTCTGCAGTGCCGGATATGTGTACCGGCCGCCCCGGTTCCGCCCTTTGGGCTTGCTCGACAGTCAGGTGGACGACGGGTGCGCGCTGACCGACCGTATCGGCCTGGTGGGTGCCGCCGTGTCCGATTTGCCGGATATTGGTGAATTGTGTGACAAGGATCGGGGGCGTGAGATCCGCTTTTCATTCAGCAGCCTGCGTGCCGACGCCCTGGACGGACCGCTGATCGCGGCGATGAAAAAAAGCCGGGTGAAGACCGCCACCATCGCCCCGGATGCCGGCTCCGAACGCATGCGCCGGGTAATCAACAAGGGGATCACCGAAGACCACGTGGTGGCTGCCGCCGAAACCCTGGTGGCCGCCGGCATCCCCAACCTGAAGGTCTATTTCATGATCGGCCTGCCCACGGAAACCGAAGACGATGTGGCGGCCATCGTGGACCTGGTCAAGCAGATCAAACACCGCTTTTTGAAAACCAGCCGGGGCAAGGGGCGCATCGGCGACATCACCGTCAGCCTCAGTTCCTTCGTCCCCAAGCCGTTCACGCCCTTTCAGTGGGCGGCCATGGACGAGGTCAAGACGCTCAAGACCAAGATCAAGATGGTCAAGACGGGATTGAAAAAAACCGCCAACGTGCGGGTTCACGCCGACGTGCCCCGGTGGGCCTACCTGCAGGGCGTGATCGCCCGCGGGGATCGTCGGGTGGGGGGCATCCTGCTGCTGGCCCACGCGAACGAGGGCAACTGGCCGCAGACCTTCAAGGCATCGCCGGTGAATCCCCACTTTTACGTTCAGCGTGAGCGTGATGCAAAAGAGCGTTTCCCCTGGGATTTCATCGACCACGGCCTCGACAAAGCCTACCTGTGGAAAGAGTACCAA
>NZ_JBFELV010000496.1:0-3511 GCF_041551955.1 Desulfosarcina sp.
CGGGATCTGTTTGATAACTGGATTGCAGCCATCGCCGCCAACCTGGTGGCGCCGATCATCGATGGGGGACTGCGCAAGGCCGAAGTCGACCGGACCCGTGCGGTGGCCTCCGAAGCGTTGCACACCTATGGCCAGACCATTCTCGACGCTTTGGGTGAGGTCGAGGACGCCCTGGATCAGGAACAGCGCCAACGTGATTTCATCGCCAGCATTGACCGGCAGCTGACGCTCGCCGGTCAAGTCATCGAGCGCGTGCGCGACCGGTACATCCAGGGGACAGTGGACTACCAGCGGGTGCTCGATGCGCTGCTCTCCCATCAGGAACTGCAACGCAGCCTGTTGACCGCCAAGCGGGATCTGGTGCAGTACCGTATCGATCTGTGCCGGGCCCTGGGGTCAGGATGGACGTTGGATCGTCCGGAAGAAAATCAAGCCGATGCGCAAACAACCTCAGGAAAAAGAAATTCCGATGCTGTCTGAACAAGAAATTTCAATAAACGATAACCACCGCGGACTTGCGGCGGGAACGAATGGCGGCGATGGACGACGCCTGGCGAGGGTCATTTTTCGCACCGTGCTGCCGTTGGCCGTCCTGGCCGCAGGCGCGATCACCGCCTTCTGGCTGATGGAGACCAGCCCTCAGGCCAAACCACGCCCCCAGGTGCACAACGCGACCCTGGTGAGCGTAACGTCTGTGGATTACGGTCCCCAGCAGACGGTGATCTCCGGCATGGGGACGGTGACCGCGGCACGCCAGGTGGAATTGAAACCACAGGTCAGCGGTGAAATCATTGAATTAAACCGCAACCTGGTGCCTGGCGGCCATTTTCGCCAGGGTGAAACGCTGCTGACGATCGACCCCACCGACTACGGTCTGACCGTGAGGCAATTGACCACCGATGTGGCCAAAGCCGAGTCGGATCTGCAGCTTGAACAGGGCAATCAGCTCGTTGCTCAAAAAGAGTATAAATTGTTGGGAGAAACGGTTAGCGATGTCGAGGAATCGTTGATGCTGCGCCGTCCCCAGCTGGAAAACCTGCGCGCCACCCTCGAAGCGGCCCAGGCCAAGCTCGAACAGGCCCGGGTGGCTCTGGCGCGCACCCAGATCAAGGCGCCGTTCAATGCGGTGGTCCAGTCACGCGCGGTAGACGTCGGGGCCCGGGCCAGTGAATCCACCGTATTGACCACCCTGGTGGGCACTGACACCTACTGGGTGCAAGTGTCTGTGCCGGTGAGCCAGCTGCGCTGGATCCGGATACCCCAAACCGATGGGGACCAGGGGGCGTTGGTCAAGGTGTACGATTCGGCCGCCTGGGGCGACGGCGTCTTTCGGCAAGGCCGGGTGGTTCGCCTGGAAGCGGTTCTGGAGGAACAGGGACGCATGGCGCGGCTGCTGGTCCGGGTGGACGATCCCCTGAGCCTTTCACCGGACAATACGGGTCAACCCCGTATGCTGATCGGTTCATACGTACGGGTGGAAATCGAGGGGCAAACGATGACTTCTGCAGCAGCCATCGACCGTGAATTCATTCGCAACGGCAGCGATGTCTGGATCATGGAGGATAGTGGCAACCTCTCGATCCGCACGGTGGAAATCGCCTTCCGAGGAATCGATCACATCCTGGTCACCGGCGGCATCGCGCCGGGAGAAAACCTTGTTGTCAGCGACCTGGCTGCACCGGTGGAAGGCATGCTGCTGCGCGCCGCTGATACCCCAAGCGATCAAATTGCAGCGAAACCGTCGAGGCTGCAGGAGGACCCCTCATGAGCAATAATCGTCTTTCCCGAACCCACGGCCCGATCTCCTGGATGGTGCATAACCGGGTCACACCAAACCTGCTCATGATTTTCCTGGTGCTGGGCGGACTGTTCATGACCACCCGCATCAAGCAGGAGGTTTTCCCCGAGTTCGATCTGGACATGGTGACGGTCAGTGTCGATTACTCCGGAGCCAGCCCCGAAGAGGTCGAGCAGGGGATCATTCTGGCCGTGGAAGAGGCCATCCGTGCCATCGACGGAGTCAAAGAGCTGACCGCCACGGCTTCCGAGGGCAACGGAACGGTGGTCGCCGAGTTGGAGGAAGGCGCCGACCGGCAGAAGGTCTACCAGGAGATCCAGCAGGAGATCGACCGGATCACGACCTTTCCCGAAGATGCCGATGAACCCGAGGTCTCGCTTGCCACCCACCTTCGGGAGGTGCTTTCGATCGACCTTTACGGAGATGTGACGGAAATGGCCCTGCGCGAGACCGCCGACCAGGTGCGGGACCGGTTGTTACAAAATTCCGAGATCACCCAGGTCGACCTGTCCGGGATCCGGGACTACGAAATCCTGGTTGAAGTACCCCAGGAACGGTTGCGGGCCTACGGCCTGACCCTGGCCGGGATCGCCGCGACCATCAACAGCGCCTCCACCGAGATCCCCGGCGGCTCGGTGGATACGGTCGGCGGGGATATCCTGCTGCGGATAAAAGACCGCCGGGACTGGGCCGATGAGTTCGCCCGGATCCCCATTGTGACCACCGCCGACGGCAGTGTGGTCTATCTGGAAGAGATCGCCAGCGTGCGCGAAGGCTTTGCGGACACGGACCAGTCCGCCGCCTACGACGGGCAGCGGGCCATCGGGATCGATGTTTACCGGGTCGGGGATCAGACCCCCATGGGGGTCGCCGAAGCCGTGCGCTCGGCCATGGGTGAAATCGAGCAGGACCTGCCCGTCGGCATCTTGTGGCACATCAGCAACGACCAGTCCGAAGTCTACCAGCAACGCCTGGAGCTGCTGATGAAAAACGCTTTCATGGGACTGGTGCTGGTGCTGGCGGTGCTCGGGTTGTTTCTGGAGTTCAGACTGGCCTTCTGGGTCACCATGGGGATTCCCACCGCCTTTCTCGGCAGCCTGCTCTTCCTGCCGGTTGTGGGGGTGTCCATCAACATGATCTCCATGTTTGCCTTTATCGTGGCCCTGGGGATCGTGGTGGACGACGCCATTGTTGCCGGTGAAAACATCTACGAGTACCAGCAGCAGGGGATGGATTTCGGCAGGGCCGCGATCCTCGGTGCCCGGGATGTGGCCATGCCCATCGCTTTTTCCATCCTTACCAATGTGGTGGCTTTTCTGCCCCTTTCCTTTATTCCCGGGACCATGGGCAAGATCTGGAAGGTCATACCCCTGGTGGTGATCACGGTTTTTCTCATTTCCTGGGTCGAATCGTTGCTGATCCTGCCGGGCCACCTGGCCCATATCAAGAACCGCAAGACCGGCCGCCCAACGACCCACCTGCGCCGCTGGCAGCAGGGGTTCACCCGGAAAGTGGCCCGATTTATCGACAGGGTCTACGGCCCTTTTCTGGATCTTTGCCTCCGCTGGCGGGCCCTCACCGTTGCCCTTTGCCTGACGGTGCTGATCGTCGTGCTCAGCTACGCCCTCAGCGGCCGCATCGGCATGATCCTGATGCCCCGGGTCGAGTCGGACCAGGCCGAGGTAACCGCCGTCCTCCCCGTGGGCAGTCCCA
>NZ_JBFELV010000497.1:0-3509 GCF_041551955.1 Desulfosarcina sp.
AAGGTGGAAGGTGGAAGGTGGAAGGTGGAAGGCGGAAGGCGGAAGGCGGAAGGCGGAAGGCGGAAGACCCGAACCCCGAACCCAGAACCCAGAACCCCTCCGGCAAATTGACATTGAAAAACACATGTGCCCATGCTAATTAGGCAAGCTATCCACTTCGGGGTGTTTATCCCCCTACAACGGATGGCGAACGTTATAAATCGAACCAATTTGCTCGTCTTTCCGTCCGTTTTCCGCGTTGCAGCAACGGCCACTGAGCAAAACTATGCAACCCTTGTTTCACCTTGAAAACGAACCGAAACCCTTTGCAAGTTCAGCCCAATTTATTTCGTTTCCCATCCAAACCCACCCAATCGGCAGTAAAAGGAGGAGTGACATGCGTAAATTTTCAGTTGGTCTCGTATTTTCTCTGGTTGCGGTAATGGCCTTCACGTTTGCGGCGGTTGATGCCGGCGCAGCGGATACCATCAAGATTGGATTCAACATTCCCCTTACCGGGGACAACCCAGACGTAGGCGCATCGTCAAAAAACGCCGCAGAAATGTATCTTAAAAAACACCCCACGGTCGATGTCGGCGGTAAATCCTATGCGCTGAAATTCGTTTTTGACGATAACGAGTACAAGGCCGAATCGGCTGTTAAGGTCAGCACGAAACTGATCACCGAAGAGGGCGTCCTGGGCATCATCGGTCCCCAGTCCTCCAGCCAGGCCGTGCCGGCGGGTGAGGTGGCCAACAACTACGCCACCCCCATGATCAGCCCCTGGTCCACCAACCCCAACACAACCCTGGACCGGCCGTATGTCTTCCGTGGCTGTTTCCTGGATCCTTTTCAGGGTCCCGTGGCCGCCAATTTTGCCACCGATGAACTGGGCGCCAAAAAAGCGGCCGTGCTTTATGACATCGCGGCCGATTACCCCAAGGGCCTGGCTGAGTTCTTCAAAGAGGCATTCGAAGCGATCCACGGCGCCGGTTCCGTTGTAGCCTTTGAAAGCTTTACCACCGGCGACAAGGATTTTTCCGCCCAGATGACCAATATCATGATGGCCGGCGCCGATGTGCTCTTCACCCCCCAGTACTACAGTGAAGTGCCTCTGATCGTACGTGCCGCCAAAGAGATGGGTTGGACCAAACCGATCCTGGGTTCCGACTCCTGGGGCGGCGGCGACCTGATGGGCCTGTGCGGTGACGACTGCAAGGGATACTACTTTTCCACCCACTATGCGGCCGCCGGTGCCAAGGGTGATACCAAGGCATTTATCGATGAATACACCGCCACATACGGCAAAACCCCCGACGATGTAGCCGCTTTGACCTGGGACTCGCTGGGTCTGATGGTCCAGGCCATCAAGGACACCGGCAAGCTTTCCGGTGATGTCAAAGCCGACCGCACCAAGGTGAAAGACGCCCTGGCATCCATCAAGAACTACCCCGGCATCACCGGCAACATGACCTTCACCCCCGACGGGGATCCGAAAAAATGTGCCGTTGTGGTCAAGATTAACGACGAGGGTAAGTTCGAATTTTTCAAATCGGTCTGCCCCAAATAGCCACTGAATAAAATCCGAAAAAGAAAAACCGTTTTGATGATCTACCGGCCGCTCGCTTTGAACGGGAGCGGCCGCGCCAACAAAAAAAAGGGAGCGGGCACGCCTGTATCCCTTTCCTTTTGACGGGAGCCGTAGCCCATGACCGTTAACTTTTTCTTGCAGAACCTGATCAACGCCCTGCAGTGGGGCAGCTTTTACGCCTTGATCGCACTCGGGTACTCCATGGTGTACAGCATTCTCATGCTGTTCAATTTCGCCCATGGGGATATCTTCATGGTGGGCGCTTACATCGGGCTGGGTGTGTCGATCGGATTGCTGTCCCTTTTCGGAACCGGGGCGGCAGCCGTTTTTCCCGGCTGGGTGCTGTTGGTGATGACCCTGTTGATCTCCATGTTTCTCACCGCCTTCGTGGGTATTATCGTCGAACGGGTGGGATACCGGCCTCTGCGGGAGGCCCCCCGGGCGTCTGCCGCCATCACCGGCTTGATGATCGGCATCATCCTGGAAACCTCCAACATCCTCTTTTTGGGGGGCTCACGGCTGAAATTTCCCCAGCTTATCGAATCGACCACCTACAACATCGGCGGCGTGTTCGTGACCAACAAGAAGATCATGATCGTTCTGGTCTCCCTCGGGCTGATGCTGGCCCTGCACCAGTTTATCAGCCGAACCAGGTGGGGCATGGCCATGCGGGCCATGGCCTACGATTACGTGGTGGTTCCCCTGGTGGGGGTGCCCATGAACACCATTGCCGCCATGACGTTTGCCATCGGTTCGGCGCTGGCTGCCGCCGCAGGCATCCTTTTTGGCCTGGCCTATCCGGTGCTGGACCCTTACATGGGGGTCAGCTTCGGGTGGAAAGCCTTTGTGGCCGCCATCCTCGGCGGTCGCGGATCCATCATGGGTGCCTGCATCGCCGGCTTCATGCTGGGTTTTATCGAAATCATGACCGTACCGGCGATTCAGATCGTGAACCGGCTATTTTCACTCAATATCGGCTCCAACCTGCGTGATCTCATCGCCTATTCCATCGTCCTGTTGATCCTTATTTTCAGGCCACACGGACTTTTCGGGCAGGCATACAGCGCGAAATTGCGACTCTAATTCTGAGCTTATTTGCGCACAAGGAAACGTTACCATGGACGAAACACTCGCACCGAAACAGACCGGCGGCATTTTTAAACGGATGGGTCTGTTCTTCAAACCGGTGCCCCTTTTGGGATACCTGCTCGGTTTTCTGGTCTGTGCACTCTGGGAACAGTTGGCCGGCGAAGGGCTGACCTCGTTATTGGGACTGCCCAAGCTGCCGGTACTTTTCGGTCTGCTCACCATTTTCAAAGTACTGGCCGGGATCATCAATTTTCTGATCAAGGGAGACGCGTTCAACTGGGCCACCTGGGTGCACATCCCCAGCGCCCTGATTTACCTGACCGTCATTTACCTGCTGCCGCTGGCCATCGTCGCCCGGGCTGTGGTAAAACCGGCCAATGCAGTGGCCCGATTCCTTCAAGGGTTTCCCCTTATCGTCACCGCGCTGGTGCAGTTGGGACTGATGTATGCGGTTCTGCACATATGGGCCGAGATGAGCGACTACCGGTTGATTTTCCTCAAGTTGACCCTGATCGCGGTTCTGTTCACCCTGAGCCTGAACATCATCAACGGCTACATGGGCGAATTTTCCTGCTCACACCCCGGTTTCATGGCCATCGGCGCATACATGTCCAGTCTTTTTACGGTGGGTCTGTTTGCCAGCGACAAGGTATTGGGCGATGCGGTTTTCAACGTTTCCGTTGCCTACCTCACCTTTCCCCTGGCGCTGATCTTCGGTGGCCTAATGGCCGCTATGGGCGCGTTGATCGTCGCCATTCCTTCATTTAAAACCCGGGGGGACTATCTGGCGATCATCAGCCTGGCCTTTCTTTTCATCGTGAAAAGCTTTTTCGAAAACATGTAGGCCTTG
>NZ_JBFELV010000498.1:0-3506 GCF_041551955.1 Desulfosarcina sp.
AAGAATGCGTTGCCAGAATATCAGCAGCATGGGACTGGTCACAAACGTAGGACGCGACGTTCGTACGGCGTGTGGATCACTTCGTGCCGGATTGGTCCGCCTTGAACCACTTCCTGATTTCGTTGCCTACGATCCCGATACACTGGAAGCGCCTATATTGGGTGCACCCGTCAGCGGGGTCATGGATGGATTCGCCGGTTCAGGACGCTTCGTGCGACTGGCCCAATTGGCAATTGCCGATCTTTTGGCATACGGTGATCTACCTGGTCGGAACGATACTGCGTTTTGGTCTTCGACGGGCTTTGCATGGTGCCTTCCTGAAATATCCTACGAGCGTTTCATGTGGCCAGAAGATGAAATACCAAAGATATTGGAAATCGCATTTGGCGGCCGTGTGTTATCCGGGCTTAATCTTTCCAGTGCAACCACACCTTTTTACTTCACAACCGGAGGCCACACTGGCGTGGCACAGTTCTTGAGCAGGATCGACGCGCTTTTCGATAAAACGAACCTTAGTAGGATAATTCTTATAGCAACTGACTCGCTACTCGACGTACTATCACTCCAATCGTTAATCGAACAGGATCGTATCAAGACCGGGGCAAGGCCGACAGGGCTGTATCCAGGTGAAGCCTCAGCCGCAGTGTTGTTGGAGCCAAGCAGCAAAGCCAATTCTTCGTCCCGGAATACAGAGGCGAGGCTTTTATCAACTGCTTTACGACCTGCTCCAAATGATATCGACAAATCCGCAAATCCAAAGACGGCGCGCGTTGAAATGGCCGCAAAAACCGGACGCAATTTAGAAATGGCTGTTAAGGACGCACTAGCAAACGCGGGTGTGAATAATTTCAAAGGTGACCTTATAGTTGATCTCAACGGTGAGCAATGGAGGGCGCTGGCCTGGGGCCATGCGCAGGTCCAATTGACGTCCTGGATGGATTTTGATCAGATCCGCTTAATAACTCCCTGTGCGAGTCTTGGAGAAATCGGCGCGGCAAGCCCCCTCGTGGCCGTGTGTCTTGCGACCCAAGCATTCGTGAAAGGGTACGCTTTGGGCGACTGTTGTGTGATTGCTTCGGTCTCAGATCGCATGGATGCTTCTGCAATCGTTATCCGCCCTCCTGCATATGAATAATCTTTCTTCTGTTAACTTGTTGAAAAAATTTAAGCATTCTAAAAATCTGTCAGCTAAACTATTCAGAAAGAAATTTAGATGCCGTCATCATCAACACGGATGAAAACCTACTAATATACATATGGCGGGCACAAATGATCTTACGCAACGGCCCTCAGGATGTTGTATCTATCGAAATTGGTACAGCGCACCAAAAACCATCACAAGTTAAGGCATAAGTTTGGTTCATGGCCGTCACCATTCGACAATTCAACATCGAGTTGTACGAGGAACACCTGGAAGAAGCCTCGTTTCTGTACGAACAGCGACTGGCACTTCTGGATGATCCGGAAATCACCTGGAAAGATATCGGAGATTTCGAGGACCGCTTCGAAGCGCACATCGATGCCCTGGTGGTCGGCGAGGACCTGGCCCTCGAAGTGTGCCGCACCCAAGCCAAAGAGGGTGATTTTGGCGAACTGCACGCAGCGGTGAGGGTTTTTTGCCGGCAGAACAAGGGCGATTTTGTCGCCGAGGCGTGGCGGGATCTCGACCCGGAGGACATGGAACGCACGCAGGCCATCAGCGATGCACTGAAGGACGAATGCCCGGAAAGTTGGCAGGAAAGTTTACAATCGGTTTTCTTGCGGGACTATTTCAACTTGATCTCCGTAGTGGCACCAGTATTCGGCTATCGGCGCTATGAGGCAGAAAAACCGTTATTGAGCGCTTTGAAGAAAGCACCATCCAGTGTATTGCCCACGCTGATTTGGGCTCTCGGCCGCACAGGCGGACCAGCCACCCAAGCTGCCGTACTCCCCCTGCTCGACCATACGGACGATTCAGTCTGCAGAAGCGCTGCGGAGTGTCTGCTACGCTTTGGTGAACCTGATGTCGTCACTCAATGCTTTGCCCGTGCGGCAAACGAAAATTGGCCCATATCAGCACTTGGATTGGGCGGCGGCCGCAAGACAGCAGAGGTGCTGATTGATCGCATCAATCAAGGCGTTGCCAACAATGATTGCTTGATTGCGCTTGGGATGCTGGGCAGCTTAAAGGCGATAAAAGCGCTTTATTCATTCCTGGGAAATGAAGACCTGGCTCGTGCCGCGACAACAGGACTGTATATGATTACCGGCGCTGATCTGATCGAGGAAGTCTACGTACCCGATGTGATCGATGAAGATGAATTGTTCGAGGAGGAATTGGATGCTTATCGCAAGGAAGGCAAAGTTCCGACCAGACCTGATGGGCAGCCTTTTGGTGAAACGATACGCCGTTTGTCACAAAATCCCCAGGATTGGCAAGCGTGGCTGAATGAGAATAAATCACAATTCAACCCGGAAATTCGCTATCGCCTGGGAAAACCCTATTCCCCAACTGGTCTGCTCGAAACCCTCCTTTCCGAAACCAGTCCCTATCGTGCCAGACAATTGGCGATCGAAGAGTTTAAAATCCGTTATGGTGCGGATTTTCCAATTGAGGCGGATATGCCGGTGGCCATACAGGAAAGGGTCCTTCAGAAAATCGCTCAATGGGTGCAAGCGAACGAACACCGTTTTCAGCCCGGTGCCTGGTATTACTCAAGTCGTTTGATGCAAGACTATCAAGCATAACCTTCCCTTCATGATATCCAATCTTAATCTCGAAATCGTATTTGTTGCTCTGGCGGTAATCTTTGTTGGGCTATCCTTTCAAGATTATCTGCGATCGGAAGGCAAGCTTACCCCCAAAATCAAAACGTGGCTGCGGATCTCGTTTATATTCTCAGGCATCGGGATTTTGCTCCATGCGGTAAAACTTTTGGCCTGATGTAGGCTTTTTGATTCACGCTCAAAAGCGAATCCCATCACCGACAGCAAGAAAGTTCCAATGCCGACCAAAGCCTTAATCATGACAGCCGATTTCATGTACCGGAAAGGCGCGTTGGGTATCGGCACGAAGATCTCGGTTCCCGTCAGGCTTCCGACCAGAAGCCCTCACTGTAAAGACAACCATAGCGACGTCAGAACCGTGCAGAGGAGTTTGGAGATGGTCGAGCGTGTCTTTTTTAGCATGCTCGTTGCGGTTTTGCATATTTCCACAGGGTCCCAAAAAAATACGCCAACCTTCAGCTTGCTTATACCCTGCCCAACGACACTTCTATTTGCAGCACGCTTATGATGTGATTGACAAGACTGACTTCAATGTTTCGACCCACCAGTTGTATTGAGAGATGTCCCACGCCGCCGCCCCGACGGCAGGTGCTATGTTTTTCGTATCATCATTCTGGCGCCGTGGGTTGAGAGTAAGTTGAAAAAAAAATAGGGAAACACCAATGGGTTCAGTTGATAGCACTGATAATCTGCCCACCAAAATTAAAAATTACATCCAGAAGCGTGTGGGTAAAAGG
>NZ_JBFELV010000499.1:0-3502 GCF_041551955.1 Desulfosarcina sp.
ACAAGGAGTCCATTTATGAAACATTTATCTTTCAAGATTCTGCTCTCCCTGTTGCTATTTACAAACCTATCTGTAGCTGCCGATTCCTTGCCATCCTGGAACGACACGGCGCCGAAGAAGGCGATTGTCACATTCGTCGAACGGGTAACCAAGCAAGGCTCACCGGACTTCGTACCGGAGGCCGAACGCATCGCCACATTTGACAATGACGGCACGCTGTGGGCCGAGCAGCCGATCTACTTTCAACTTCTTTTCGCCATCGACCGCGTAAAAGCCCTCGCACCGCAGCATCCAGAATGGAATACCCAGGAGCCATTTGCTTCGTTGCTCAAGGGCGACATGAAGGGTGCGCTTGAAGGCGGTGAGCACGCCATCCTGGAAATTGTCATGAGCACCCACGCCGGCATGACCACGCAGGCGTTCGAAAAGATCGTGACCGATTGGATCACCACCGCAAAACATCCCACGACGGGGCGGCTGTTGACTGAGATGATCTACCAGCCGATGCTGGAGCTGCTGGCCTACCTGCGTGCCAATGGCTTCAAAACCTTCATCGTCTCCGGCGGCGGCATCGAGTTCATGCGCCCGTGGACGGAAAAAGTCTATGGTATCCCACCCGAGCAGGTCATCGGCAGCAGCATCAAAACGACGTTTGAGATGCACAACGACCAGCCGGTGCTGGTTCGTCTGCCGGAGATTAACTTCATCGACGACAATGCGGGCAAACCCGTCGGCATTCAGATGCACATCGGCCGCCGGCCGATCGCCTCATTCGGCAACTCCGACGGTGACCTGCAGATGCTTCAATGGACTGCGGCCGGAAAAGGCGCACGATTGATGCTCATCATCCGTCATACTGATGCAAAGCGGGAGTGGGCCTATGACAGACAATCTTCAATTGGGCATCTGGATAAAGCGTTGGACGAAGCGCAGGGTAAAGGCTGGACGGTCGTAGACATGAAGCGGGATTGGAAGGTCATTTTTCCTTTTTAAAACGCCAATAAAGACGATCAATCGGAGAGGTTCTCGATCTGGCCGAGACGCTGGGTTCGTTTCTTGGCCAGGGTTTTCAGCGCCCGGGAAACCTCGGGCAAGGCGCGGATCTTTTCGGCTGCATCGCCGTAATAGCGGATGGCACGGTTTTCCAGTGCAGCGGCGGCGGTCAGGATGGCCGTGCTGTCCAAGCTGCCTGCATTTTCAACCCTCAGCTGGTAGCTGTCACGCACAAAATCCCGGATCGGCTCCAGAATCATTTCGGTGACATTTTCGCGCCGTGTGCGCTGGATCAGCGAAACGTGCTTCTTGCCGTCCCGGGCAAACATCTCAAACAGCATCCGATAGGCCTCCGCCGCAGCTGTTGACGAGGCCACGCCGTAGAATTCCATATCCTCCTGCTCCACCTTTTCGGCGAAGTTCAGTATCGCACCAAAATTGGTCAAGGGCATAATTTTCTCCGAAAATTAGTCTGTTAGCAGTTTAGGCTGAAGGTGTTTGGCGCAATGGCTGCAATTGATTGGACCCTCCCCGCGGCAAACGGCGGGGAATGCGCTCGCTATCGATGTTCATCCGTATTACAACGATTGATCAGATTAATCGCCTATCAACGCACCGGTCAACCCATTCCTCAATTCCTCAATCCCAAAAATCCCCAAGTCAGTCCTTAGTCTTCCAGTACGTCCACGTCTCAAACGTTATCCACAAAGGGTAGATTTTGGTTCAGGCCAAGGCCGCAGGGATGTTGGAACCGGAGGCGAAGCAGCGCTACGTCGAGGATCCCAACATCACGAGAACGCCGGCATGGGCCAAAAGATGCCTTTTGTGGATAGGCGTTAATACCATCTTTCGATAACCACCTTCATATCCGTGTAAAACAAAAAACTCTCCTGACCATGACCCTTGATGTCGCCGAACATGGAGTTGCCGGCCCCGCCGAAGGGAAAAAAGCTCATCGGTGCCGCAATACCGATGTTGACGCCGATCATGGTCGGCTTGACCCGGTATTTGAACTCCCTGGCCGCCGCGCCGCTGGCGGTGTAGATGCAGGCGGCATTGACGAATTGGCGGGTGTTGATCAGATCGACCACCGCATCCATGTCGGCCGCCCGGACGATGCTCACCACCGGTCCGAAAATCTCCTCCTTGGCAATGGTCATATCCGGCGTGACGTTGTCGAAGACGGTGGGCCCTAAGAAAAAACCATCGGGATAACCGTCGACCTTTACGCCCCGGCCGTCCAGGATCAGGTCCGCACCCTCGGCAATACCCTTTTCGATGTACCCCAGCACCCGTTCGCGGTGAGCGGCGCTGATCAGCGGCCCCATGAAGGTCTGCTCATCCAGGCCGTCGCCCACACTGACGGTTTTGGCGGCCGTGGTGAACTGCGCCACCAGGCGATCGGCAATGTCTCCCACCGGCACCAGAACCGAACCGGACAGACAGCGCTGGCCGGTACAGCCGAAAAATGAGGTCAGCAGCGACGGCATGCCCTGGGCCAGGTCTGCGTCGGGCATGACAGCCACGATGTTCTTGGCTCCACCCAAGGACTGGACCCGCTTGCCCGTCTCCCCGCATTTGCGGTAGATGTGCCGGGCTGTGGGCGTCGAACCGACGAAACTGATGCCTTGGATATCCGGGTGGTCCAACATGGCATTGACCACGTCCCGCGATCCGTGGACCATGTTGATCACGCCTTCGGGAAATCCCACCTCGTCGACGATCTCCATGATCCGGGTCTGGGTCATGGGTACCTGTTCAGACGGTTTGTAAACGAAGGTGTTCCCGGTGACCACGGCGTAGGGCAGAAACCACCACGGCACCATGGCTGGGAAGTTGTAGGGGGCGATGCAGCCGAAAACGCCCATGGGCTGCCGGTGGCCGTAGCAGTCGATGTTCTTGGCGATATCCTCCAGGGTGTAGCCGCTCATGAGCGTGGTCACGCCGGTGGCGTGTTCCACGTTCTCGATCATCCGGCGCACTTCTCCCCGAGCCTCGTCGATGGCCTTGCCGTGCTCGGTGGTGAGGGTCTCGGCAATCGCTTCGAAATTCTCCTCAAAGGCATCCTTGAGTCGAAAGAGATATCTGGCGCGGCTCAGCGGCGGCGTTTCCCGCCAGTAGGCAAAGGCGTCCCGGGCGGCGGTGACGGCCCGATCCACATCTGTGGCGGTCCCGTATGCCACGGTGGCGATCTTCTCTCCTTTGGCCGGGTTAAACACGTCGCCGAAGGTGGTCGAATCAGATTCCACCCATTCCCCGTCAATGTAGTTTTTCATCAAGGGTAAAGACATATTCAGCTCCTGTATCTAAAAAAAGGGTTCTAGGGTCGAGGGTTGTTACAGATGAACGTTGAACATCGAACGTCAATGTTGATGAACCCGTAAAAAGTCGAGATGTCCTCTTTTTTGTCATCCCCGCGAAGGCGGGGATCTATAAGTTTCAGACAGTTATGGACAGCGCTGAAAAAGCTTCACTACGTGCCCCGCCTTCGCGGGAGTGACACCACTTG
>NZ_JBFELV010000500.1:0-3489 GCF_041551955.1 Desulfosarcina sp.
GACTGCCGTCAGCCGGGCTGCCTCCCCCACCAGAAAGGGGTTGGGCTCTAAAAACTTCTTGACGAAAATTTCCCGGGCGGTGTTCTCCGCCATCTCCTTGAGAAACCGGCGGTCGGTTTTATCGAACAGGCCGTTGAAGACGATGTCGCGGCAGAACAGACCGTAATTGAGGGCCACCTGGGCGGCGATCATGTCGGCCAAGTTCCGGGAGTCGGGTCTTCCGGGATCGAACACATCCTCTTCGTAGGTATAAATCAGCTCGGTCTGCTCAGCCTGATCGCCGTAAAACAGTCGATAAGGCGCCACCAATCGTTTTCGCTCAAGCTTCACCGGCCCCACCTCCAGCCGGTCGAACACTGTTAAAAGGCTCAGGGGGTCATGATTGCTTTCTACAGGCGGACGGGGTGATTCCGGCATTGGCGCTGCCTTTCCGATGAAATGTCTTTTTTCGATATCCCTTCAACACACGTTTGACCGTTACCGCTTCTTCAAATGCGGAACCAACGTGGCGGCAAGCCCGGCCCCCTGATCCCGGAGCACATCGAATGCCGGCAAACCCACCACCTTTTCAATGGCGTCGCAGACGATGGGGATCTGATCCTCAACAAGGTCTTCGTGGTTGACGGTGACGGCAACGACCGGTTTTCCGGAAATGCCCTCGATCGCCTGGATCTGCCGCGCCAGGGGCTGGATCGGGTAGCCGGGGAAGCCGTCATATTCTTTTCTGGCCGGAGCGTGCTGCAGGACCACCAGGTCCGGCCGGCCGGCCGCCAGGAGTTCGAAACCGCCCGGGTAGGCCGGATTCATCAGGCTGCCCTGCCCCTCGATGACGATCACGTCGGGGTGCTGCTCGTTCCAGGCCTGCCACACGGCATGCTCGATCTCTCCGGACACGAAATCGTTCACCAGCGAATCCATGATGATGCTGTACCGGGCGCCCTGCATCCAGGCGGTCTGGCCGGTGCCGATCATCTGGGTCCGATACCCCAATCGTTCTAAGGCCTGCACCATCAGCCAGGCGGTGGTCCGCTTACCCACGGCCGAGTCGGTTCCCAGCACGGCGATCTTTAACGCGGCCACATCTTCGATCTTGCCGGAAAAAAAGTGCAGCCGGTCCCTGGTTGGCGGTTTGCGGATGTCCCTGACCACCACGCCGCGTATGCCAGCCTGCCGGGCGATCTCCTCATCCTCGGACAGAAAATCGTGCAATCCGCAGTCCACATTGAGATTCATGTCGATGGCCGTGATTACATCCTGGCGGGCGCTTTTTTCCAGTCGCCCACCGTCGGGGGCGATGCCGATCACCAGGTGAGTGGCCGGGGAACCTGCATTTTCGGCAGTCTGCATGGCTGTCTCGATGGAGTCGACCACCGGGATGCCGCAGGCTTTGCCGTCGATCACCTCTCCGGCATCCCGGCCCGCATACCGGGAATCCACTACGGCGGCGATCACATACCGGCGGCAGAACCGAACCAGGCCATGGGCCGTTTTGCCGTTTAGCGTATTGAACGCACCTTCACAATAGACAATCGCATTTCCGTCGACCTTCATGATTTTCTCCCCGTCAGAACGACCACATAACGGTCGCTGGGCAAAGGGTTTAGCCTGTGGTTTTCGACCAGGGCGATCAGTCCGGCCGTAGAGGCGGGTAGCACATCCAGTCCCTCCCGCTCACGGATCAGGCGGGAATACAGGCGCATGTTCTTGTCCGAGGCATCACCGGCCCAGCCGCTGGTCTCACGAATGGCCTTGAGTGCCAGGTTTCCGTCAATGGCGTGCCAGTTGATCAGCGGCTCATTGACCCGGGTTTCCCGGATTTTTTCGGGGACCAGGTCTTCACACGTCGGTTTGTTCTTCAACGCGGCGTGGACAATGGGGTTTTTCCGAAATGAGGAGCCGGCCACCATCCGCGGCATGCGCGATGTCTTGCCCCGTCGATGCAGACTGGCAAATCCCTTGCACACCCCGGCAAATGTCGTCCCGTTGGACACCGGTACGGCGACCGCCGCCGGCGCATCGCCCAACTCATCGTATATTTCGTAGGAGATACCGCCGTAAGCACCCAGCTGCATCGAGGTGTTGCTGCCGCCCGGGTTGGCATCGTACCACTCCTCTTTATCCGCCTGTTCGCTGGAGGCTTTCACCGCCCCTTCATAGTCGCCCGGCACACGGACGATTTCCGCTCCCAGCGACTCGATCTCCCGTATTCGCCGGGTATGGTAATTGCCCGGGATGTAGATGACGCAGCGGATTCCGGCCAGGGAGGCCGCCAGGGCCTGTGCTACGCCGAAGTTGCCGCAGGTGGCCACCGTGATGGTGTCGTACCGGCGCCGCAAGGCATCCATAGCCTGGGCAAAGGCCACCCGGTCTTTCTGGGTGCCGGTGGGATTGCCCCCCTCGAACTTCAAAAAAATCTGGCGCAAACCGGTCTCCCGCTCGATGTTGCGGGCTCGGATGAAAGCGGTATCGCCCACTTCGGAATCGATGATATCCTCGTAGGCCTCCAGACGCTCAGACAGGGGACGGGAGTGGTCGGCGGTAATTTCCCGCTGCCGGTTCACCTCATTGTGGATTTGTTGAAACTCACCTGACGCACCGTCCATCAACCCGAACGGCTGGGTGAGATGGTTGTTTCCATCGGTCATTTTCGATGCCCTCAATAGGGGATTAACTAACGTTCCTGACTGCCGGAAAGCAACTACGGCCAAATCGACGTTCACGATCGTTCGGGGCTTTTTTGAATCCAATCCACCCAGATCACACCCGCGTGCCGCCTTCTTGTCTGTGGACAATGCGGACAGATCCAAGGTGGAACAAATGGTTCCGGTTTATAAAAAACCAGAACCCACCTGTCATTTTCAATTATAATAAAGATAACAATATGTTGGTTAAATAGGCACAGGATTCAAGAATTCCGGTGCGGCAAACGGTCGGTTACTGATCGGGTCTGGTAGTTCTGATTTTATACTAGTGTCTACGATTATTCAAACAATATCTGATAGATATGATAATGGCCCGATCATTGCTCAAACTGATATACCGGACTGCAGGCACCGCCCGGCGAATTTTTTTGAGGACAGATTGTCCTTTCCAGTCAACGAAGGAGAAAAAAAATGAAACAAAGAGGAATAAAGCTGATGATGGTGTTAATCACGTTGGTCTTGATGTCGGCGATCCCCTTGTCCGCAATGGCCTCGGAACCGGTGACGATCCAGGGTGAGGTCAACGACAGCTACCAGATCGTTGACAGCAACGGTCAGGTTTACGAGATCGCCGAAACTGAAAAAGGCAACGAGCTCGTCGAAAACCACATCGGTGAGAAAGCGAAGGTGGTGGGTACCCTTCAGCAGGATCAGGATGTAAAAATCCTTACAGTTACCACGTTCGAAATTCTCGCGGAATAAGACACCGGGGACCCGGCCATGAATACGGCCGGGTCCCTTTCATAAGAAATATGAGTGTCTATGAGCAAAAAGGTTACCGCGTCCA
>NZ_JBFELV010000501.1:0-3457 GCF_041551955.1 Desulfosarcina sp.
AAAGGCTTTTTGTTTTCGTAGCATGGGTTCGTCCTCCCTATTTATCTTGCGATATCAATCATCGTGAAAGGAATGCCGGTCACACGACACCCTTGCACACATCCCCAAAAAGGAAGTATTCCTTCACAGGGCTCCATGGTAATACTCGCTTCCATGAAAACGAATATTATTGATCGAACCTATCCCTTCTCATGTTTCCTTTTCCATTGACGTAATGATTTTGATTGGGGTATCGACCGCTTCTACGCAAAATTCGCCAGCCCGAACTTAATGCGATCGACCATCAACCTGCCGCCAGCAAAGACCCATCGCCGCGGATCGAGCTCATCTTTCTCAATTCCCGCCATGACACCGAACAGGTATGGCTTCCCGTTTTCCCACAGCCACAAAGGACCGCCGGACCATCCGGGTCCGAACGGTGATGTTCCAAATGTTGTTTCAAGCTCGAGCCCGCCACCGTCAGAATCGATGTCATCGATATCGATATCAAATTCAACCGCGGGCTTACCGCTAAAGCTGTCTGGATAACCAACGCTAATGTAACGCCGGGAGAAATATTTGTCCTCGTCCTCGAACGATCGGCTGCCCATCCATCCGAGCGCGTCGCCCAAGGGCCGGTAAAGTTTGCAAATGACATAGTCTTCACCGCCCGCCTCTGGTTGGTTTACATCCACAAACGTGCCGTAAAAACACTCGACAAAGGAGCTTGAGTGCGGTTCCGGGTCGGGACCTCCGGCGCGAAAACCTGGAACGAAGCGCATCCACCACTGACCTGGACCACGTCCCCACGGTGCGACATGGCTAGCCGTCAGTATCAGGTTTCGCCCGACTAAGACCCCCGAGCCGCCCCCAGTCGGATTCGCAAAGTCGGTGCCGTGGCCAACGAACACATTACCGATCGTACGCCACGGATAGCTGAATCGGAGAGCTTCATTGATCAATGGGATGGTGCCCGAACGTGTATTCCTTGAATGAGAAACCGGTTCGATGAATTGATGCGAGTTGGTGGCACCATACCTGCGGTATTGGATCTTTGCACGGAACGGATGCAGCGTTGGCATATATTCGAGGTCGAGCCAAGGCGGACAATGGCCCTCGACGACCTCATCGCCTTGCCCACGGCCGATGAATTGCGCCGGGGCGCACCGGATCTGTTTGTCACCAGCCACCCCTGAGGATAGCGCCCGCCCTTTCCAACGCACACCCACACGCCACAAGTCGGCTTCCCCCAACCGCTCGGTGGTCACCTCGATGTGCGGGTCTTTGTCGGATTGGATGTAAAGTGCGTCGTCGGGTCTCAATAGGTTGAGCACGGTGTCTGGCATCGGTTCGGAGGCTCGGATCGGTTCCTCGCGCACCATGTCTTCAATAGTCATACCGGGGTGCGTCGTTGCTGATTCACAGACATCTTTCTCAGCTTTTTCCTTTGTCGCTGTGTTCTCAGAATCGTCTTTAGTCTTCATCGCAGCCTCCAGTGATTGATCATGGACGCCTAATCCAAGGCAACCAACGTTGGCGATCAGCCTCTGCCGAAAACGGTAGCGACGCAGAAGCGGACGCTGTAAAAGTCGGCGGCAGTGCTTTGTTTAAACGTAAGCTATGATCGTTTAGAGAACTGGCTAAATGTTTGGCAGAGAATCGGCGAGTGGCTCTATACACTCGCGACCTATCAGATAAAGTTACCGCTATGGTCGGGAATAAGGGAGGGGATGAAAAGAAATCTCTTGGAGATAGCGGCAACAGTATGACCACACAAAGGTCAATGGATCCCGAATGGCCGAAAAATATTCACCAAACTATTTCTGTCAATAGGGCTTGGCCATGAACGCTAATGTTTTTTATGGAACGGATACCTTCAAGGAATAAACACCTGCCTCGATGCAATCACTCACATTTATCGCCGCAAGCCTTTTTGCACCCGCTCTGGCTGTCCCCGCTTGAGTTGCCCGCGCTTGGGTTGAAGGATCAGCAGGTCACCGTCATCGGTCAGGGTACCAAGCATGATGGCACACACCAGGCGGTAGATGTCGACGGAATAGTACTGCCCGTCCGCCATGGGATTCGGCAGAAACGGATCGGCGACCCGGGCGCACCGGGTCCGCCGGTTGTAGCCGGCCAGAACGACGAAGTGGCCGACGGATTCGCCGCGCACATCATCGTAGACCACCCTCCCGTCAAGATCGTACTCCCGGGCCGAGTCGTAGAGGTAGGTGGCACTCAGGCCGGTCATGATCGGAATGCCGCGGTTGAGGTGTTTACGGATCAATGCCGCCGTCAGCACCTCAAATTTCAGACGGCCGCCGAGGTGCAGGTATTCCAGGTATGCATCCGTAACCCGGCCGAATCCCGGAAGGCCCCGTTTAACGGCGCGCTGCCGCCGGAGTTTATCGGCGATGTCGCATGGCGGCACGTAGGACCAGGTCGGGTCGAAGACCTTTAGATTATATGGAATAATAGTGGCCTGGTATCCACGGCGCAAGGCGTGGTTGGCCAGATGGACGGACAGGGTGCCGCCGCCTTTTAGCATCGGTACGTCGGCGATGACCCGCGACAGGGCGATCGGGTCGTCGAAATAGCGGTAAACGGCATGCAAGCATGTGGGTCCGCAGGTCGCGTTGTCCGGCTGGGGTTGGATATCGAAGCGAAGGGTCGTCGTCATGAATCCCGATACATCAGTTTGTTTTTAATCAGATGGCGTTTAGATGATGGACTCGTAAAAGTCTCATTTCTAACGGATTCGTAATAAGCCCGAGACCAAGGCTGGCAAATCCTGAGAATCCCGCTATCGCGGGTGCCGTAGGCAGCGTACTGATGGTACGCCGCAGTGACGAAGGATGAAGCGTAACGCAAATATCGGGCTGGTTACGAATCCGTCTTAGATGGTAATAACACACGGCAGCGGTTTTATGAAGGTTTGTCTCAGGCTGAAGGTATAGGCACCCTGGGTGGGAATCATCAGGATATCGCCCGGTAGGATGTCCGTTCCAAAATAGGTGTAGCCCCACACGTCATGCGGGGTGCACAGGGATCCGAGGACATGGCAAGGTTTTTCTTCCAGCGACGGACGGGTCAGATTCAGCAGGGGGAAGTAGTCGGTTTCGAACCGCTCCCATCCGATCGAGTTTGTGCCGGCATCGGTGATCACGAGGTCCGGTGCTTTTTTATCGACCACCGAGAGCAGAAGATGCATGGCATCGTTGCATATCCATCGGCCGGGCTCCAGGCAAATCCGGCAGGAAACCGACGGCAGCAGGTATGCTCGGATCGCGGCGCTGAGCGCTTCGGCAAATCCTTCGATGGACGTCGCCGGCAGATGGTAATGGGCCTCGCCGCCTGTCGACGGCAGGTCCAGGGCATTGCGCAGCCTGCCCGCCGGTGTTCCTGCCGCCTGAAGCCACTCCCCCTGTTCCGGCCAGTACCCCCCGCCGATATCGATGAATTCAATCACCCCTCTCGC
>NZ_JBFELV010000502.1:0-3442 GCF_041551955.1 Desulfosarcina sp.
CCGGCTGGATGATGAAACTGTCAAACTGCCACTTCTTGATCGAAAACACCCACGGCTCCAACGCCTCGTTGAGTTGCCGGGCTGTTTCTGGGGCGGCCGCAGCCGTCTCTTCCGCTTGATTCTTTTCATCCGCGGGTTGCGGATCGGGTGCAGCGGCAGCCTGGGTTTCCGCCGTTGAATCCTCGGCCGTCACCCGCAGGGAAAAGCCGCCCTGGTCATCAGAATAGAGAAACAGGGTAATCTGCCGGCCGTCAAAAAGCTGGTAGACCAGGCGGGGCTGGCCTGATTCCGACACCGGCGGCAGTCCGTCGGCGGCCTGCACATCATCCAGCGTCAGTGGCGACAGGGCGTCGAAAACCTGGTCAATTTTTGCCGGATCGGCCGTTCTTCCCGGCGGGACGGGCGTCATCTTGGCCATCTCGTCCTTATCCGGCCGCAACATCGTATAGATCGGAGTCGAAGCGTCGCCAACATAACAGGCGACCGATTTCACGTTCTCAGCCTTGACATCCAGGATCTCTTTTTTCAGCCATTGGGCCGGCGCTGTTTTCAGGAACCGGAAGCTGCCGTCCACGAGAAAGACGGTGTCGGCATCGGCCATTTTCAGGTACTGTCCACCCTCCTCCCCGTTGTCGGTCTCCCGGCGCTGACCCAGGATGACCTCGGCGAGAATCTTTCCCGACGCGTCTGTCAAGGTGATCTGCTTGCCTGTTGAGGAGGTGTCCGAGGAGGAGGGGGCCATCAACGAAAGGCGGGACAGGCTTTCGGTCGAAGCAGGAAAACGGCGGCCGATTTTCAACCGGGAAAGCTTGACCACCAGATCCCTGAGTTCATCGAAATCGGCCGGATAGCCGCCGCGATCGTCGACCTGCCACACCGTATCGCCCTTGACCAAAACCACCTTGTCTTCAGCATCGGCGATGGTTACGGTGGTCACCGCGTTCACCGGCAGGTCGGCAAACAGTTTATCTCCCATCTTCACCTGGCCGGCGTGCTCATCTTCCCCGAAACGGAAAAACCAGAGGGCCAGCAGAAGGCCTGTCGCCGCCAGCAGGATCAAAAATGTCTTGCCTTTCATCAACTATGCCTTTCTTCTTCGGGTGATTGCGTAAATGATTCCGCCTATGCCGATGACCAGCGGAACGAGAAAAATATTCACGAACTTGACCGTCGTTCCCAGATGTTCGATTTCGGCACGCAGGTTGCGGCGGACCGTCTTGAGTTCTTTGTTGATCTTGAGTTTCTCTTCCTGGAAGCGGGCGATCTCCTGCTCCTGCTCCTCGCTGAGGATCGCACGCTGTGCGGCATCTTTTTGCTGCTCGAGCATGCTGAGCTTCTGGTTGGTTTCCTCCACCTGACGAACCAGCGCCTGCTCCTGGTCCAGCCAGCGGTCCTGCGCCTTGCGTTCCAATTCCTGCACCCGTGTGAAGGGTCGTTCGAACGTGCCCCGGGAGCGAATGCCGATCAAGGCAGGATTGCCGGTCAGCATCTCGCTGGTGTTGAGCATGAAATTCAGGTTGTCGTTGAAGATGTTCGAAATCGTAAAGCCCAGCAGGTTCTGTTGACTCAGGTAATAGCCGTCATACAGCAGATCGCTGTCGGCCACCACGACGATAACCGAGGGTGCTTTACCTTCCTTCAGCGATGGTTCCATATCCGTGGCATCTGTCTCCGGCGCCGTTTCACCGGCTTTGGGTTCAGCCTCCGGTTTTCCTTCAGGAAAGGCTGTTTTAAACGTGCCCGATAGGCGAACGGCCAGATTGCGCACCATCCCCGACGGCTTGAAATCCCGCCGCAGGGCCTCTACATCCATGCTGTGGGCGAAGGCGTCCACCAACTCGTTGTTGGTGCTGGTCTGGATTAGGGGTTCCACGGTGAAAGGGTTGTCCGGTTGGGTCTCGATGGCACCGGCAACCGGCAACAGCATGGATTCCAGATTGGTGGTGATCAGGTTGTCGGTGATAAACGCCTGCGCTGAAGCGGAAAGCCACAGCGGATTGGTTTCCGCCTGGTTGTTGCGGTTTCTCAGCCGTGTGGCGTAGGTGTAGTCGGCAACGGCCTTTCCCGGCTCCATGGCGATCCCCCAGGCTTTGAACAGACGGATGGGAATGGAACCGCCGGGTCCCATGCGTGGGTCGTCCATCAGGCTGAGCGGGTCGGCAAATACGATGAGGTTGCCGCCGCCCAGAACGTATTGATCCACGGCATAAGCCATTGTGTCGGACATATTTCTGGGGTGGAACAGCACCAGCAACGCAGCGGTCGGATCGATGTGGTCGGCATCGGGTTTCACCTCGATCAAATCGTAGGTCTTTTGCAGCTCCTGGATGAAAAACCAGGGCTCCGAGCCGGGCCGGGGCCCGGCCATGCCCATGTTCATGGGTGCTGTGCCGAATACTGGTAGACTGCTGAACACGGCGATCTTCATCCGGTCCGTCGTCTGCACCCGGGCGATAATCCGCGTCAAATCATACTCCAGCCGCGTCTCCTGGGTGGGGTCGATAAAGGCAATGGCCGCCTCCTGATCGGCAGCCAGGGCAACCAGTCCTAAGTAGACCTGCTCGCCGGTCGGCAGACTGATGCCTTTCATGCCGTATTTGATGGCCCACTCTTCTTCTTCGGTATCGGGTTTGGGGTCATAAATTTCAACTGAGACCCGCCCCTTCCCGAAGTGTTCGTACTCAGAAAGAAAATCGATCACCCGCTGGGCGAAGGTCTTGATCTGGGAGGGGATGTTGACCACGTGCTTGCTGTAAAACACCTTGACCACCACCTCTTGATCCAATTCAGCCAGGATGGCCCGCGTACCCTGGGACAATGAGTACAGATTGTCTTCGGTGGCATCCCAGCGCAAGGTGGTGCGGGACAACAGAATGTTCACCAGCACAACGATAACGAGCACCAGCACGGCGCTTCCGGCCGAGAATGCGGTTTTTCCAATGCGTCTCTTTCCATCGCTCATGGACTCTTGGCCTCCTTTATGCCGATTCCCTATTTTGCAGGATAACGCCGTTGACAAAGATCATGAAGACCATCACCGACAGGTAGTAAAGCAGATCTCTCACATCCAGGACGCCTCTGGCAATTGAGGCAAAATGGGATAGGACGCTGGTCGAGGAGACCAGGTCAACCAGCCACATCGGCGCCCACCCGGAAAGCACGGCTGTCACCGGCCCAAAACCGGCCAGGATGAGAAACAGGCAGGCCACCACAGCCAGAATGAAGCTGACCACCTGGCTTCGAGTGAGGGCCGAGGTCATGCTGCCCACACTCAAAAAGGTGCCGGCCATGAGAAATGACCCCAGGTAGGCACAAAAAATCACTCCCAGATCCGGACTGCCCAGATACATGGTGGTCAGGACCAACGGAAAGGTCAGGGCCAGCGCGATACCGATAAAACACCAGGCGGCCAGGAATTTTCCCAGGACCACGTCGGTGACGG
>NZ_JBFELV010000503.1:0-3434 GCF_041551955.1 Desulfosarcina sp.
TTCCGCGCCCAACCGTGTAAGGCCGGCGGCTGCACAACCAACCGAATCCCTTTTTTTATCAAGGCGTTGCAAGCAGGATCGTCGCCCAATCCTCGGCCATGACCTGGTAGCCGGCATCGTTGGGATGGATGCCATCCGGCGGTGTATACAGGTTGCTATTGTTGTATTCCCCCAGGAAAGCCGCATAGAGGTCCGGACCCAGATATACGTTGTCGCTGGTGGCCGCAATCAGCGCGATTCTGCCGTTATACCCTTGGATTAGCGTGTCGAATTCGAGGTTGCCGGCGTCATCGTACCTCGGCGGAATAAGGGCAATGTGAGCCCGTGCGACATCGGTCAGGGCCGTGTTGACAATATTTCTCACCGACGATTCATACGCATCGGCTGAAATGTTGTCTGGTGCATCATTGGTCCCGATCAGCAGCAGCATCGCATTGGCCCGCGGGTGGCGCTCCAGGATGGCATCAATCGGGTCCCCATCCAGATCGGCGGCATGGGCGCCCGGTACGCCTTCGTTGAAAACGATCCGGGGAGGCGATCCGGCATCCATCAGTTCATCGCTCAGCGGCGCCTCGAAGCCCTGCCTGGCAACGATTCGGCCATCCATTGAAAAGTTGTTGTTCGGGTTCTCGTCACCGATGCCGTCGGTAATGCTGTCCCCCACAGCGATGAAGTAATCCCCGCCGACACCGACAACGGTGTTGGTGTCACGATGCACTTCCTGGTTCTGCGCGTCTTTCAAAATAGCTGCGATCTCGTGCTCACCGGTGGCAACGGCTGGGAACAGGGTGGTGTAACGGTTGCCCGAAACCACCGTGGCCGACGTCTCCGCACCGCCATCCAGGCTGAAGACCACCTGGCTGCCCACCGGTGGGTTGAGCACCACCGCCTCGACGGTCAACGCATCCCCATCGTCGCGGGTCAACGCGATGGAATGCGCCAGGGGCGAGGCCACAGCCACCATGGGTTGCGGGGAGTTTTCGGAAATAACCACATTGTCGAAGCTGACGCTGTCCTGACAGTAAAGGGCGACAGTCCCTGGCGAAATGGAAAGATTCGATTCGACAAACAGGGGATCATCATCATCGATCCAGACCATGATCGTATCCTGGTTGACTTCAACGGTGAGGGTCATGGGTTGGCCCTCGATGTACCCGATTGAATTCACGGCCAGCGTGGTAAAGCCAGTCCCATTCTTTCTTTCCAGGCGGGTAAAACCAAAGCGTGAATTCATCGACAAACGATAATAAGTGGTGGCGTTGTAGGGAAACATGATGCCGACATCATTTCCATCACGCGTACCGCCGTTATTAGTTCGCGGGGTGATGTCCACGCTGAAGCGGAATGACGTGCTCCCGGTGAAGGCCGAACCATTGAGGTAGGCAAAGGTTCCGCGGTGATAGGTGGTCAGAAAAGGACTGGTGGCCACATTTTCCGACTGGTACAGCTCGCCGAGAGAAACCTGCCAGGACGGCGTATTGCCTGTATCGTCGACGAACGTCCAGCTTGCCAGGCTGGAGGAACCATCAAATGAATCCGAGAACAAAACCTCGCTTACATACACGGCGACCGTATCGGTATGCTGGGCCCCCGCGTCGTCAGTCACGGTGTAGCTGAAGGTCAATGTCCCGGTTGCCGACGGTGCCGTGAAGCTAGGATCCGATCTCGTCGGATCATCCAAAAGGACCGTCGTGCCGCCGGTCTGCTCCCATTGCTGGGATTGGACGATGCCGTCGGTATCCAAAGCGGTGCCGGCCAGGATAACGACAGCGGCATCATAGGTGAACTGATCCGCACCGGCATCGGCCACCGGTGGCACGTTGGTCGACTGCAGGGTTCCGTCGCCGCCTCCGCCGCCACACCCCGTCATGACATATATCAAACAAAGACTAATAGTCAGAATCAATTTATTCATCACCATCTTCATCTCAACGTCCCCATTAAACCAATGATTTTAAGCGTTTTGCCCCCAAGGATTGTCGACTTTCTGTCACAATCGATTCAAAATCGATACAATCGATCCTTGAATATCGACCGATTATGAGCGAAATTTTTTGATTTGTAAGTCTTTAATTATTTTATAATGTTTGTCATTACCGGTCAGGATGGGCAATCCGTAGGCAATTGCCGTAGCACCTATCAAAGCATCAGCCAATTGAACAGAATGGCTTAGATAGTGTTGTTCGACGAAGAACATGGCTTTAACGGATATATCTTCTGAAATATATAGAATTTTCGATTTCCACCCATAGAGCGCCCTACGAAAAGTATTCAGCTCATTATTGCTTCGCATGCCTTGGACCAACTCCATGTAGGTAACGACAGAAATAAAAAATTTACCTAAATTTTCAATTGTTTTATATGCCTTTTCATTCCCTTTCATATACCAGGTGATAACATCAGTATCGACAATCATTGAGTACACCGTCTCAAACTTTCATTCTCGAATTTTCGAAAAACAAGTTGACCGAATTTTGATATACAAAATCCAACAGACAAGTTACGAGTTACGATTTTTTCTTTGAGACGCTTCAAGATTAAACGCCCTGTTTCACTCGTCATACGTTATTTCTTGTTCGTCATTCGATTATTGCCAGCCCGACAAGGGCTACTTCAAACAATCGAATATCAAACCGCCAAATTACGAGTTACGAATTTTTTCTTTTATTTTTTTTAGCAGTTTTAACACTAGCCACAAAAATTGAAATTAATTGACTGCTTTCATCAATTAATGGCTCAAGTTTTGATGCCTGTTTTAACAAGTTAGCTTTTCCAATGATAAGCAACCATATCCTCGTTTCACGCAGTTCTTTCAAAGATATTTTCATTTTATGGACAAAGTCAGCACGAGATTCCGCATCTTGAGCTTCACCATAATTAGGAGCCGGAGATGTACCACACCTTATAAGTTGCCCGGCAATGTGATTTCCTGCTTTTGTTTTAGATAAGGATTCTGCTACGTGAATAATTCTGACGGCAAAATCGATGAGACGTGCTTCAAGATTATATTTTTCTTTCTCGTCATTCGTCATTTCTTGTTCGTCACTCGATTATTGCCGTCCAGGTATTTAAATCGCCAACTCTGTGGGAAGAACCTTTGGGAGCGCAGCACTATCCTCTTCCTTTTCTTAACCCCCTGACATATTCGTCCACATCCCGGACCATATCACTATCTTTCCAGATTCCAAACAATTGGTTTTGTATGGGTTCCTCATCTTTTTCCTTGTAGGGAACAAGTTTGGCACAAGGCCTGCCACGAAAGGTTATGACAACCTCCTCGCCCCGCTTGACTGTGCCGAGTAGCTCTTTTGAGTGAAATCTGAGATCTTTAGCCGTCGCTTTCATGCGTGTACCTCCATTTTTCATAGTTTACACTTTGAAATGTAAACTAATAGAGGGAGCATGTCAATCTGTGACTTTAATCCGAAGATAAA
>NZ_JBFELV010000504.1:0-3425 GCF_041551955.1 Desulfosarcina sp.
CGCCTCCGGCACCCCAACAGCCCTGATCAACTGCCATCGGAATAATACTGGCGGCATCGGTTAACCAACCGATGCCGCCGGTCTTTACCGCATTGCTTTAGATGCTCCGGATTGATGAACCTGAAAAAAGTCAAATATCCGACGGCTCCGTAAAAAGGCCGAGATCAAGGCTTGCGAATACCGAGGAATGAGGCGTACTGACGGTACGCCGCAGTGACGAGGGATGAAGCGTAACGCAGATATCGGGCTGTTTACGAAGCCGTCAAGATTTACGCTTCAACAATTTCTCATAGGCCGCAGCGAGCTTGACAAAGGTATCCGGATCACCGCCCTTGTCAGGGTGATGCCTCAAGGCCAGTTTGCGGTATTGCCGAGTCAGCGCACGGCAATCCATATTATTCAACGCATCCACCGTCACGCCAAACAACCGGGCGGATTCGACCAGACTGACCTGAACACTTTCCGGCGGCCGATGGATTCGGTGGCGATTCATGAAATCCCGCAAATATTCCCGGAACGGATCGCCGGAGGGAAACCAGCTGTCGAAATACATGACCGCGTAACGCACCAGATGTTGTTGCAGCCCGGATTCACCATCGCTGCCCACCCAAAACGCGTCATCCCGGCTGAGTTGACACAGGGTTGTGACGAAAAACCGGTCCATGCGGTCCTGATCGAGGCCTTCGGGGTGGCTGCGCGCAAAATTTTCACTGAAATACCGCTGCAGGTCAAAAACCTGATACGTGTAATGGGCCAGTTCCTGCGGTTTAAGGATACGCTCCGCTTCCATAAAATCGTATTCGATCTCATCACGGGACTTGTGGGCAAGGGGTGCGTACCACCGATCCGGGATACAACCGAAATTCCGGTGGCTTACCCGTCCCATCTTGAGATATTGCAGGCGGTATCGGTCGAATTGATGAATGGCGTCGGCAGGGGCACACGCATTGGAAGGTGGAGCGGTTCGCGTTTTTCGATCGAATCCATCGATCACGCGTCGGATGTGCGGCCGTAGAAAAGGCATAAAAACCGGCTCCAGGTCATCCTGGGAGACTGAAAAACCCTGGTCGGCGATGGCGTCTTCCACTACGGTGTCGATGTAAAAGCCATTGCCACCGGGATAGATGATAAAGCGCGACGGGTCGTCACCCAGATCGAACAGGTCTCGACTGCGATAGCAATCGCCATCGGCGTAGGATTGTCGGATGATATACCGGCGGCTGTTGTTCTTATGGGACAATCGGGCAAGGTACATGGCGCTGCACTTCCCTTCCAAAACAATTGGCCAATAAAAGAAGATAACCGTTCATACCAAAAATACAACTTTTCATGGACCCTCATGCAACCCATCGCCGATCCAACCACCATCAATGGGCCACTGCCGAACAGGCGTGTCAACCTGCGAGGTGTCATCGCCGTTTCCATCGGCCACTTCATCCACGACGTCTATTCCAGCTTTCTGGCACCGCTGCTGCCGCTGCTCATCGAAAAGCTCTCCATGACCCTGACCCAAGCCGGCCTGCTCTCCACGGTGATGCAGCTACCCGCATTGATCAACCCGTGGATCGGTTCACTGGCCGATCGTATCAGCGTCCGTTGGTTTCTCATTCTGGCGCCGGCCTTGACCGCCGTCCCCATGAGCCTGATCGGCGTCGCACCCTCCTATGGCATGCTGCTGATTCTGATGCTTTTTGCCGGCATCAGCGTATCCGTGTTTCACGTGCCGGCACCGGTGGTGGTGGCTCGTATGTCCGGAGACCGAAAAGGCATGGGCATGTCTTTTTTCATGGTCGGCGGGGAAGCGGCCCGCGCCGTCGGCCCGATGGTGGCGGTAGGCCTGGTTGCCCTGATGGGGTTGGACGGCTTCTATCCGGTCATGGTGGTCAGTTTTGTCTGCTCGGCGCTGCTGCTCCTGGCGACCCGGGATCTTCCGGTGACCCGAACCGCCACCGCACCAGTGCCATTGACGAAAACCTGGCGCGACATGCGCCATATCCTGATGCCGATTACCGGCATCCTGGTGGCCAGAGGCTTCATGCACGGTTGCATGACCTCGTTTCTGCCCACCTTTATCGCCATGAACACGGGGAATCTGTGGTTGGCCGGCGCCGGACTGACCATCTTTGAAATCGCCGGCGTCGCAGGCGTCATGGTGGCCGGCACCCTGAGCGATCGATTCGGTCGCCGACGGTTGCTGACCATGTCCTTGCTGGGCGCACCGATATCGTTGTTGGGGTTTGTCTGGATGGGCGGGTGGGTCGCGTATGCCATGCTGGTGCTCACCGGGTTCACCTTGTTGTCCACGACCCCGGTGATGCTCGCATTGGTGCAGGAAAACGCCGTTGAGAGCCCCTCTGCCGCCAACGGGCTGTTCATGATGATTTCATTCCTGGCCCGCTCGGCGGTGGTGGTAATCGTCGGCATGACCGGGGATCTGATCGGATTGAAAGCCACCTATATCATTTTCGCCTTGGTTGGATTCATCGGTCTGCCCTTTGTCTTTCGATTGCCTGCCGATACCCAAACGAAAACCGTTTAGCGATGGCTCCTGCCGATTCACAGGCAACCATTCCGAATCTGAAATTAAAGTAACACTGGAGATAAATTTGGATCGGGCGGTGCCTGCGCGCAAGCACCGACAATCCCATAAGCAGAAGGGAGGATTATCAAGGATGACACAACCAAAGGAGGTACACCCTGATCCACTGAAGAAGATCGATCCTTACCGGCATCCAGGATGACGACGTGAAGCACGCGGCCCCATGGAGCATGGTGGTGAACCCGCTTGGTATTAAACCATAGCCATCTTTTTTTAATGAAATCTGGAAATCATCAACCCGCGATTGATCCGCCATGGGGCTCCCCATTAAAGAGCCTGCCATGGTCGGTCTTTAGAAATTCCTCGAATGAAACCATTTCCTGTTTAATAAACCCGCTGCTTGTGATGGAACCGTTGTTAACCATTTCCACGATTGCGCACAGTGAGGCGGCTGTCGTCCATGAAATGGCACTCCATGACTTCCCGTCAATTTCCTTTGGGAAATATGCATTGACAAATTCATCTCGAACCAGCTGTTTGCTTTGCCAACCCTCGACAGACGCATGAACATAGACGACATCCTTCTTAACCGGCGGTTTTGCATTCGTCAGAATTTCCCCGGCCATTGTCCGATTCTCTCTCATTAATAATTCATGGAAGAGAAAATTCATTAATTTGACATGACCAGGGTACCGGATACTTTTATAGTCCAGATTTTCAATAACGCCCAAATAGGTGTCGCACATGGTTCCCAAGCCGCCCGATGTGGTGAACGCCTCCAAGGGGATGCCATTGATTACCAGCTTTTCAACCCATTCCATCGGAGAGATCCATTTGTGAACCCCGTCTTCGATCACTTCGCATTCGTTTAAATACTCGTTGACGA
>NZ_JBFELV010000505.1:0-3425 GCF_041551955.1 Desulfosarcina sp.
ACCGGTCGGCTGCTGCCCCGGAAAGGGGGCGCCCCACTGACCGGCCATGTTCCCCCACATGTCACCCATGGATTTCATCCAGGTGGTGAGCATCGTCGCCATTCCCAACGGATCTTCGTTTTTCATGTTCATGGACAGCCTCTTTCCCATCATGGGGGCTTCTTGTGTCTGCTCGGCGGAGATGTCGGTGTTAAACTTAAAAAATTAAGGCTTGTCATTGAAGGCGCGGCGAATCGTCTCCATCAGCGCCTGAAACTGATCGCCCTGGTCTTTGAGTGACCCTTGCATGTGTTGAAGCAACTCGCTGTATCCGAGTCCTTTTTGGGCCAGCAGATCCCGCAATTGTCGGATGGTGGCCTGCTGCTCCGCAACTTGTTTTTCGAGGGCGGCGCATTTTTCAAGCGTCTCTTGATGCTCCGTTTGGGGTACCCATCCCCATTGGGCGGCAAATTGGGCGAAGGTGTTTTGAAATTCGGCAACGGCTTCCTGCCAGGCTTGTGGGTCCTGAACACTGCCTGCATCCGAGGCGTTCAGACCGTAACAACGGCGGAACAGGGCCGCCAGGTCATCGGCGTCGGCATATCCATGTTTCATCCAGCTTGACATCTCATCGAGCTGTTTTTGACCCTGGGCGACATTGATCAGGAACTTGCCCCAGAATTCAAGAAACGCTGTGTTCATGGGCTTCACATCACCTCTATGGGAATTGTCCCGATCCCAGATTAAATGCTATTTTCGCTTACTTACCCCCGCGGGGGCTGGCCGGCTCAGTGCGCTTAATACGGGATGCAGGCGTTCTTTTTGTTTTTGCCGGAGCTGCCTTGGCCTTCGCTTTGGGCTTCTTTTTTGTCGCCGGCGTGGCTTTTTTCGTTTTTTTGGCGGCGCCCGTCGTTTTACGAGGTGTTGTTTTACGGGCGGCTGTGGTCTTTCTATCCGGTTTTTTGGCGGCACGCCCGGCCGCTGATGGGGCGGGTGCTATCGGCTGCGGCGGGGATGCGCTGGCTGCCTGGCGTTTGGTTTCGTCGAGGGCCGCATCCAGGTCCATGTGATAGCGTACCGGGCCGCGATAATTCCCCTCGCCAAAGCGCGTGTGCAGGGCGCAGGCGGACTGGGGAGACGACCAGGAGGTGGCGATGGCCACATGCCCTTTGGGAAAGGGCGTCACCTCGGCGTCAACGTGGTCAAGGGGCGCCAGGGCGGTTTCTTTTTCCACCAGGTCGTCATGGGTGCCGTAGCAGATCAACCAGGGGATATTTTTTTCTTTGAGGCGTTTCAGGTTCAGCTTGCCGCCGAACAGGCGTACCGGCAAGGTGCCATCTGCGGTGATGGGGGTGTTGTAGGCGGCAAAACTGATGCGCGTGATCTCTAAGGGCAGGTCGTAGCGTTCATTCTGGAGCCAATAGTTCAGTGCGGCGGCGGTTTTGCTGATCGGTTGATCTCCGTTTTTTTGGCGGGCGAACATCATCAGGTCACGGTAAAAGGCCGCTGCGGGAATTTCCTGCTCGATGCTCTTGAGTTTATAGACCCATCCCATCAACTTCCCGTCGGCCACCTGGTTGCCGTTGGGCAGGGTTTTGGTGCCATAGTCCAGATCATTGAACCGCTGGGGCAGGCGCGCGAGAAAGCTTGCCAAGCCTTTGCTGCGGGTGCCGTCCATGGGGGATACGCAGGTGATGAACGCATCCACCAGATCGTCCAGTTTTCCGCTGAGCAGATTGCACAGGGCGTTGTAGCCACCCTGGCAGTATCCATTGAGGGTCACCCGTTTGCCATGGGCTTTCAGAATGGTCTGGCAAAAACGCTGGGTGTCCAAGGCGTCGTCCTCCCCGCTCATGGTCTGCAGGGCGGGCGTAGTGTCGATCTCCTTGAGGATTCGGATGTAGGTGGGAAAACCCTGGTTGGCAAAGCAGTGGGCGTAACTGCGTTGCTCACCAGGTAAAAAACCCAAAATATTGGCGCCCAACACATAGGGAGGCAAGATCAGGACCGGTTTGGCGTCGCTGTTCGTTTTCACGCCCGGCAGTGACGGGGCCACCCGGTAGAGCAAAAAACGATCGGTTTCATCCACACGTGCATGTTCGCCGCGCTCGAAATGAAAGCCGTATTCGGGTTCGATGGCCTCGATGGCTTTCGGGTAGACATTGACCACCAGATCCAGCAATTCCGCCTGCCGCGCGGTAAACTTTTCCAGTTTGGTGGGATTGAATTCAAAGAAGGTTTGCTGCAGGGCCTCGGCCAGATCGTCGGCCTCATTTCGGGTATAGGCTTCCAGCATCCGGGCGCTGCCGCTCAAGCTGCGCGCCATCAGTTCAATATTGTTCTCCAACAGGCCCAGGTAAGCCTCGACACTGTCCGCCGGCGGGTTTTCCGACAAACGCAGCGCCTCTGCCTCCTGAAAGTACTGGGTCGCCAGCAGATAGGGGGTGTAAAAGCTATCGGTATAGTTTAACAATCCACTCAGATAGGTTTGAGAAGCGGACAAGATGTTTTGCAAAACAGAAATCCCGCTGCAGAATCGGTCATCCTTGGCAGTGGCGTCAGTGGGGTGTTCTTTTTCGCCCGGCATACGGTTCTCCTTGTAAGCTGCTCATTTTTGGCAGCCGTTGGGTCCTCACAGCAGCGGTGTGACCCAATTGTGCCGATGATCGATCAGGCCTTGTCAAAAAAGGATTCCACCTTGGCGTAGTTGTCATCCATCAGTTTTTTAAAATCGTTACATCCGGTGCGATACGCCGACACCCATTTTTGGATGGCCGCTTTGCCCTCTTCCGGCAGCCATGTCGCCTGAGTGAAAAAGGCTTCGAACATTTTGTCATTCTGCTCGACCACCATTGTCATGGCCTTGAAACTGTTGTCGAAGACAGCCTTGTTGAACTGGATCATCTGTTTGGCGATTTGCTTGTTGTCCATCATCGTTCCCTCCGTTTGTATGGATTCATAATCAAGTGATGACACACGATTGCGAGCTGCAACCATCCGCGGCGCCGAGATGCGGCAGGGGCGATGCACCGGTCTCTCGGTTATCAAAACAGGCGCATCATCCATCCGCTCGGGAGCGGGGTCTAAAAGGCCTAAACATCGCGGCGGAGTCCGCCCACACGCCGGCGCGGACATGCTCGTCAGTGCCTATTATAGGCCGCCGAGCAGCCTTGTCAATAAATAAATGTTGCACTGCACAAATTTAACTGCGGCACAGAAACGCGTGGCAATCTTTCTTTATTGATGATGGTTTTCATGGGGTTCAATGCAATCACTCATTGAATCGGTCATCATCCCGCCGGCATTTTTCACGGCGATCCATCCATCCGACCATCTCTATATAGGTGTAACCCTCGCATTCCCGTTCGCGTCGGTTCGTTTTACGCTGGTTTTGATCCTCGGCCGTCCGGGCGTCGCTTTCATGGCCGGGATCTTTTTTACGCTTG
>NZ_JBFELV010000506.1:0-3424 GCF_041551955.1 Desulfosarcina sp.
CAAATCCTCAGGCGGTATCTCGACACCGCCCAATCAACGGCAACAGGGCAGTAAGATGGCAAAACGCATTGGCGATATTCTTATCGACCTGGGGTACGTCGACCAGGATCAACTGGAACTGGCCCTCACGGAATCCAAAAAAACAGGGATCATGCTGGGCGACGTGCTCCTGCGCCTGGACTGGGTCACCCAGGAACAGCTCCAGATGTGCCTGGCAGTGCAAAGCGGCGCCAAGCTTCTCGATACGGATGCCATCAAGGTGGACCCCGGCCTCATCTCCCAGGTCCCCCAGGAGTTCATTACCTCCCACGGCATCATGCCGCTGCAGAAACGCAACAACACCATCCTGGCCGCCACCAACAACCCCTTTGACGTGGTCGCCAAGGACAAACTGGCCCGCATCACCGGCTGCCGCGTGGAAACCTATATCGCTTCCAAGGACTGGCTGGCGAGTGCCATCGAACTCTACTACAAGACGGCCCTGGCCATCGACGTCGACATCGATCGAATTACGCGGGCCACGGTAACCGACGACGAATTCGAAGAGAACCAGATCGTCCTGCTGGGGGACCGGCTGATCGAAAAAGGGTTGGTGCTGGGCGCCAGCGACATCCACGTGGTGCCAGACGTGAAGCTGTCCCGCATCTACTACCGCATCGACGGCGTGCTGCAGCAGAAGTTCCTCTTTCCGATCCGCTTTCACAAGAGCCTGCTCACCCGGTTCAAGATCATGGCGGACATGGACATCTCCAACCCCAACATCCCCCACGACGGGCGCATCAAGTATTCCGGTGAAATCGGGGAAATCGATATCCGCGTCTCCACCTTCCCCACCCACCTGGGGGAAACCGCGGTCATGCGGCTGCTGATCTACAGCAAGGTGGTCGGCGACCTGCGGCGCCTGGGCCTGGAGGAATCCGACTTCGATCTTTTCCTGTCACACATCAAGCGGCCCTACGGCCTGATCGTGGCCACCGGTCCCACCGGTTCAGGCAAGACAACGACGCTCTACTCGGCCCTGATGACGGTCAACAGCCCCAACATCAACGTGATGACCGTCGAGGATCCCATCGAGTACATCATCCCGACCATTCGCCAGACCGCCGTCAACCCCAAGGCGGGGCTCTCCTTCGGCAACGCCCTGCGGTCGGCCATGCGCCAGGACCCGGACATCATCCTGGTGGGTGAAATCCGGGACACGGAAACGGCCGACCTGGCCCTGCGGGCATCCATGACCGGTCACCTGGTTTTTTCCACCCTGCACACCAATGACGCCGCGTCGGCGATCAACCGCCTGCTGGACCTGGGGGTGAGCAAGGGCATTTTGGCCTCATCCCTGAGCCTGGTCATCGCCCAGCGCCTGGTCCGCAAAATCTGCACGAACTGCTGCGACCACGCCGAGCCCGACGAACGGCAGATCGCATTGTTCGACCAGCACGGCATTGTCCCCCCTGAGCGCCTGGTGGTGCCGGTCGGGTGCGATTCCTGCTACCATGCCGGCTACCGCGGCAGAACAGGCATTTATGAAGTCATCCGTGTGGACCGGGAGATCCAGGGCCTGATCTTTACCGGCGCGTTGCACAGCACCATCGAAGAGGCGGCCGTGAATGCCGGCACCAGTCTGATGCTCAAGCAAGCCCTGAAAAAGGCGGCCGCCGGCATCACCTCCTTCGAGGAAGTCTACCGGGTGGTGGCCGATGCCTAAATTTGGTTACCAGGCCATAGACAATGCCGGCCTTTTGTTAAAAGGAAGCACTATTGCCGCCAGCGAAAAGGAACTGGAAACCAAGCTGCTGGACAAGGAACTCACCCTGATATCCAGCCAGCGGCAAACCGACGGGTTCCTGGGCAAAAGCATCCTTGGGGATCGGGTCCGCCCTCGCGATATCATCGAGTTCTACCACCGGCTCCACCAGACCCTGGAACTGGGCCTGCCGATGCTGTCGGCACTCGAGGAAAATGCCGTCGGGCTGCCCTCACGGCCAATGCGGCGTATCGTCGACGAGATTCGCATCGCCATCGAAAACGGCAACACCTTCACCACCGCCATGTCCCGGTTTCCCAAGGTCTTCGGCAAGCTCGACCTGGCCATCATCCGCATGGGCGAGGAGACCGGCGTACTGCCCAAATGTCTCAAGGATCTCTCCGCGTTTCTGGAGTGGCGGGAAGAGATCCGCTCGACGGTCAGGCGAGCGGCCATCTACCCGACGTTCGTGATCATCGTCATCGTGGCCGTGATTGGCGTCTGGGTGGGGTATGTACTGCCTCAGCTAGCCGGCCTGCTGGTGCAGATGGGTGTCAACCTGCCGACCATGACCCGCTTCATCCTGGACCTGAGCCACTTCTTCAGAAACTGGTGGGCCGTCATCACCACGGCGATGGTGCTGTCCGCGATCGCCGTCTACGTACTTCAGCTCACCGAGAAAGGCGGGGTACTGTTTCACCGGCAACTTCTCAACATGCCGGTCATCGGTGGGGTGATCTCGAACATCGCCATGGCTCGGCTCAGCCACAATTTTGCCACCATGTACCAGGCCGGCATGTCGATTAACGGAATATTCGAGATCCTTTCAGCCAACGTGCTGGGCAACCGCTACCTAGAAATGCTGCTCAAAAAAGCCTTTGATGCGGTTCAACGCGGCGACGCCATCTCTGACGGCTTCGACAAGGCCGGCGGTTTCCCCCCGCTGCTGCTCGGCGCCATTCGCAACGGCGAAACCACCGGCACCCTGGATGTCTGCTTCGAACGGTTGGGCACTTACTACGACCGGGAGGCCAAACGGACCGTCCAGACCATGATCGCCAGCATCGAACCCATGTCCATCATCATGCTGGGAGGCATTTTCGGTTTCATCGTCCTGTCGATCCTCTTGCCGCTTTATGACGTGATTGGGAAGTTCTGAGTTCTGGTTCTGGGTTCTGGGTTCTGGGTTGGGGGGTAAATGTCGTCATTTGATAAGTTTGAGGATATCGAGGCCTGGAAAAAGGCCAGAGAGTTGACGACGGCTATCTATGCAGCAACCAATGGCGGCAGCTTTGCTCGAGATTTCGGATTGCGAGATCAGATCAGGCGCGCTGCGGTTTCTACCATGGCCAATATTGCGGAAGGATTCGGCCGCGGCGGCAACAAAGAGTTCATCCAGTTTCTTTCCGTGGCGAAATGCTCTGTGTCGGAAATCCAGTCTCAGCTGTATGTCGCTTTAGATGCTTGCTATTTGAACCAAACGCACTTTGAAGAACTCTACACGGAAGCTGACACGACCGCCCGGCTTATCGGCGGTCTGCTTCGGTATCTTCAGAACAACGATTTCAAGGGCTCAAAATATAAATGAATTAGGGTTCAGTGCTATGTTTAAGAAGTAAAAAAACCAAGCTTAAAGCGATGACTAATTGATTTCAATAACCCCGAACTGAGAACCCCGAA
>NZ_JBFELV010000507.1:0-3421 GCF_041551955.1 Desulfosarcina sp.
GTTGCGCCGTGGCTTGTGGCTTGACTTAAATGTCTCACGCCACGCCGCATTGGCGCCACGAAATTAAATTAATTTTCACCTCTTAAGTTGAAACGGTTGACAACTGTCACGTGACAGTTTACATTCCTCCAATGATAAAAACCTTTGCCGATAAAGAGACCCAACACGTTTTTATCAAAGGTAAATCAACACGGCTCCCCCCGGATTTAATTCGAAGAGCCGTGAGGCGTTTGGAGTATGTCCATTTGGCGACCACTTTGAAAGATCTCAGGGTGCCTCCCAGCAATCGTCTTCATGCCTTGCGAGGATCGAGAGAAGGCCAATACGCCATATCCATTAATGATCATGGCGCATCTGCTTCCGCTTCATCGATGGCGATGCCTATGACGTTCAAATAACCGACTATCATTAGGGAGTCTGAAAATGGCCATAGCGAACACCACAAAAAGAGAATTTGCCCCAACTCATCCCGGCGAAATGCTAAGGGAAGATTTTATGCCTGACTATGGTTTGAATGCGGCCTCATTGGCTTCTGCCTTGGGTGTCTCACGCCAGACCATCAATGAACTATTGCGAGAGCGCCGCTCCATCTCGCCGGTCATGGCATTACGGTTATCCCGACTGTTCGGCAATTCTCCGGAATTTTGGTTGAAGGTTCAACACTCAAGAGACATCTGGGAATCGGAGCGGTTGTATGAAAAGGAACTCAAACAAATTCACCCTCTCGATGCCGCTTGATATGACAATGCTAGTTAATCGTTGATTTCTTTATTTATCGTTGCGCCGTTGCGTGAGATTATTTTCTTTTTGTCACGCAACGGCGCAATGACGCCACGACAGTGAATAGGCGAACTAATTGTTCGGCCGGCTGATGGTTTCCAGCTGCTGGAGACGCTTGAGTGCGTCCATCTTTTCAAACAGCCCGTAGTTGATGCCTGCAGCACTCAGGCTGGAGCCCTTTTGGAGCGGGTAGTCCGGAATCGTCGCGAGGAACTCCTTGATGACGCCCTGAATCGGCACGAAGATCCACATGTTATCCGCATACCAGCGCAGGTAGCCCATTTCACCTTCAAACATCATCTGCTCGTAAGGGTCGGCCCTCAGATTCACCAGTGCCGGCCAACCGGTAACAACGCGTTCGCCGGTGGCAATGTTTCCTCTGATCTGGGCGAAATGCACTTTCCAGTCTGCGTAACGCACGGCATTCAGCTCACCGCCCTGGCTGAAATACATGATTTGCTTGCGGGGACTTTCGGCGGTCTCGCCCTTAAGATAGGGCATGAGATTGAAACCGTCAGCATGCACCTTCCAGGTCTTGCCGTTGGCCTTGTGCCCCTTCTTTAATTTTTCCACAATATTCGGCTCGCCAGCAGCCGCGAGAAACGTTGGCATCCAGTCTTCTTGCGAAACGATTCCATTGAAGACGGACCCCGGCTTGATCACTCCAGGCCATCTTACGACCAGCGGCACGCGGAAACCACCTTCCCAGGTAGTGCCCTTTTCTCCGTGGAACGGTGTGATCCCGCCATCCGGCCATGTGAATGATTCCGCCCCGTTGTCGGTGCTGTAGATCACGATCGTATTGTCGGCGATGCCGAGTTCCTCGAGCTTAGCCAGCGCCTTGCCCACCGCATCGTCGTGTTCAGCCATGCCATCAGGATAGAGGCCGATGCCGGTGCGGCCCACTGACTCCTTCTTGAGTCGCGTCCACACGTGCATCCGTGTGGCACTCAGCCAGACAAAAAACGGCTTGTCAGCCTTAACGGCACGTTCCATGAAGTCCTCAGCCGCGCCCTGGAAATCTTCGTCGACTGTTTCCATACGTTTGCGGGTCAGCGGACCGGTGTCCTCGATTTTGCCGTCCGCAAAGGAGTGAATGACACCGCGAGGGCCGAACTCCTTGCGGAACTCGGGGTCCTTCGGGTAGTAGTAGGTCTCCGGCTCTTCTTCCGCGTTCAGGTGGTAGAGATTGCCGAAAAATTCATCAAAGCCATGGACGGTGGGCAAGTGCTTGTCGCGGTCGCCCAGGTGATTTTTCCCGAACTGGCCGCTGGTGTAGCCCTGTTCCTTGAGCAGGTCGGCAATGGTCGGCGCCCAGTCGGGAATGCCATGATCGGAGCCGGGCATACCGATGGTCAGCAGGCCCGTCCGGAACGGGTGCTGACCGAGGATGAAAGACGCCCGGCCGGCCGTGCAGCTCTGCTGGGCATATGAGTCGGTGAACAATGCGCCTTCTTTCGCAATGCGGTCAATATTGGGCGTTTTGTAACCCATGATGCCGTGGTTGTAGGCGCTGATGTTATGGACACCGATGTCGTCGCCCCAGATGACGAGGATGTTGGGTTTGTCGGCGGCAAGGGCTGACGGAACTACCAGGCACAGGGCCAGCAATAAAGCCATCGCCATAATGGATTTATTGTTTCTCATTTTTTATTCCTCCGTGCGTTGATGGTTAACGTTAAAATGAAATTTTTCGCAGGTCATTCATTTGGGAAACAGGAACTGAATCGTAAATCCCCATTGCCAGTCCGGCGCCGAATCCGGTTTTTCGACATTGTAGTAGGCTTCCGCACGCACATTGATGGCCTGGCTGCCGATTTTGAGCAGCTTGCCAAACCCGCCGCCCAGGGGCACGGTCCAGCGGTTGCTCGAGTCGGCCTGCCAGTTGGCCGTGATGACCATGTCGGTGACCAAATACCAGCCGTTGGGAAGGTTGTAGTTCAGGAAGGGCTCGATCAGGGTCTGGTTGACGCTGGCACGGTCATCTTCGCCGGCAATGGACCAGAGTTGCCGGACAAGACCGCCGTAGGTCCCCCATTTGGGTTGGACCAGGACGACGCCGGTGGGACCGGCGCTCCACTTTTCAGATCCGAGCTGGTCGTCGGATGCCGTCGGCAACATGATGGATGGGCCGAGGCCCCAGATGAAGCCTTTTGGTTGTGCCGGTGAAACGAACAGGGAGTAATTAATGTCGCCCAGCCCGGTGGCCCCGTCACCGGGGGGCGGGTTGGGGATCTCGGGGGTGCCCGTCACCTGGCCGGGTGTATCGATAAGGGGGGCAATAATCCGGTTGATGTAATTCCAGTCACCCACGGTAATCGGTATCACCGGCTGGATGTTCAGAAAAGAGGCTTCGCCGTTGGGTGCGCCATAATCAAAGTTAAATTTGAACGGAAGACTATACATGGCGCCCACCGGATTCTGGACGGCTGCTCGCAGATCCCCGCCGCCTTTTTCCTCAGCCCAGGATATTGGTGCTAACACCAACACAGTCAAACAGATGATCAGGATTGGTTTGATACACATTGTTCTTCCCCTTAAATTTTGTATTTCATTTTCAATATATTAGATCTTCCGTTTCCAGCCGCAGGAGCTGGTTGGATTCGCCCAGTACCGCAATGGCGCCCAACAGCACGCCAAA
>NZ_JBFELV010000508.1:0-3381 GCF_041551955.1 Desulfosarcina sp.
CAATTGAAGGCAGGGTCAAAAAAGGGCCTTGCCTTTTTTTAATGATTCCTCCAAATATTCATCAGTAAGCCTCGATTATAGATATCCACATTCCGGTGATCCGAAATCATTCAAGGGCTTGGTACAGATAACAATACCATATTTCAGTTTTAGCCCAATTTCAGATTGATTGAGATAATCGGTGTTCTGTTGACCATTAAAAATCCAGTGATCGGATGATACCAAAAAGGGTAACGTTTTACCTTTTACTTTTCACCTTGTCCACCACCTGGCGAACATCTCCTAAACATCATTTGCCCTTTGGATTTTTTATTCCGCATTGGCAATTACCAAATTTCTTTTCTGTTTGGATTTTTTCCATTATCGTGGATTTTCCGTTATCTTGATAATCTTTTTGGATATCATGAACGGAGTATTCGAAACAGTAACAAATTAAATCGTTCACCTTTTTTTCCCTCAACGTGTCATTTTTCAGCGTAATGATTTATATTGAGAGCGTCTTTGTTACACGGTCATTGCCCAAGCTGGTGATCAATTGGAGGTATCAAACCCAGATTTTCACTCGTAAAACAGGAATTACAACTCCCCCTGGGTTCACTTTATTAAAATCCTTTGTTTGTTGACGATACATTAGGTTTTGTAAACGATATTACTTGCGTTTAACTTTATATCTTTTACCAATATTCCAAGCTTTGGCCACCTGTTGTCCAAGGCGCCAATAAGAAGTGTCCGGTTGGGAAAGTATCAAAGGTTTCATTTTTCTAAAATCCAATTTGCCATCAGTCAGAAATTTCTCTTCTGTGTAGGTTCCCACAATTTCACCAATGAATATTTCATTTGGACCACTTTCAACAATTTCCACCAGCTTACATTCCATGCATAATGGACAGTCTCTGATCAGCGGGGCTGTTTTCAACTCCCCATAAAAAAGATCAAAAATTTCCGATTTATCGGATTTTTTACCTGAGACAATTCCGCAATAATCAGTTATTTCGACCATATCCTCCGAAGGCAAGCAAACGCTAAAGGTTTTATTTTCCTTTATTCCAGGATTAGTATGATGGCCCTTCCCAAGGGAAATGGCAATTCTTGGTGGTTTATAACTCGCCATGGTAAACCATGCCACGGCCAAAAAATTCGGTTTGCCCTCCACATGTGCACCAACAAGCGAAACAGGCATGGGATATGCGGGTATAGTTGATCCTAAGTTGATCTTATCCATTACATGTAACCTCCCGTTGTATTGTCGACTTGGTGATACATTGAGAGTAGCTTCCAAATCGCATCCTTGTCAAATGCTGGGATAGATGCTCCTCTGATCAGAGGTAAAATTTTCATGGCCGAGCAAATACGCGATGGCTATCGCATAAAAACGGCCCCCTCCGCTTCGTGTGTTTACTGGTGCTCTTGCCAGTATGTCCCTAAGCAACCGGATTATATGTAAATTACAAGCACCACTACATATGGGAAATGGCAGCGTTTCCAGTTCATTGCAGATTACATTTGGAAAAAGAATCTATCACAGAAATGAGGCGACCTGAGATGAGCGGAACGGCCACATCCCGATAAACCGGCGACCCGACAAAAAGACAATCGTCTGCATCGGCAGTTTTCAGCAATTCGATGAAAGGGGAAGGATCCTGACCGGCACTTAAATCCAGCAGGTGGATGCTGACGGATCTCTCTTCAAGGGCATCGGCGATGACCCGGGCCACATGGCCGGTGGACCCGGCCGGCGAGCAGAAGGCGAGATAGGCGTTCTTCATTCCGGGTTTTCCCTGTTGTGCGTATTACTGCAGGACCATGGCCTTTTCCGGGCAAATCTCCTGGCAGCAAAAGCAGGTTACGCAAAGGCCCATGTCCACCTGGGGCAAATCTTCGGGCATGGACAGCGCCTGGGCGGGACACTGCTCCACACAGGTGCCGCAGGCCGTGCAGCCGTCTGGATCCGCCCGGGGCGTGAGCCGGGTTTTGCTTTCCAACATCTCCTGAACGGCTGCATTGTCCTGGATGGCCTCGCCGCCCAATGGCGGCAGCTTAAAATTATCCAATTGCGCCAGATTGCCGTCGATTCGAATCTCCTCCAAGTTCCAGGCGCCCAGACCGGCTTCGGCGGCTCTCCTGAGAAATCGCAGCCGACTTGGATCCAGTCCCATCATGGCCGCCATGACCGCGTCTACGGCCACGGCGTTGTCCCCAGCCAGAATCAGGCCGATCTCGCGCAGTTCCGGCGAGGCCGGGCCGTTGCCCTCCATGCCCACGACCGCATCGACGATGAACAGGTCCGGGACACGCAGCCTGAACACCTCCACCACCAGATCGTGAAACCGGGATGGATTACCGGCGAGCTTGTGCAACCTGGCCTTCTGTGCGCCGGGCAGGATACCGTAGCTGTTCTTGATGGCGCCGGTCATGACCGTAAGTCCGTGGGTTTTGAACTTGGGCAGACTGATGACGATGTCTGCATCGACGATGGCACGAGAAACGTTCACCGTCTCCACGAAATCAGGGTGAAAGGGCAAAGAAACCGCATCTAAACCGATGTTGCGGTAAGTGCCACGGGCGGCGGCCATGAGACCGGTCTGCTCGAAGGCTGCCTCATTGGCGCCGTAGCTGAAAAGGCCGGGATTGTCACCCACGACAATCGAAGCCGGACCCATGGTTTGCACTTTTTCGACCACCGCAGCCAGTACGGCCGGATGGGTGACAATTCCCTCGGCGGCCTTTGATCCCCGCAGCACGTTGGGCTTGATAACGACCTGTTTATTTTTAAGATCCTGGGGAAACAAATCAAAGGCATGGTCTATCGCCCCACGGACGGTCTCGTAGCTTGCCGGATGGATCATGACCTGATGCATGACATGGCTCCTCTTTCCGCATAAAAATTGAAATCTGAATGTACGTTTACCATGGCCCAACGGGATTCTATGGCTTGCCTGAAAGCGGATCGGTTTTTTTTACGAATCCGTCACCCGAAGAGCATGCGCCTCAGCGTCCGATCCCGATCGACAAAGTGATGTTTCAACGCGGCCGCAACATGGATGACAATGAAGGTCGCAAGCAGGGCGGCGGTCACGCCGTGAGCCTCCCGCAAGAAATTTCCCAGCGACGAACTTTGCCATACCAACGGAGGCAGTCTGAAGATTCCAAAAACGGAGACCGGATAGCCATAGGCCTGGGACATGAGGATGCCCACCAGCGGCTGGAGGAGCAGCAACACATACAAAAAAATATGTACCAGGTGGGCGATGTAGTTCAGCACGGGGATGCTGCCCAGGTCGCGCGGTTGTGGATTGGCACGACGCCAGGCGATGCGGCCGACCATCAGCACAAGGATGACGACGCCGATAGACTTGTGGCCGGCCATCGCAACGGCCTTAA
>NZ_JBFELV010000509.1:0-3374 GCF_041551955.1 Desulfosarcina sp.
CAACAGGAACCTTTGCGGCTGCCCAAAGGGAGGTCATCAATGAAACCATCCAACGTACAAACCAGTTTAAAAATCCTCATCAAGTGCCGGCAACCCGTCTTTCTGTGGGGTCCTCCCGGGGTCGGCAAATCACAGGTTGTTCAACAGATAACAAGAGAACTTGAGGTAGATTGCACCGATGTCCGCGCCGTTCTGCTCGATCCCGTGGACCTGAGAGGCCTACCCCACATCAACGGCGATCATCGTGCGCATTGGGCCACACCCGATTTTCTGCCCCAAGATGGAAAGGGAGTGCTCTTTTTGGATGAACTGAACGCAGCACCGCCCTTAGTACAGGCGGCCTGCTATCAGCTCGTCCTTGACCGGCGCATCGGTGAGTACATATTGCCTGAAGGCTGGGCTGTCATTGCAGCCGGGAATCGGGAAAGTGATCGTGCCGTCACCCACCGGATGCCTTCCGCCCTGGCCAACCGGTTCGTCCATATCAATTTTGATGCTGACGTCGAAGACTGGACCGCCTGGGCATTGAGGCGTGGGATAAAGAACGAAGTCATCGCATTTATAAGATTCCGTCCGGAACTGCTGCATCAGTTCGAAGGCCGGGCGGACGAAAAAGCCTTTCCAAGCCCCAGGTCCTGGGAGTTTGTCTCCAATGTATTGGGGCAAAACCCCTCCTCGGATGTGGAATACGATCTTTTAGCCGGCACCGTCGGTGAAGGGGCGGCCATCGAAATACTGGGTTTTCTGCGGATTTTTCGGTCCCTGCCAAGCCCGGATGCTGTCTTGATAAATCCGTCCGGGGCAATAGTGCCTGAAGATCCGGCCGCCCTCTATGCCTTGTGTGGCGCCCTGGCAAAAAAGGCCAGCGACAATAACTTCGGGCGTCTGATTGCGTATGCCCTGCGGCTGCCGGCGGAATTTTCAGTTCTGCTGGTTCGCGATGCGATTCATTACGCACCCGAGGTTCAAAACACGCGGGCTTTTATCGAATGGTCGGCCAATCACCAGGACGTGCTGATTTAATAAGAGGAGAAGAAAAATGACAGAGATTACACAAAAGGCTATGCTGGTGCGCCTGCACATCAAACAATGGGGCGCCAGGAAGCAGGATAAACAGGTAACCCATAAAATTGAGAAGGCCTACAACGCTACAAATTCAGGGAGTTTCAATAAGCGGCTGGTAGCGGAAGACGCCATCAAAACAGTCTCCAAAACAGCCAATGCGGTTCGTAGTTTTCACTATGAAAACACCCTGCCCTGGGGCGACGATGGATCCAGAATCCTGCTGTCGAAGAACTATCTGCCCTATACCAGCGAGATGAGAATGTTAAAGGCCAGCTTCGAGGAAGCCGTAGCGCGGTTCATTGCCGACTACAAGGACCTGGTTGAAGATGCCCGGGTACGTTTAAATGACATGTTCAACCGCGGAGATTACCCTGATGGTGCACAAATCGAAAACAAATATGGCCTTGAGGTGTTCATCGATCCCCTGCCCTCGGCAGCGGATTTTCGCGTGACCCTTCAGGCGGAAGAGATCGATCAAATCCGAAAGCGGATACAAGCGCGCAACCAGTCGGCCTTTGAGGAGGCCATGCGGGATGTGTGGAACCGGCTCTACCAGAGCGTCAAACACATGGCTGACAAGCTCCACCAGGCGGATGCGGTGTTTCGCAATTCCCTGGTGAACAACCTGTGTGAGTTGTGTGCGCTCCTGCCCAGGCTAAACCTCAGCGACTCCAAGGAACTGGAGGATATGCGCCATCAAGTCGAGGATAAGCTCTGCCGCTTTGAACCGGATGAGTTGCGTACCAACCTGAAAAAACGCTCCCAGGTGGCCACCGATGCGTCGGCCATTCTGGAAACCATGAAAGGATACATCGGAAATGGATAAAATGAACAAGGCACGGATTGCGGTGTCCCTCGATCATCCCTTTTTCGGTAGCCTGGCCTTGCGCATGGGACTGGTTGCCGATCCGGATTGCCAAACCGCCTATACCAACGGGATTGTCATTGCCTATAACCCGGACTTTGTAAACAGCCTCAATACCGACCAAATCAAAGGTTTGGTCGCCCACGAGGTGATGCATGTGGCCCTGGCCCATCATTTAAGGCGGGGCGCTCGAGAGTTCGGCAAGTGGAACGCTGCCTGTGATTACGCGATCAACGACATTTTAAAAGAGAGCGGATTTGTCTTACCTGCGGGAGTGCTGGGCGGCATGGGCACAGACCAGTCCGCGGAAGCTATCTATATGCGACTGCCGGAAGTAAAAGTTAAGTCCAATGGCCCGGATGAATTCGGGGAGGTCCGGGACTATCCGGGCAAGAATGGTAAAAAAGCCACTCCTGCGGAAATGGCTCAAGCCCTGCAAGAGGTCAAGGTAATGGTTGCCCAAGCCTACACCCAGGCCAAGGCCATGGGGAATATTCCGGGCGGACTGGAGCGTTTGGTGCAAACGATCACCCGTCCTCGGGTCGATTGGCGAGAAGTTCTCAGGCGATTCATGCAGCAGGTTACGTGCAACGATTATTCATGGACGCCGCCCAATCGAAGATATGTCCACCTGGGACTCTATCTGCCGGCCCTGGCTTCCATGGCCATCGGAGAGGGGGTTATCGCGGTGGATACTTCCGGATCTATAGGTGATCGGCAAGTGGCGCAGTTCGCATCCGAGATAACGGCCATCGTGGAAGCCGTGGAAACCAATGTCAAGGTGGTTTACTGCGACACCCGGGTTAAGCGCGTGGAGACTTTTTGTCGACACGATATGCCGATAAAGATCCATCCCATCGGCGGCGGGGGGACGAATTTTCGACCGCCCATCGAATGGGTGGATGAAAAGGGACTGCGCCCCGCATATTTGGTTTATCTAACCGACCTGGAAGGAACCCGCTTTCCCGATGATCCCGGTTATCCGGTATTGTGGGCAAAGCTGGGTATGGGAGGGATAAATCCTCCGTTTGGGGAATGCCTGACCGTTGCTGAATGCTGACCTGGCAAACACTTTTTTAAAGACGATAAGTTCGATATTAAAAGCTCTCGGCTCCGGATCTTTCGGGACCGGGAGTTTTTTTTTCTGGTCATTCTTTGTTCCAGACCGCTTGGGTTAATCCCGGTAGCCCCAAGATCCAAAGCATAGACAGTGCAAAACCATAACCTCGACCCATTCCACCCAGTCGGAGGCGATTGACGCCGCTCGCGGCATCGCCCAAAAACAAACGAGCGAGGTCGTCATTCATCGTCCTGACGGCCGCATCCGGGACAAGGACAGCTATGGCAACGCCCCCTGTCCGTCCCAGGACGCTGATCACTGATCCAAAACCATCGCGTAAAATTAAGGCAGGGTGTTGGTCCCCTTTTTTTACATTTTTAATAA
>NZ_JBFELV010000510.1:0-3372 GCF_041551955.1 Desulfosarcina sp.
CATGGGGCTGAAATTCTCCAGCCTGGTGCTGGACCTGAGCTACGGGATCAAGGTTCTGGCCATCCTGCTGATCGGCGGTGCGTCGCTGGTGCTGGGCATGGGCCTGCCGGTCACGGCAAGCTATATCGTTCTGGCCACCCTGGCCGGGCCGGCCCTGCTGGACATGGGCGTTCCGTTATTGGTCAGCCACATGATCGTTTTCTGGTACTCCCAGGACGCCAACGTGACTCCGCCGGTGAGCCTGGCAAGTTTCGCCGGCGCCGGCGTGGCCGGCGCCAACCCCATGCGCACGGCCTTTACCTCGTGGAAGCTGGCCAAGGGGCTCTACATCATTCCCATCATCATGGCCGATCGCCCGCTGCTGGGAATGGGTCCCGGCTATGAACTGCTTCACTGGCAGGTGGGGTTGACCATGGCCACCACCATGCTGGGACTGATCGCCTTCGCTTCGGCCATCGAACGCTATTTGATCCGCCGGGCCACCTGGCCGGAAACCATGCTGTTCTGGATCGCCGCCGCCGGCCTTTTCTGGCCCGCATACTGGGCTGATGGCTTGGGCCTGATCGCTTTTACTGCGGCCGTTGCCCTGCAGAAAATGACCGGCTCTGCCAGTAAATAAAATGGGGGGCGTCCTCTCTGTGGGATATTGCCCCTTGATTTTCAGTCCCGCTTCATTTACCTCGGACGAATCATCTCTTTTTTCGACCATTTTCTGTTACCGTGTTCGAAAAATAGCTGCTTCGTAAATCCACAGCCACCGGAAGGGGAAGCACATGGGCGGATTGTTTGGCGTCGTTTCAACAGCTGACTGCGTATCTGAACTTTACTACGGCACGGATTACCACTCACACCTGGGCACCCGCCGCGGCGGCATGGCCGTACGCAACAAATCGGGTATCCAACGGGCCATTCACAATATCGAAAACAGTTATTTCAGGACCAAATTCGAAACTGACCTGAACCGCTTCCACGGCAATTTCGGCATCGGCGTAATCAGCGATACCGACCCCCAGCCGCTGATCGTGGGCTCTCACATGGGGACCTTCGGCATCGTTACCGTAGGTAAAATCAACAACCAGGAGGCGCTGGTCACGCGGGCCTTCAAGCGCAAAAACTTCTTTTCGGACACCACGGCCGGTGAGGTACACCCCACCGAAGTGGTGGCCATGCTCATCTGCGAGGCCGACAGCTACGTAGACGGCATCAAAAACGCCCAGGATGCCATCCAAGGCTCATGTTCGATGCTGCTGCTCACCGACCAGGGCATCATCGCCGCCCGTGACCGGTTGGGACGGACCCCCCTGACCATCGGCTGCCGCGAGGGCGCCTTTGCCGTCAGCTCCGAGACCTGCGCCTTTCCCAACCTGGGCTACGACGTGGATCACTGCCTGGGTCCCGGCGAAGTGATCCGGATCAATCCGGACGGCTGGGAGCAGCAGGCACCCCCTGGTGAATCCTTGCAGGTCTGCGCTTTCCTGTGGGTCTACTATGGCTATCCGGCGTCCGAATACGAAGGCATCAATGTGGAAGAGGTGCGCAACCGCTGCGGCGCGGCCCTGGCCGACAATGACGACACGCCAGTGGATTTCGTGGGCGGCATCCCGGATTCGGGCATCGGCCACGGCATCGGCTACGCCAACCAACGCGGCCTGCCCTACCGGCGACCTTTCGTCAAATACACCCCCACCTGGCCGCGCAGCTTCATGCCCCAAAACCAAAAGATGCGCGATCTGGTGGCCCGGATGAAGCTGATCCCCGTTCGCCAGCTCATCGATGGCCAGCGCATTCTCTTTTGCGAAGATTCAATTGTACGGGGCACCCAGTTGCGCGACAATGTGCAGGTGCTGTTCGAATACGGCGCCAGGGAAGTGCACATGCGGCCGGCCTGTCCCTGCCTGATCCACCCCTGCGAGTTCCTCAACTTCTCCACTTCGCGCTCCACCCTTGACCTGGCGGGCCGCACGGCAATCAGCCAGTTAGAAGGGGCAGAGGACAGGCACCTGGACGAATACGCCCGCCACGGATCCGAGAAAAACCTGGCCATGATCGACCGCATACGGGAGCAGTTGCACCTGACCACCTTGAAATACCAGCGCATGGACGACATGGTGGCGGCCATCGGCCTGCCCAAAAACCGACTGTGCACGCATTGCTGGGATGGCACCAGCTACACGTAGAAGATCTACTGGAAGAGGCATCTTTTAGCCCAGGCCGGCGTTCTCGCTCTGTCGAGCACGAAGTCAAGCTGTAGCGCTAACCTCGACGTAGCGCTGCTACGCCTCCGGTTTCGCTTGCGATGCGGCCTTGGCCTGAACCAAAACCGACCCCTTCCAATAGACCTTCTTTCCACGAAGCCATAAATTCCTGAATCCTAAATTCCCCAATTCAGGGGAACCCATCTTTAGGTTGACTTGATATACCGCTTGGTATATTAGCCGTTCCATGAAATCAGCAACCCACCCCCGATCCGAACGCACCCGGCAATTGATCATCGATTCAGCGGCACCCATCTTCAACAAAAAGGGCTATGCCGGCACCTCCATGTCCGACCTGACCACGGCCACAGGCCTGACCAAGGGCAGTATTTACGGCAACTTCAAGGATAAGGATGACGTGGCCGTGCATGCCTTCCAGCACAACATCGACCTGATCTTCGACTTCTTCACCAAGGAGCTCGAGGCCGCCGGCTCGACCATGGACAAGCTGCTGGCCTATCCCCGCGGCTTTCGCAAAATCTATCGCATGATTCTCTCCTACGGTGGCTGCCCCATTCTCAACACCGCCGTGGAGGCCGACGACACCCACGCCGTGCTGCGGAAAATGGCCGTGGATGTGCTGGTAAAATGGAAAAAGAGCATCATCACCCTAATCGAAAAGGGAAAATCCGAGGGAATTATCGGTACGGCCACCGATGCGCACAAGGCGGCGGAAATTCTCATCGCCCTCCTGGAGGGCGGCAGCGTTCTGTCCAAAGTCACCGGCGAGGAATCATACATGCTCAACGCCATCGACACCGCGGAAAGAATAATCACCGACATGCAACAGAAAGCGTAATCGGGCGCCACATACCAATCGGTATAATAAAATGCATACAAGGAGACGATCATGACCGATGTTTACAAGCGACTGGCCAAGCACCTGGACAACCTGCCGGCGGGCTACCCGAGCACGGATAGCGGTGTGGAGCTGAGAATTCTGAAACGCCTGTTCACCCCGGAAGAAGCCGAAGTCGCCATCACCCTCACCATGATGCCTGAACCTGCAGCGGGGATTGCTGCACGCACCGGCAGGGACGAAAGGAAAATGGCCGAAGCATTGGAGGAGATGGCCAAAAAGGGCCTTATTTTCAGGATGTCAAAAAAAGGCATAAAC
>NZ_JBFELV010000511.1:0-3369 GCF_041551955.1 Desulfosarcina sp.
GAAGGAGGCGATGAAATCCATTACCGGCCGGCGATTACCGGGACCGGTATGGTCCTCGAGTCGGAGAGGGCGGCCGCCCCCGAGCCCGCTTCGGTCGGCCAACGGGTCCTCAGCGCCGCGGACAAGATCCTGATGTCCCCGCCCAAAACGAAAACCCGTCAGACCCGTTTTTTATCGGATCCCGACGCCTTGATCCAGACCGGCCCCGGTCTTCCGGCGTGGCAGTGGCGGTCCGTGCACCTCCGTTGGAACGGACCGGTGGACCGCACCCAGCAGATTCGCCTGTGGCTGGTTTCGCCGACCCTGAACCTGGCCCTTGGATTGGTTCGGGTGGCGCTGCTGTGCCTGCTGGTCATGACTGTTCTGGACTTGCGCAACTGGCGCCGGCATCTGCCGTCACCGATGTCGGCCGGTGTTTCCGCGCTGATTGTGGTATTGATTTTCATGGGACCGGTCCAGCCGCTTCAGGCCGAGCCCGCCGGGCAGGCCTTCCCGCCCCAACACCTGTTGGATGAACTCCAGCGACGGTTGCTCGAACCGGCGCCCTGCCTTCCCCATTGTGCCGATGTAAGCCGGCTGGAGCTGGCGGCCACCCCCGACCAACTTCGCCTGATCATGCAGATGCATGCCCAGGTCGACACGGCTATCCCTTTGCCCGCCACCCTGGAAACCTGGCGACCGAACCGGATCACGATTGACAATCATCTGGTGAAAAGCCTCTCCAGGGACGACCGCGGCACCCTATGGATGGTCCTGCCCAGGGGGGTTCACCAGGTCAAGATGACCGGACCGCCTGGCAATGCCGATGAAATTCGCATCACCTTTCCCATCGTACCCCACGTGGGCACTTACGCAGGTGTCGGATGGCAGGCCCGCGGCTTTGGGCCCGGCGGCAGCATGGACGCCACGATTGCCCTGAGCCGCATGCAGAGCGACAGAGAATCGCCCGCCGAATTGCCCAGAAGCGATATTCCCGCCTTCTTCAAGGTTTCGAACACCCTGCACCTGGGTATCCAGTGGGAAGTGACCACGCGCATCCAGCGGCTCACTGAACCGGGAGTGCCGGCGGTTCTGGCCATTCCGCTGATGGAAAGTGCCTCGGTCACGACCCCCGGAATTCATGTGGAAGACCGGTTTGCCCGGGTCTCTTTTGGCCCGGATGAAATGGAGGCGCAGTTTTCCACGACGATTCCCATGGCGCCGACGATCCTGCTGACTGCACCCCATGATGTGCCTTGGATGGAAAGCTGGACCCTGGATGCCGCTACGATGTGGCGCTGCAGCGTCTCCGGTCTGACCGCGGTGCACCACCAGGATGCCGACAGCAATTGGCAACCGCAGTGGCGCCCGTGGCCGGGTGAACAGGTTCGCATCGATGTAGCCCGCCCCCAGGCGGTAACCGGTCGAACGGTCACCGTGGACCGGTCGCTGCTGACGCTCACCCCGGGTCAGCGGTTTTCCCGGGCGATGCTGACCCTTGGTATCCGTTCCAGCCAAGGCGGTCACCATCAGATCGAATTGCCGGAGCAGGCCAACCTGCAGACGGTTACGGTAGATGGCAAGACCCTGCCCATCCGCCAGGACGGCCGACTGGTAACCGTCCCCCTGGAGCCGGCCAGCCAGACGGTGACCCTGGCCTGGAATCAGTTGAGCGATTCGATGATCCGGGTCAAGGGCCCTGATGTCAACGTGGGCGATGCCGCCGTCAATGCCGCCGTGACCTTCCAGATGCCCGATCATCGCTGGATTCTGTTGGCCGGCGGGCCCAGGCTGGGACCGGCCGTCCTCTTCTGGAGCTATCTGATTGTGGTGCTGGCCGTGGCTGTGGGGTTAGGAAAAACGGTGGTGACACCCCTTCGCACCCAGCACTGGCTGCTGCTGGGGCTCGGGCTGACCCAGGTACCGGCGGTGGTTGCCCTGCTGATTGTGGGCTGGCTGCTGGTCATGGGCGCTCGCTGCCGCAAAGCGCCGGAAAACGCCTTGGTGTTTAACGGCATGCAGTTGCTTCTGGCAATCCTGACTGCGGCGGCCTTGGCCGGTCTCTACACCGCCATTGAGCGCGGCCTGCTGGGCATCCCGGACATGCAGATTGCCGGTAACCAATCCACGCGCTTTCAACTGAACTGGACTCAGGACCGAATTGAGGGAATCATGCCAACCCCCTGGGTGATAAGCCTGCCCCAGTGGATTTACCACCTGCTCATGCTGGTCTGGTCGCTCTGGCTGGCCTTCAGCCTCCTGTCCTGGCTGCGCTGGTCCTGGGGATGCTTTTCCACCGGGCAGCTCTGGAAGCCCGTCAAATGGCGCCGAAAGAAAAAATCATCTTGACAGACGAAGTCAATTATAATAAATGGTCTGACCATTCCGAAAATCAATCCATCACTCCCCCGGAGTGACTTTTTCAGGTCCGCTTTGAAGCGATATTTGTTAATATCCACTCAGGATCGAGCTGCTGATCGATGACCCATTTGTTCCGCGCTGCCAGACAAAACCGGATTTTCCAGGATGTGGTTGAACAGATCCAGGAAGCGATCATCGACGGCCAGCTGAAGGTGGGCGATCGCCTGCCTGCCGAGCGCGACCTCAAAGAAATGCTTCAGACCAGCCGCAGCACCCTGCGTGAAGCCCTGCGTGTGCTTGAACAAAAGGGGCTCATCGAGATTAAGCTGGGAATGGGCGGGGGCGCCGTCGTCAAAACGGTCTCCTCGGACCTCGTGGCCGAGAGCCTGGATCTGTTGATTCGCTCCCACCAGGTGTCCCTGCGGCACATCGCCGAGTTCCGCGAACGGGTGGAAGGCGACGTGGTGGTCCTGGCCACATCGAGAATGAAAGCGTCGGACACACGCAACCTCAAAACGCTGCTGGACGAAGCCCGTAAATGTGTGGATCGGGGTGCTGAGGCTGTCTCCGATTTTCTCACCGCAGACAAAAACATTCACCTGTATTTTGCCAAGATCACGGGCAACCCTATCTATATTTCCATTCTCAAAACCATTCATGAGAATATTCGCCGGTATTATGACGAGTTCTTGGTCATGGAAGAGCCTGAAATGAAAGAGAATCTTCAGGACCTCGAAAACGTGGTGGCGGCCATGGAGAGCGGGAAGGCGGAAGCGGCCGGCGACATCGCACGAACCCACGTGAGGCGATTCAACGGCTACATGGAAATGCGCGAACGGCAGCATCAAACATGACACGGGGGGAACCCGCAGAGACTACTCCGGGCGGCAGACTTTCTTACTACAACGGAATTAACGGGTCGGCACTATGGCACATTTAGAACTGGAAAACATCACGGTAAGATTCGGCGGGCTGGTGGCCCTGTCCCAACTGAGTTTTTCGATCAACTCCGGAGAAATCGTGGGCCTA